>NZ_CP070353.1:2852500-3152500 GCF_016919405.1 Ensifer sp. PDNC004
CGGCGGGTGACGCGGATCGGCGCCATCATCTTCGAGGAAGCGCCGCTTGCACGACCGACCGGCTCGTCGGCGGCGCGCGCGCTCGCCGACGGCGTGCGCCAACTCGGGCTCGCCGTTCTCCCCTTCTCCAAGGAGGCGATGCAGATGCGCGACCGCATCGGCTTCCTCAATCGTTCGATCGGCGACCCGTGGCCGGATGTTTCCGATCAAGCGCTGCTCGACCGTCTCGACGATTGGTTCGTGCCTTTCCAGCACGGCGTGACCGCGATTGCCGACATCAAGGCATCGAATCTCTCCGACGGTCTGCTCTCCCTCATCCCGCATGAGCGGCAACGCGAACTCGGCAAGCTCGCCCCGACACATTTCGAAGCGCCGACCGGGCAGCGGCACCCGATCCACTACGACGGCGACGAGCCGCTGCTGTCGATCCGGGTGCAGGAACTCTTCGGCCTGAAGACCCATCCGGCGATCGGCGACGGGCGGCTGCCGCTGCTGCTCGAACTGATCTCGCCTGGCCATCGGCCGATCCAGACGACGCGCGACCTGCCCGGCTTCTGGGCGGGCTCCTGGCGCGACGTGCGCGCTGACATGCGCGGGCGCTATCCGAAGCACCCCTGGCCCGAGGATCCGGCCAACGCGTCGCCGACGACACGGGCCAAGCCCCGTGGTACATGAGACGAAAGCATCGATAATTGGAATGCAGGCACGAATGACCACTGTTGCGCTCGAACACAACAACGACCAGACCAGCAACCGCAGCCTGCGTCTGCAGACGCTTGTGCGACTGCGCTGGTTGGCCGTCGGCGGCCAGTCGATCGCCGTCCTCATCACCGCCTTCTGGCTGCAGTTTCCGCTGCCCTTGATTTCTTGCCTGGTGCTGATCGCGAGCCTGGCGCTGGTCAACGCCTATGTCACACTGCGCTATCCGCCGACGCACCGGCTGCAGCCGCCAGCCGCCTTCGCGCTTCTCGGCCTCGATCTCGCGCAGATCACCGGGCTGCTGTTCATCACCGGCGGGCTCACCAATCCCTTCGCGCCGCTGCTCTGCGTACCGGTCATCATTTCCTCGGCGTCGCAGCCGAAATCGCACAGCATCATCCTCGCCGGTTTTGCGGTGATCGCCATCACCGCACTCGCCTTCTCGCCCTTTCCGCTGCCCTGGTATCCGGGCACGGTTCTCCTGATGCCGCGGGTGCTGACCGCCGGCATCTGGTTTGCGATCGTCTCGATGACCGCCTTTGCCGCCTTTTATACCTACCGCGTGTCTCTGGAAGCGAGTGAGCTGTCGGAGGCGCTGACGGCGACCGAACTGGTGCTGCAGCGGGAAAAGCACCTGTCGCAGCTCGATGGGCTTGCGGCCGCTGCGGCCCACGAGCTCGGTACACCGCTTGCGACGATCAGCGTCGTTGCCAAGGAGATGGAACGCGAACTCGGCGACGATCCGCGCTTCGGCGAGGACGTGCATCTGCTGCGCAGCCAGAGCGAACGCTGCCGCGATATTCTGAAGCGGCTGACGACCCTGTCCTCCGAGAGCGAGGAGCACATGCGGCTTTTGCCGCTGTCGTCACTGATAGAGGAGGTGATGGCGCCGCATCGCGAGTTCGGCATCCACATCGAGCTCATCGAAAAGGGCGACCGTGCCGCCGAGCCGGTCGGCAACCGCAATGCCGGCATTCTCTACGGGCTCGGCAACCTCTTGGAAAACGCCGTCGACTACGCCAAGAAACAAGTGACCGTAACCGTCGAGCACACCGCGGATCGGGTTCGCGTCACGATCGCCGACGATGGTGACGGTTTTGCTCCCGATATTCTGCAGCGGATCGGCGAACCCTATGTGACGCGCCGGCAGAAGGATGACAGCGCCGGCGGCCTTGGCCTCGGGCTCTTCATCGCCAAGACGCTGCTCGAGCGTTCGGGCGCGCGCCTGCGCTTCGAGAATGGCGGGCCGGACAGCCCGGGCGCCCGGGTCAGCGTCGAATGGCCGCGCGCCCTGATGGATACGAAACTGGCGAAATGACATTTCGCAGTTTATTGAACGACAGCAGAAGAAACCTATAATCTCGGCGAAAGCGTTCTGTTTTCGCTCAAGGATTGCGAGAATGACCGACAAATCGACAGCTTCGCCCAGCACCACCGCACAGGACGCCGAACTGATCGGGCCGGACCGCACCCTGCTCCTGGTCGATGACGACGCGCCCTTTCTCAGACGGTTGGCCCGCGCCATGGAAGCCCGTGGCTTTTCGGTCGACATCGCCGAATCGGTCGCGGAAGGCATTGCCAAGGCCAAGGGCAACCCGCCGAAATACGCGGTGATCGACCTCAGGCTCGGCGATGGCAGCGGCCTCGACGTGATCGAGGCGATCCGCGGACGGCGCGACGACACGCGCATGATCATGCTGACCGGCTACGGCAACATCGCCACTGCCGTGAATGCGGTGAAGCTCGGTGCGGTCGACTATCTCGCCAAGCCTGCCGACGCCGACGACATCTTTGCGGCACTCGTGCAGCGCCAGGGCGAGCGCGTCGAGCCGCCGGAAAACCCGATGTCGGCCGATCGCGTCCGCTGGGAGCATATTCAGCGCGTTTATGAGATGTGCGAGCGCAATGTCTCGGAAACGGCACGCCGGCTCAACATGCACCGCCGCACGCTGCAGCGCATTCTCGCCAAGCGCGCGCCGAAGTAAGCAACCGGCTCCCGCGACCGGCGCAAAACCGCTGCTTCGGTCGTCTCCCCTCCAGGCTCAGTCGCGACCGCCGGAGAGGATGTCGCCAATCGAATCGCCAAGTTCGCCGTTGCGCTCTGCCGCCCATTCCGCGAGCATCAACCGTTGCGCCGCCGTACGGGCAAAAAGCTGGAGCATCGACTTGCGCGTCGCCGGCGGCAGCTTGTGCTCGGGCGCCTCGCGAACGATGTGGCCTTCATAACCATCAGACAGCAGCAGCCCGCAGTCCTCCGGGAAGATATCGAGCGGCACGCCGGCATGGGTGGCGAAGAACAGCCGGTCGCAATGCTGGCGGTAATCCGGCCATTTGCGGTCGACGCGAAAGTCCTCGATCGAGGTTTTGATCTCGACGATCCAGATCTCGCCCTTCATCGACAAGGAGATCAGATCGGCGCGCCGCCCACTCGCCAAGGTTAGTTCCGGCAGGACGGAATGGCGCAGATCGGCGAAAAGCCGCTGCACGCCGCGGCGCACCATCATCGCGCGATTCGATTGGCGGCCGTCGATCAAGGGGTTGTCGCCATGGATGGAGAGGATCGTCATGCGTCCAGTGTCCCTTTGGGCCGGTCATTTTGTTGCAAAAAAACAAGGGTCATGGAATTTGCACTTTTCAGCCAAATTGTGGCCGCGCAATCTCTTGCATAGCTCAAACTAATCGAAAATAACCGTAGTCACTGTTGGTCGCGGCGACCCAGTTTTACTTCGCTTCTTTTTAAGAGACTCCCATGCGCTTCCGCAATGCCTTCCTCTTGTGCAGCCTCGCGGCGACACTCGCCGTTGCCGGCTGCTCGACGACCTCGTCCAAGCCCAAAACGGCTGCGAACGAACCCGCGCCCGCAACGGTACAGGTTGCTACGAATCAGATCTTTAACGGCGATTATGGCGCAGTTGAGGACCACGGTTACGCGCTGCCGGCCATCCCGATCAGCAAGGTCGATACTCGTTTCCATCGCCAGATCGTCGATTACGCCACCAGCGAGCGCCCCGGAACGATCGTCGTCAACACGCCGAATCGCTTCCTCTATTACGTGCTGCCCGGCGGCAAGGCCGTTCGTTACGGCATCGGCGTCGGCAAGGCCGGTTTTGCATGGGAAGGCGAAGCCTATATCGCCTGGAAGCAGGAATGGCCGATGTGGCATCCGCCGAAGGAAATGGCGGAACGCAAGCCGGAAGTCGCCAAGTATGTCGAAGATGGCATGGGCCCCGGCCTCAAGAACCCGCTTGGCGCCCGCGCGCTCTACCTCTTCAATGACCAGGGCAAGGACACCCTGTTCCGCCTGCACGGCACGCCGGAGTGGTCCTCGATCGGTACCGCAGCCTCGTCCGGCTGCATCCGCCTGATCAACCAGGACATCATCGACCTCTATTCGCGCGTTCGCCCCGGCAAGAGCGCCCGCGTCGTCGTCCAGCAGTAAACAAGTCCGATCGACTGAAATCGAAAGGCCGCCAATCATCTCGGCGGCCTTTTTCTTTTTCAGTGTCTGCATTTATCGACGCAAGAGCGGCCGGCCAGCCAGGTTCGATCGGCCTTCCCAGAAGTTGCTTAGGCGGCGCTCAGCGCCTTCAGCTCCAGGCGGCGACGGTGCAGGACCGGCTCGGTGTAGCCGTTCGGCTGTTCGCGGCCCTTGAGGACGAGTTCGACGGCCGCCTGGAAGGCGATCGAGCCGTCGAAGTTGCCGGCCATCGCGACATAAAGCGGATCGTCGGCGTTCTGGCCATCGACGACAGCCGCCATGCGCTTCATCGTCTCGACGACCTGGGCCTCGGTGACGACGCCGTGGTGCAGCCAGTTGGCCATGTGCTGGGCGGAAATGCGCAGCGTCGCGCGGTCTTCCATCAGGCCGACATTGTTGATGTCGGGGACCTTCGAGCAGCCAACGCCCTGGTCGACCCAGCGAACGACGTAGCCGAGGATGCCTTGCGCGTTGTTGTCGAGTTCGCGCTGGATTTCCTCCGGCGTCCAGTTCGGACGGACGGCGACCGGCACCGACAGGATATCGGAGAGCTTGGCGCGGGCGCGGCTCTTCAGGCTCGCCTGGACCTCTGCGACATTGACGCGATGGTAGTGCGTGGCATGCAGCGTCGCTGCGGTCGGCGACGGAACCCAGGCGGTGTTGGCGCCGGCCTTCGGCTGGGCGATCTTCTGTTCCAGCATCGCTGCCATCAGGTCGGGCATCGCCCACATGCCCTTGCCGATCTGGGCGTGGCCGGACAGGCCGCATTCAAGCCCGACGTCGACGTTCCAGTTTTCGTAGGCGCCGATCCAGGCCGCCTGCTTCATGTCGCCCTTGCGGATCATCGGGCCCGCTTCCATCGAGGTGTGCATTTCGTCGCCGGTGCGATCGAGGAAACCAGTGTTGATGAAGACGACGCGCTCGCGGGCAGCGCGGATGCATTCCTTGAGGTTGACCGTGGTGCGGCGTTCCTCGTCCATGATGCCCATCTTCATGGTGTTGGCGGGCATGCCGAGCGCCTTTTCGACACGGCCGAAAATCTCGCTGGCGAAGGCGACTTCCTCGGGGCCATGCATCTTCGGCTTGACGACATACATGGACCCCTCGCGGGAGTTCATGCGGCGCCCCCCCTTGCCGACATCGTGCAGGGCAATCAGCGCGGTGACCATGGCATCCATGATGCCTTCGGGCACTTCGTTGCCGTCTCGATCAAGGATAGCCGGATTCGTCATGAGGTGGCCGACGTTGCGAACCAGCATCAGCGAGCGCCCCGGCAGAGACAAAGTGCCGCCGGCGGTGGCTGTGTGGATGCGATCGGGATTGAGGCGACGGATGAAGGTCTTGCCGCCCTTGGCGACTTCTTCTTCGAGGTCGCCCTTCATCAGGCCCAGCCAGTTGCGGTAGACGACGACCTTGTCTTCGGCGTCGACGGCCGCAACCGAATCCTCGCAGTCCATGATCGTGGTGATCGCCGATTCGAGAATGACGTCGGCGATGCCGGCCGGATCTTCCTTGCCGATCGGCGTGGACGCGTCGAGGACGACGATCGCATGCAGATTGTTGTGCCGGAGAACGATCTCGAAGCGCCCGCCTTCCGAACCACTGTGGCCCACGAACTGGGCGGGGTTGCGAAGCGTCGTCCTCGAACCGTCCTTGAGGCCGACCGTCAGCGCATTGCCGGCGACCTTGAGCGACGTGACGTCGGCCCAGTTGCCCTTTTCCAGCGGCGCGCTGGCATCGAGGAAATCGCGCGCCCAGGCAATGACCTTGGCGCCGCGCTTCGGATTGTAGCCGCGGCCCTTTTCGGCGCCATCGGCGTCCGAGATCGCATCCGTGCCGTAGAGCGCGTCATAGAGCGAACCCCAGCGCGCATTGGCGGCGTTCAGCGCATAGCGCGCATTCATGACGGGAACGACGAGCTGCGGGCCGGCGATGGTTGCAATTTCCGGATCGACATTGGCAGTCGAAACGCTGAACGCGCCACCCTCGGGCAGCAGATAGCCGATATCGCGCAGGAAGGTCTGATAGGTCTCCATGTCGCTCGGCGCGCCGTTCTGCTTGTACCAGGCGTCCAGCTTGGCCTGCAGGTCGTCGCGCTTGGCGAGCAGAGCCCGGTTCTTCGGGGCCAGGTCGTGCACGAGGGCGGAAAGCTGCTCGAAGAAATGTTCGGCCTCGACGCCGGTTCCCGGCATCGCCTCTTCCACCAGGAAGCGATGGAGGCCCGCATCAATCTTCAATCCATAGGTCTCAATGCGGTCCATCTGCCAACTCCTTGAAATAGACGTAAGGAGCGCCACCGATCCGAACGGATGCGATGAAAACGCCCCAACATGTTGATCTTGCGCCTGAAGCGGGTCGCGGACCAGCCCATGCGCAATACGCGCGTGAAACGGCCGCAGTTTCTCATCAATTCATTCCCTGTCAATTCTGCAAGGATGCGAAGAATTGTTTCCGAAATGGAAAAGATCAGCTGTGCGCGATGCGCGGACGACCGCTGGCGGACGCAATGAACCGGGCCTCGACGAGCTTACGGTTGCCCTCGACCTCCGGCGCATCGATTTCCTCGCGCAACAAAGAAGCGGGTTCATCGGCACCATTGGTGCGCGCCATTTCCAGTGCCGTCGTCTCGGCCCGCCGGCGCGCGGCATCAAACGCCTTTTCCTGATCGAGAAAACGTTCGCTGGCCCCGGCACCGTTGACGACGAAGATGCCCTCCTCCGGCATCGTCACGAAAACGGTGACCGTGGCGCTCACCTGGCCGACCACGGCGCCGACGGCATTGGCGACGCCGGCCTCCTCGGGAATGGCGGCTTCGGTTCCGAGCATCTCGGCGATAGCCGGGTAATAAACCGGCGCCGAAGCACCAAGCCCGACGAGTGGGCGGTCAAGACCGAGCGAAAAGCGCACGATGCCCGGCGTCCGGGTCAGCGCACGATCGACGGCCTGAGACACGGCGGGATCGATCGCGCCGGCACCGTCCTCGCCAAGGCAGGCCTGCAGGATGACTTCGGAGGATTGCCGCGTCAGGCGGTCGACGATCATCTGCGCCATCGCCTCCGGAGAAGAAGCGATCGGCTGGCCGGAGCCGTCGCGGGTGCGGGCGGCAAGCTGGATGCCGAGTTCGGCCGCTTCCAGGTTCCATTGCGACTGCCGGCCGAGCACGTGCATGGCGTCGGACGGCGTGAGGCCGCAGATATGGACGAGCCCGCGGGCCACCAGGCGGTCGAGCGTTGCCTTCTGCGGCGTCGAGACCAGCAGCGTTTCCAGCGACACGGGGATGCTATCGATGCGCTCGTAGAGCGCCTGCTCCTGTGACTGCAGGCCGCTTGCAAGATGATCCGGAAGGCCGGTGCGGACGGCAAAGCGTCCATTGTTGCGTCCGGTGTGCTGGGCGCGCATCTGTCTTTCAAGAACGGCGATGACCGCGTCGCCGTGGAGCGCTGCGGCAAGGCTGAGCGGCATCAGCCGGCGCGGGCCGAGGTCGATCTTCGCCTTGAGGCCGCGATCGTTGATGCGCACTTCCGAATCGCCGCCGAGACCGTAGGTCCGCATCGCCACCGCCTCGACCATGGTGCGAAAGCCGCCGACAACGGCCCCTTCGGCGTCGAGCCGCGGTCGCCCGCCGTCGAGCACGGCGACGTCGGTCGTCGTTCCGCCGATGTCGGAGACCACGGCATTGTCGAGGCCGGTCAGATGCCTTGCGCCGACGAGGCTCGCCGCCGGGCCGGAAAGAATGGTTTCGATCGGGCGCAGTCGCGCCTCCTCGGCCGAAATCAGCGCACCGTCACCGCGCACCACCATCATCGGCACGTCGATGCCGCGCGCCTTGAGGAACCCTTCGCAGGAGCCGATCAGCCGGTCGATCATCGAGACCAGACGGGCGTTGAGCAGCGTCGTCAGGGCTCGGCGCGGCCCGCCGAGCTTCGAGGACAGTTCGTGGCTGCAGGTGACCGGCAGGTGCGAGACCTCGCGAATGCGATCGCGCACGCGCTTTTCATGATCCGGATTGCGCACGGCGAAATAGCCGGCAACAGCGAAGGAGGAGACCTGATCAGCAAGCGTCGGCAGGACGGCATCGAGCTCGCTCATGTCAAGCGGCGTCTCACCGCCATGCACATTGTGCCCGCCCGGCAGGAAGATCACCGGGTCGGAGCCGAGCGCTTCCTGCAAACCGTCGCGCTTCAGATCCTCGGGGCCGAAACCGATCATGACGAGGCCGGCGCGACCGCCCTGCCCCTCGACCAGCGCATTGGTGGCAAGCGTCGTCGACAGCGAGACCATGCTGATTGCCGAAACCGGCACCTTGGCCTGATCGAGCACCGCCTCGACCGCACCGGAAATGCCGACCGCGAGGTCGTGACGGGTCGTCAGCGCCTTGGCCTTGGCGACCACCCCTTGCGTCTCCGAGAAGAGGGCGGCGTCGGTGTAGGTCCCGCCGGTGTCGATGCCGAGAAGAAAATGGGAGGTCAATTCGCGCAGTCCGGAATTCGCGCGGGGCGCAGAGGCCCCGGGTTCAATGGGGATCGATGCGGTGATATGACATATTTCAAGGGAAAACCATCGTGCCGCAGACATCGATGATCTGTCGAGCGACACAAAGGCAGGCCGGAGACATAGCGCATGCACCAACGCCGCCGTCCACTCGCCCTTGTTTGGCTGCTTTCAGCCATTTCCCTTGGCCTTACGACTGGCGCGGCGCACGCCCAGGACACGGACGAGGAAGAATACAAGCCGCAGCTTCCCGAAGTCGCGATTTACAAGGCGATGCTCGATGCCAACAAGCAGACCGGCTGGATCCAGTTTCGCGACTATGACGAGCGGCAACTGATCTATTTCACCGCATTGCAGACGATGCATTGCCGGCTATCGGAAATCCGCTATTCGATCAATTCGGACGCGCTCGACCAACGCTTCCCGCTGGCCAAGTGCAATCCGCAGCTGCCTTTCAATCTGCCTGGCGACGAGACAGCTGAGTATGTCTATATCTCGCTACCCGCCAAAACGGCGCAGACGCTGACGATCCAGGCGGTCTGGGACGATGGCGCCGGCAGCGAGATCGTCGTCTACAAACCCTGCGACAATGTCGGCGACGCGACCTGCGCCCAGATCAAGACGATCAAGAAACCGTCGAAGATGCTGCAGCAGCCGAAGCCGGCGGATTCTCCGGTGCGTTCGGTACAGTCACCGATCCCCGGCAAGACCTTCAGCGAACCGAAACCCTCATCGGCAACCCGCCCCGCGGTTGAGTAGTGAGCCGCTGCACCGGCCAGGGATTGGTCTCCGCGGTCGGATCGAAGCGGTAGCGGTGCATCATCACCGCGAGCGCGATCACCGCCTCCTGCAGTGCGAAGGTCGCGCCGATGCAGACGCGCGGCCCGGCGCCGAAGGGCAGATACTGGTAGCGGTGCAGCTTTTCGCGGTTTTCCGGGAGGAAACGCTCGGGCATGAAAGCGCGCGGCTTCTCCCAATAGAGAACGTGGCGATGCAGCGTCCAGGGCATGATCAGCACGGCGATACCCTTAGGTATACGGACGCGTTCACCTGACTGCGAGGTCCATTGGTCCTCCTCGATCGCAGCACGGTTGATCGACGGCGCTGGCGGATAGAGCCGCATTGCCTCCTCGAAGGCGGCGAGAACATGCGGCATCAGGCCGAGCCACTCGACCGGCTCGGCACCACCTGCGATCACAGCATCGATCTCTGCCTCCATCGTCTCGCGATAGGCGGGCGTATTGGCAACGCAGTAGAGCGTCCAGGCAAGTGCCCGGGCGGTGGTCTCGTGCCCGGCACCGATGAAGGTCAGGATGTTGTCTTCGATCTCGGCGGTCGAAAGTCCCTGGCTGCCTTCGATCTCCAAAAGCAGCGTCAGGAAATCCTGCGGCGTGCCCTTCGGGTCCTCCACCATCTTGCGGCGGCGAAGCGCCATAGTCTCCGAGACGATCGAACGAAACCGGTTCATCACTTTCCTGCCGCCGATGCGGGTCGGACGCGGGACCCATTCGGGAGCCAGCAGAATGTCCATCGGATCGACACGGCCCATCCGGTGCAGCAGTTCCTCGACGCTCTGGACGAAGCCTTCGCGCTCAACGGCGACCTCGCCGGAAAACAGCGTTTCGGCCAGGATATCGAAGGTCAGCTCCGTCATGTCGTTCGCGACATTGGTGGTAAAGGGTGCCTTCTTGGCTCCAGCATAGCGCTCGACGAACGCTTCCGAACTGCGCAGCATCTGCCCGGCGAAACCCTTGGCGTGGCGCGGCGTGAACACCGGCGCCATGGCCTTGCGTGAACGCTTCCAGACCTCACCTTCCGCCGTCAGCAGCCCGTCGCGCAGGATCGGCCTGAGGATGAGCCGCCGCACTTTCGACATTTCGTAGTTGGCGACGTTATCGACGAGGATGTGGCGGATAAGACCGGGATCGTTGACGATCAGGGTGCGCTGGGTGACGAACTTCGTCTCGATCCAGGGCAAGGTGTAGGACGGCTCGCCCCACAGTTCGAGCGGATTGCGCAGCACGGTCCTGAGGATCTTCAGGTAGGAAGGAATGCCGACACGGGGAACGGGAGCCGGTGGTTCGAACGGCTCCGGACGCATGTCCATGGTGATTGCCTTTCTCGATTGCCCCAGGATTTCAGGTTTTTACGGCGCAATCAAGGAAAGTGCTTCACGTGAATCACAGCAGGCTTTCGAGTTCCGACAGCTTGTCGTTGACGAGCCAGCCGTAATAGTTCTCCTCCGGCCATTGCGCCTGACCGTTCTGGATCTTGGCGGCGAGTGCGGCCGCGCGGCCATCGGGATTGCCGACATTGTAGAGCGTCGCGGTGACGCCTGGGTTGGTGGAGATGTCGACGCCGGCGATCGACTTGTAGGCATCGATCGAGTGGCGGATCGAGGCCGCCATATAGGCGAGCGACACGTCCGGATCCATGATTGCCTCATAGACGCCCGCGGCGTTGTTCTCGTCCAGACGCTCATAGCCCGAGGTCTTCGCGACGATATCGGTCAACATCAGCGCGGTCAGCGGGTTGATCTGACCGAGGCCAAAGGTCTGGCCGGCGAAGAACGGCTGGAAGAAGACGGCGCTGAACCGGTTGTTCGGGTAGGACTTGCCGCCCACCGACTTGCCACGGAAGTCGTTGTCCCAGACCCGCTCGCGGCAACTCCACAGCGCATAGGCGCCCTTCTTGGCGCCGCATTCGGAAAATTGCGGGCGAGCCACGAATTCGGCGACCGTCTCGCCATCATAGCCGAACTGGAAGCTGTTGCCGGCATAGGCCGCCGCCTTGACGTAATAGGACTGCAGCCGGTCATAGGCGTCGACATTGTAGGTGTGCTCGCCGACGATGGCGCCGACCATGTGGATCGGCGCGATGCCATAGGCGCGCGACACGGACTTGATCTTGCTGATCAGCTGCTTGTCGGTCGCCAGGAGATCGCGGACCTTGTCGAACTTGGCGTCAAAGGACGTGCGGCCGGCCTTGGTGCGGCGCACGGATGCGCCGGGGATCGCCGGTTGCTCGACGTTGCGGTTGCCCGGCGGAACGTCGGTCGCGGCGAATGACTGGCTTGCGGTCAGGCAAAACGTGGCGATAGCGAGCATGCAGGCGGTGAAACGCACGATCTCTTCTTCCTGTGACTGGTGGAGGCTGCCTCGGTCGGCGGGGCGCTCCTACGCCAAGATCATGTCGGAAAGATGCCCGGACCACGATCGGTAACCGCATCCGTGTTAGAAAAAATGCGGCCGCCTGTCGAGAGACAGGCGGCCTGCGTATTCAGGGTTGCGGGCGTTTGCATGGCCCTACGACCGAAATGTCACAGGATGTAGCGCGACAGGTCGGTGTTGGCGGCGAGGTCGCCGACATGCTTGCGCACATATTCGGCGTCGATCGTCACCTCGTGGCCGGCACGGTCGGGTGCATTGAACGAGATCTCGTCCAGCACACGCTCCATCACGGTCTGCAGCCGGCGGGCACCGATGTTCTCGACCGTGGCGTTCAACTGCACGGCCACATCTGCAAGCGCGTCGATCGCGTCGTCCGTGAAGTCGAGCTTGACCTCTTCCGTGTCCAGCAGCGCCTTGTACTGGCGGATGAGGCTCGCCTCGGTTTCCGTCAGGATGCGGCGGAAGTCTTCCTTGGTCAGCGCGCGCAGCTCGACGCGGATCGGCAGGCGGCCCTGCAATTCCGGCAGCAGGTCCGACGGCTTTGCCACATGGAAGGCGCCGGACGCGATGAAGAGGATGTGGTCGGTCTTGACCGGCCCGTATTTGGTGGCGACCGTCGTGCCTTCGACGAGCGGCAACAGGTCTCGCTGCACGCCTTCACGCGACACGCCGGCGCCCATGCCGCCTTCCCGCGAGGCGATCTTGTCGATTTCGTCGAGGAAGACGATGCCGTCGTCCTCAACTGCCTTCATGGCCTCGCGCTGGATCTGCTCGTTGTCGAGCAGCTTGTCGGACTCGTCGTCGATCAGCATGGCATAGGAAGCCTTGACGGTCGTCTTGACCTTCTTGGTGCGGCCGCCGAGCGCCTTGCCGAACATCTCCGAAAGATTGAGCACGCCGATATTTGCGCCCGGCATGCCCGGGATCTCGAAGCCGCCGCCCGGTGCGCCGGTCTCGGCGATGTCGATCTCGATTTCCTTGTCGTCGAGCTCGTTGGCCCGCAGCTTCTTGCGGAAACTGTCGCGCGTTGCCGGCGATGCAGTGGCGCCGACCAACGCGTCGAGCACACGCTCCTCGGCATTCTGGTGGGCCTTGGCCTTGACTTCGACGCGGCGCTTTTCGCGCACGAGACCGATGCCGACTTCGACGAGGTCACGGATGATCTGCTCGACGTCGCGGCCGACATAGCCGACCTCGGTGAACTTGGTCGCCTCGACCTTGACGAAGGGCGCGCCGGCGAGCTTGGCAAGCCGCCTGGAGATCTCGGTCTTGCCGACACCGGTCGGTCCGATCATCAGGATGTTCTTCGGCATCACCTCGTCGCGCAGCTCATCGCCGAGCTGCTGGCGGCGCCAGCGGTTGCGAAGCGCGATCGCCACGGCGCGCTTGGCGTCGTTCTGGCCGATGATGAAACGGTCGAGTTCCGACACGATTTCCCTGGGTGAAAACGTACTCATGTAGTCCTCTCAAACTCGGTCCGCGTCAGCTCCATCAGGAGGGTGCGGCCGGACGTATCAATCCATTCTGCGTAAGGCACGAAGCCGGCCTTGGTGTAGGCGCTGACAGCCCTTCGGTTGCCGGCGTCGGGGTCGATCACGACGCGGGGGGCGCCGGCGGCAAAGAGCCGCCCGGCAAAGGCCCGGACCGCGAGCGAGGCGACGCCCCTGCCCGTCAGTTCCGCCGGGCCGATGAAGATGTCGATGCCGGGCACATCGGCCGGCATGTCCTTCGCCCAGGGCTCGTCGTCCGGGTACTGGGCCGGCACCCAGGACTGGATGTAGCCCGCCGGCTTGCCGGCCACGTGGAAGATGAAGCCTTCCACTTCTCCCGACGCACAGCCTTCGCGGATCAGCTCCACTTCCTTGTCCGGGTCGCCCCACCATTGCCGCACATGCGGCTCGCTTAGCCAGGCATGCAGCAGCGGCAGGTGGCTATCGGCCACCGGCACGAAACTGACATGCGCGGGCTCATTGGGCATCCAGTGTCTCCACGACGATATTGTGGTTGGTGTAGACGCAGATGTCGCCGGCGATCTGCAGCGCCCGGCGGGCGATGTCTTCGGCCGACTTGTCGCTGTCCATCAGGGCGCGGGCGGCGGCAAAGGCGTAGTTGCCGCCCGATCCGATGGCGATCGTGCCGTGCTCGGGTTCGAGAACGTCGCCATTGCCGGTGATCGCCAGCGTGATCGACTTGTCGGCAACCAGCATCATCGCTTCGAGATTGCGCAGATACTTGTTGGTGCGCCAGTCCTTGGCGAGCTCGACAGCAGCGCGCATCAGCTGGTCGGGATACTGCTCGAGCTTGGCTTCGAGCCGTTCCAGCAACGTGAAGGCATCGGCGGTGGCGCCGGCAAAACCGGCAATCACGTCGCCCTTGGCAAGCCGCCGCACCTTGCGCGCGTTGCTCTTCATCACGGTCTGGCCAAGGCTCACCTGGCCGTCGCCAGCCATCACCACCTTGCCATCCTTGCGTACCGTGATGATGGTCGTCGCATGCATCGTTCCGTAGGGATTGTGTTCGCTCATCAAATTACCCGTGGGCCCCTGATACGCGGGGCATTGCGGCTCGTGACTCGAGCCTGGTTGCTTGAGGCCTATGTAAGTACGGCAGACAGGTTTGCAAATGGCAACAGGCCGCCGGCGCAATCTTCGTTCGGCGGCTGGCACCGGATGATTCGAATCGACCGTTCAAGTTCTGGATATTTCAGCTTTTGCCTGATAAGGAGCCGCGTCAGCGTATACAGGAGAGCCCGATGGCAGAAGCCACGTCCAGCCGCACCGCAGAGGTTTCGCGAAAGACCAACGAAACCGCGGTATCCGTATCGGTCAACATCGACGGCACCGGAATCTCCAAGATTTCGACCGGCGTCGGTTTCTTCGACCATATGCTGGACCAGCTCGCCCGACATTCGCTCATCGACATGGAGATCAAGACGGACGGCGACCTGCATGTCGACGATCACCATACGGTCGAAGACACCGGCATTGCCATCGGCCAGGCGATTGCCAAGGCGCTCGGCGACCGGCGCGGCATCACCCGCTACGCCTCGCTCGACCTCGCGATGGACGAGACGATGACGCGCGCGGCGGTGGACGTTTCCGGCCGGCCGTTCCTCGTCTGGAACGTGACCTTCACGTCGCCGAAGATCGGCACCTTCGACACGGAACTCGTGCGCGAATTCTTCCAGGCGCTCGCCCAGCACGCCGGGATCACGCTGCATATCCAGAACATCCACGGCGCCAACAACCATCATATCGCCGAGACCTGCTTCAAGTCCGTCGCCCGCGTGCTTCGCACCGCAACAGAAATCGACCCGCGCCAGGCCGGCCGCGTTCCCTCGACCAAGGGGACCCTTGCCTAAGCGGCCAGTCACTGGCTTTGACTCATGGCTTCTTACATGATCCTCACCCCGCCGGGTGCGCGCGCCAACGACGAGCGGGCACGCTTCGTCGCCGACGGCTTTTCCTGGTGGGCCTTCCTTTTCCCGGCGCTCTGGCTTCTGGCCAAGCGCCAATGGGCAATCGGCATCGCAGTTGCTGTTCTCCAGATCTCGTTAATATTCCTGTCGAACCATGAGAGCGGCTTCCTGCCGTCTCTCCTGGCGCACCTCGCGCTTCGGCTGGTGGTGGCGCTCGAAGGACCGGTTCTGGTGGCGCGCAGCCTGACGGCCCGTGACTGGACGCTACGCTCCATCGTGCCGGCGCCCAATCTCGAAGCGGCCGAAGAGATCTATTTCACGAGCCTGGCTTCGAACGAAACCAAGCCCGCCGCCCCTTCCCCGGCCGACTGGACCGTGCGCAAGCCCTCAAGTGGCGGCCCTGGCCTCGGCCTTTTTGATTCCTACGGAGAACGCTGATGCGCGTCGCCATTATCGATTACGGCTCGGGCAACCTGCGCTCGGCCACCAAGGCCTTTGAACGGGCCGCCCGCGAAGCCGGCATTGCAGCCGAGATCGACCTTACCGACAAGCCGGAGCGGGTGGCGAGCGCCGACCGCATCGTGCTTCCGGGCGTCGGGGCCTATGCCGATTGCCGCCGCGGCCTGGCCGCCGTCGACGGCATGGAGCAAGCGTTGACAGAGGCGGTCGAACAGGCTGGCCGGCCGTTCCTCGGCATCTGCGTCGGCATGCAGCTGATGTCGTCGCGCGGGCTTGAGAAGACCATCACCCATGGTTTCGGCTGGATCCCCGGCGATGTCGTCGAAATGACGCCCGCCGACACGATGTTGAAGATCCCGCAGATCGGCTGGAACACGCTGAAGCTCAAGCGCGAGCATCCGCTGTTTGACGGCATCCGTGTTGGCGAAGCCGGTCTGCACGCCTATTTTGTGCATTCGTACCATCTGGCCGCCGAGAACGCGGCCGACGTGGTCGCCGAGGCCGACTATGGCGGACCGGTCACGGCCTTCGTCGCCAATGGCAACAAGGCCGGCTCACAGTTCCACCCGGAAAAGAGCCAGGCGCTCGGCCTCGCCCTCATCTCGAATTTCCTGCGCTGGAAGCCCTGAGCTTTCGCACGACTGATTGGACAGACCCATGATCCTTTTTCCCGCGATCGACCTGAAAGACGGGCAATGCGTGCGCCTGAAGCTTGGCGACATGGACCAGGCGACGGTTTACAATCCCGACCCGGCGGCCCAGGCCCTTGCCTTCGAAGACCAGGGCTTTGAATGGCTGCACGTCGTCGACTTGAACGGCGCCTTTGCCGGCGAGACGGTCAACGGTGCCGCCGTCGACGCCATCCTCAAGGCGACCAAGAACCCGGTGCAGCTTGGCGGCGGCATTCGCACACTCGACCATATCGAAAACTGGCTGTCGCGCGGGCTTGCCCGCGTCATCCTCGGCACCGTCGCCGTTCGTGATCCGGCGCTCGTCATCGAAGCCTGCGCCAAGTTCCCGGGCAAGGTCGCGGTCGGCATCGACGCGAAGGGCGGCAAGGTGGCCGTCGAAGGCTGGGCCGAGGCATCCGAACTCGGCGTGATCGAGCTTGCCAAGAAGTTCGAGGGCGCTGGCGTTTCGGCGATCATCTATACCGACATCGACCGCGACGGCATCCTGACCGGCATCAACTGGGCCTCGACGCTGGAACTGGCGGACGCGGTTTCCATTCCTGTCATCGCGTCCGGCGGCCTTGCCTCGATGGACGATATCCGCCGCATGGTCGAACCGGACGCACGCAAGCTCGAAGGCGCCATCTCCGGCCGCGCGCTCTACGACGGCCGTATCGACCCGCAGGAGGCGCTGGACCTGATCCGCGCCGCGAGAAAGGCTTGAACCATGACGCTTAAAGCCCGCGTTATCCCCTGCCTCGACGTCAAGGACGGCCGTGTCGTCAAGGGTGTCAACTTCGTCGACCTGATCGACGCCGGCGACCCGGTGGAGGCGGCACGCGCCTATGACGCTGCCGGCGCCGACGAACTCTGCTTCCTCGACATCACTGCGTCCTCGGACAATCGCGAGACGATCTTCGACGTCATCGCCCGTACCGCCGAACAATGCTTCATGCCGCTGACCGTCGGCGGCGGCGTTCGCCAGGTTTCTGACATCCGCAAGCTGCTTCTGGCCGGCGCCGACAAGGTGTCGATCAACACGGCCGCCGTGAAGAACCCGGAATTCGTCGCGGAAGCGGCAGACAAGTTCGGCAACCAGTGCATCGTCGTTGCCATCGACGCCAAGAAGGTCTCGACGGACGGCGGAGCGGATCGCTGGGAGATCTTCACCCATGGCGGACGCCAGCCGACCGGCATCGACGCGATCGATTTTGCCCGCCGGGTGGTCGATCTCGGCGCCGGCGAGATCCTTCTGACCTCGATGGATCGCGACGGCACCAAGAGCGGCTACGACATCGCGCTGACCCGCGCCGTTGCCGATGCGGTGCGCGCGCCGGTGATTGCGTCCGGCGGCGTCGGCACGCTCGACCACATGGTCGCCGGCATCAGGGACGGTCATGCAACCGCCGTTCTCGCCGCCTCCATCTTCCATTTCGGCACCTATAGCATTGGCGAAACCAAGCGCTATATGGCCGAGCATGGCATCGCCATGCGCCTCGACTGAGCTTCAGGATCTTCCATGGCAGATTTCACACTTTCCGACCTCGAGGCCATCGTCGCGACACGCGCGCAGGCGGCCCCGGACCAATCCTGGACGGCAAAGCTGGTCGCCGGCGGCCAGCCGAAGGCGGCCAAGAAACTCGGCGAGGAAGCGGTCGAGACGGTGATCGCCGCGATCAGCAACGACCGCGCGAATCTCGTCGCCGAAAGCGCCGATCTCATCTATCATCTAATGGTCGTATTGAAGATCGCCGACGTTCCGTTGCAGGATGTGCTCAACGAACTTCAGCGGCGGACAAACGAATCCGGCCTGCAGGAAAAGGCAAATCGGCAGACCCCATGACGACAGCGGCGAAAGACATCGAAGCGGCCGACCTGCCGGACAATCTGCAGAAGCGGGACTATTCGCCGTATCACTTCTTTACCGCCGAGGAATGGTCGCGGTTTCGCGCCGATACGCCGCTGACGCTGACGGCCGACGAGGTACAGCGGCTGCGCTCGCTGAACGACCCGGTCGATCTCGGCGAGGTGCGGCAGATCTACCTGTCGCTGTCACGCCTGCTTTCGACCCATGTGGAGTCGTCGCAGATGCTGTTCGAGCAGCGCAAGCGCTTCCTCAGCATGTCCGAGACGAAGACCCCCTTCGTCATCGGCATCGCCGGATCGGTCGCCGTCGGCAAATCGACCACGGCCCGTATCCTGGCACAGCTTCTAGCGCGTTGGCCGTCGAGCCCGAAGGTCGACCTGGTGACGACAGACGGCTTCCTCTATCCGAACGCCGTGCTCCAGCGCGAAAACATGATGGACCGCAAGGGCTTTCCGGAGAGCTACGACGTCGGCGCACTGCTGCGCTTCCTGTCGGCGATCAAGGCGGGCCAGCCGAACGTCAAGGCGCCCAGCTACTCGCACCTGACCTATGATGTGCTGCCGGATCAGTACACGGTGATCGACCGCCCGGATATTTTGATCTTCGAAGGCATCAATGTTCTGCAGTCGCGCAACCTGCCGGCCGACGGCAAGATCGTGCCGATGGTCTCGGATTTCTTCGATTTCTCGATCTATATCGATGCCGAGGAAAGCCTGATCCACAGCTGGTACGTCAACCGCTTCATGCGGCTGCGCGAAACCGCCTTCAAGAACCCCGAATCCTACTTCCACCGCTACGCCACGATCAGCGAGGATGCAGCCCGGGCCATCGCCGAGGGATTGTGGCACAACATCAACCTGAAGAACCTGCACCAGAACATCCTGCCGACGCGCCCGCGCGCCGACCTGATCCTGCAAAAGGGCCCGAACCATCTTACCGAAAAGGTGGCGCTCAGGAAGCTCTAAGCTTTCGGTGCATCCTCAGGGATTGACGCGGCGGAGCGTAAGATTGACCCGCCCGCCATTCTTCAGCAGCGTCGACGTGCTCGGATAGATGCGGTCGACGCCATGGAAGGCGAGCCGCCCTTCCCCACCCAGCACCACGACATCGCCGCTTTCCAGCCGGAAAGACATTGTCTGGCCGCCGCGCGTGTTGCCGCCGACGCGGAAGAGGCAGCTGTCGCCTAGCGAGATCGAGACGACGGCGGTTTCAAGGTCGCGCTCGTCGCGATCCTGGTGCAGCCCCATGCGGGCCTCTTCGGAATAAAAGTTTACCAGGCAGGCCTCGGGCGCCTTGCTGCTGGCGGAAACCGCATTCCAGATATCGAGCAGGATATCCGGCATGACCGGCCAGGGACGGCCGGTCACCGGATGCTGAGCCTGGTAACGATAGCCCCGATCGCGATCCGTGACCCACCCGAGCGCGCCGCAATTGGTCATGCGCACCGACATGGGCTTGCCGGTCTTCGGCATTTCCGGCACGAAGAGCGGCGCTTCGGCAACGACGGACCGAATGGTCTCCACCAGTTGCTCCTGCCGGGCACGATCGAGATAGCCCGGAATATGTCTGATCCCTTTCGGGAGCACCTGCATGAGAGGCAGTCCTTATTGTTCCAGGCCGAGAAGTGCCGCCGGAACGCCATAGCGCAGCGGCCAGCCGGCATAGGCGACATCCGTCGGCCCGACGACGTGATCGACGAGGTTCCAGCGGCCGTTATGAAAACTGACGAGTGCGAACACCGTCAGACCATCCATCATGTCGGCCTCGTCACGCAACCCGGTTTGCGACAGCTCGATCGATCCGCCACCGGGACGCTGCGGCTCGACCTGCATGAAGGCCCAGTTGGGCGCGGCACGCATGGTGGTAACGACGAATTCGACCGGACCGTGCATCTCGGCCTCGACCGCGGGACGGATCGCGTCGAGGATGGCGGCACGCTCGGTGCTGCCCTTGGCGGGTTCACGGAAAGGCTGCGCCAGAGAAACGCCGGCAAGCCAGAGGCTCGCCAGCGCGGCAATTGCAAGAGACCGCCTGAAGGACACGCTCAGGCCGCATCCAGATCCGGAATGCGCAGAACCTGGCCCGGATAGATCTTGTCCGGATGGGTCAGCATCGGCTTGTTGGCTTCGAAGATCACCGTATGCTTGGCGCCCTTGCCCTTGCCGTACTGCGCCTCGGCGATCTTCCAGAGGTTATCGCCCTTCTTGACCGTATAGAAGACGGGCGCCTTTGCTGCGGCAGGTGCTGCGCCGGCATCGGCGACCTTGAGTTCGGAGGCCTCGACCGCGGACACGCCGAGCGTGTTGCCGACGGCGACGACGGCCTTTTCGAAGACGCTCTGGTCCTTCACGACACCCTTCAGCACGACCTTGTCACCGGCCACTTCGACCTGCACGTCCTTCGTGCCGAGATCGTGGGATGCAAGTTCCTTCTGAACGCTTTCGGCATCCGGAGCATCGTCGTCGCCGCCGATGCCAAGCTTCTTGCCGGCGTTCTTGATAAAGCTGAAAAGACCCATGAATATCTCCTTTAGCGAAAACACTGCTCGATAAGAGAGGGCGCTGCCGGCCAAAAGGCAAGGGAGCCGCAAAAAGAATCAATCGCCTCCAGGCCGGCCCCTGAGCTTCTTGATCTCCCCGCGCCCGGACTTCTCCTTGAGACGCCGCTCGACGGAGCCGCGCGTCGGCCTGGTCTTCTTGCGCGGCGGCGGCGGGGGCTCGGCGGCCTTGAGGATCAGCTCCTTCAGCCGCTCGCGCGCGTCCTCACGGTTGCGCTCCTGGCTGCGAAAGCGGCTCGCCTCGATCATCAGCACGCCCTCTTTTGAGGCGCGCTTGCCGGCGATCTTCAGGGCATTGGCCTTGATGCGATCGGAAAGCGCCGGAGACGCCTGGACGTTGAAGAACAGCTGAACGGCGGTCGACACCTTGTTGACGTTCTGCCCGCCCGGACCGCCGGCCAGCACGAATTGCTCCGTCAGCTCCCAGCCGGCAATCACGATATTGTCGTTTATGTAGAGCGGGTCGCTGGCCATGATTCACCTCGGCCCGATCTATGGCACAGAGCGAACCCGTTGAAAACACTGCGGCGCCGCGCGGCTCATCAGAGGCGCAAAGGTCGCCACAGCACTTTGGCTCCCCTTTGATCGAAGAGCTTTCGAGGGGAAATACAGCAGGCACAAACGCGAAAAACCCGGCCACAAGGACCGGGTTTCACGTGAATCATAGCCGACAATGTTTATTCGGCGGCGATCTTGGTGCCCGGAGCAGCGTCGCGGACGCTGCCGTCCACATGGCTCTCGAACTTGGCGAAGTTCGTGATGAACATGTCGACAAGGCGGCGAGCCTGCGCGTCATAGGCTGCACCGTCGGCCCAGGTCGAGCGCGGGTCGAGGATGCCGTCGTCGACGCCCGGGACCGAGACCGGAACGGCAAAGCCGAAGTTGGCGTCGGTGCGCAGTTCCGAAGCGTTCAGCGAGCCGTCAAGGGCGGCCGCGAGCAGAGCACGCGTCACCTTGATCGGCATGCGGCTGCCGGTGCCGTAGGCGCCGCCGGTCCAGCCGGTGTTGACCAGCCAGCAAGTGACGCCGTTCTTGGCGATCAGATCCTTCAAGAGGTTGCCGTATTCCGACGGATGGCGCGGCATGAACGGCGCGCCGAAGCAGGTCGAGAAAGTGGCTTCCGGCTCGGTAACGCCCTTTTCGGTGCCCGCAACCTTGGCGGTGTAGCCGGACAGGAAGTGGTACATCGCCTGTTCCGGCGTCAGCTTGGCGATCGGCGGCATCACGCCGAAGGCGTCGGCCGTCAGCATGATGATGGTGCGCGGCTGCGGTGCGGTGCCGGTGTCGCTGGCGTTCGGGATGAAGTCGAGCGGATAGGCGCAACGGGTATTTTCCGTCAGCGAACCGTCGTCGAAATCAGGCACGCGGCGCTCGTCGAGCACGACGTTTTCCATGACCGTGCCGAAGCGGCGGGTCGTGGCGTAGATTTCCGGCTCGGCCGCTTCCGACAGGCGGATCGCCTTGGCGTAGCAACCGCCTTCGAAGTTGAAGACGCCCTGCTCGCCCCAGCCGTGCTCGTCGTCGCCGATCAGCGTGCGGGTCGGGTCGGCCGAAAGCGTCGTCTTGCCGGTGCCGGAAAGGCCGAAGAAGATCGCGGTGTCGCCGGCCGGGCCGACGTTTGCCGAGCAGTGCATCGGCATGACGCCCTTCTTCGGCAGCAGGTAGTTGAGGACGGTGAAGACCGACTTCTTCATCTCGCCGGCATAGGACGTGCCGCCGATGAGGATCAGGCCGTTGGTGAAATCGCAGGCGATGACCGTCTCGGTGCGGCAGCCGTAGCGCTCCGGATCAGCCTTGAAGCTCGGCAGATCGATGATCGTCAGCTTCGGCAGGAAGGCGCCGAGCGCTTCGCGGGCCGGACGAATCAGCAGGTTGCGGATGAACAGCGAATGCCAGGCGTACTCGGTCACGACGCGCGTCGGGAGCGCGTTGTCGGCATCGGCGCCGCCAACCAGGTCCTGCACGTAGAGCGACATGCCCTTGGCATGCTCGAGCATGTCCTTGCGCAGCAGAGCAAAATGCTCCGGCGACATCGGCTTGTTGTTGTCCCACCAGATCTGGTCGTCGGTGTTCGCATCGCGAACGACGAACTTGTCCTTCGGCGAGCGACCGGTGTGCTGGCCGGTACGGGCGACGAGCGCACCGTGTGCCGTCAGTTCGGCCTCGCCGCGGCGAAGAGCTTCCCCATAAAGCTCTGCGGCTTCGAGGTTGTACCGAACCGTATCCAGGTCGATAAAGCCGAGTTTTTCCAAGCCGTTCGCGAGATTGCGAGTGCCGAGTTGCTCCATGGTCAAGCTTCCTTCGTGTTTGGCCATTGGCGTTGAATTTCGCCGGACCTTACTTGCATGCTCGCTCAAAAACAAGGCGACGTCAAAAAAAGAATAATGATTTCAGTATATTAATCGATTTAAAGAAAATTATCGTTTTTTTAATCGGTTGAAATCGACATCCCGAACACCGATCTGACGGGACCTATCCTATCGTTACGACAGGTGCTTTTTGGGCTTCGCCACAATTTGTTCCACCTTTATACTCACTAACGCACCCGTGACTCGCGAATGCCGGAGTTTCGGGGACGGGACCGGCACCTCAAAAGACGGAGTTGAACACGATGCAGACCATCGCGCTTGTCGATGATGACCGGAATATCCTGACGTCCGTATCCATCGCCCTGGAGGCGGAGGGCTACAAGGTCGAGACCTATACCGACGGCGCTTCCGCGCTCGAAGGCCTGCTCGCCCGGCCGCCGCAGCTTGCGATCTTCGACATCAAGATGCCGCGCATGGACGGCATGGAATTGCTGCGCCGCCTGAGGCAGAAGTCGGACCTGCCGGTGATCTTCCTCACTTCCAAGGATGAAGAGATCGACGAACTCTTCGGCCTGAAGATGGGCGCCGACGACTTCATCACCAAGCCGTTCTCGCAGCGCCTGCTGGTCGAACGCGTCAAGGCGATCCTGCGCCGCGCCGCCAACCGCGAAGCGGCGGCCGCCAACACGAACAATACCGTCAAGGCAACCGACGCGCCGTCGCGCTCGCTCGAGCGTGGGCAGCTGGTGATGGACCAGGAGCGCCATACCTGCACCTGGAAGAGCGAGCCGGTGACGCTGACGGTGACGGAATTCCTTATTCTTCATTCGCTGGCGCAGCGCCCGGGCGTGGTCAAGAGCCGCGACGCACTGATGGACGCGGCCTATGACGAACAGGTCTATGTCGACGACCGCACCATCGACAGCCACATCAAGCGGCTGCGCAAGAAGTTCAAGATGGTCGACAACGACTTCGACATGATCGAGACGCTTTACGGTGTCGGCTATCGTTTCCGGGAAAGTGCCTGAGCCACGGGGCTTGCCATCGCGCCCAGAGTGGCGCATTTGAAGCGGCGCGATGGTGATGGCCTCCTGTGAGGCTCGACACGATCTCCGCCGTCTTCGGATCAAAACCATGGAAGGCGGCGCAACCGGCCGGCAGCGCCGCCGCCATCGAACGATTATGAAGGACAGTCCGCGCGGGAGCGGGACATTTGGTAGAAGTCTTGCAGGGCGACATTGAAGACAATGACGGGCGTGCCCAGGCACTGAAGGGCCAGCGCCGCTGGGCGCATCCCTTCACGCTCATTCGTCGTCTCTTCGGCAATGCCGTCTTCTCGAGCCTCACCCGCCGTATCGTTTTCTTCAACCTGGTGGCGCTCGTCGTTCTGGTCGGCGGCATCATGTACCTCAACCAGTTCCGCGAGGGGCTGATCGATGCGCGCGTCGAAAGCCTCTTGACCCAGGGCGAAATCATCGCCGGCGCGATCTCGGCTTCCGCTTCCGTCGATACCAATTCGATCACTATCGATCCCGAAAAGCTGCTGGAACTGCAAGCCGGCCAGAGCATCACGCCGCTGCCGAGCGACGAGGATCTCGACTTCCCGATCATCCAGGAACGTGTCGCGCCGGTTCTGCGCCGGCTGATCTCGCCGACGCGCACCCGCGCCCGCCTGTTCGACGCGGATGCCGACCTGCTGCTCGATTCGCGCCATCTCTATAGCGGCGGCCAGGTGCTGCGCTTCGACCTGCCGCCGATCGAGCCGGAATCGACGGGCATCGGCGAAAAGCTCAACAGCTGGCTGAACAAGCTTTTGCAGCCGGGCAACCTGCCGCTCTACAAGGAACCGCCGGGTGGCAACGGCTCGATCTATCCCGAGGTCACCAATGCGCTGACGGGCGTGCGCGGCTATGTCGAACGCGTTACCGAGAAGGGCGAGCTCATCGTCTCCGTGGCGGTGCCCGTCCAGCGCTTCCGCGCCGTTCTCGGCGTGTTGTTGCTTTCGACCCAGGCCGGCGACATCGACAAGATCGTCCAGGCCGAGCGTCTCGCCATCATCCGCGTCTTCGGCGTCGCGGCCCTCGTCAACATCATCCTGTCGCTGCTTCTGTCGTCAACGATCGCCAATCCGCTGCGGCGCCTGGCTGCAGCCGCCGTGCGCGTGCGCCGCGGCGGCGCCAAGGAGCGCGAGGAAATTCCCGACTTCTCCTCGCGCCAGGACGAAATCGGCAATCTTTCGGTCGCGCTGCGCGAAATGACCACCGCGCTCTACGACCGGATCGCCGCGATCGAGAACTTTGCCGCCGACGTCAGCCACGAGCTGAAAAACCCCCTCACCTCGCTGCGTAGCGCCGTCGAAACGCTGCCCTTGGCGCGGACCGACGAATCGAAGAAGCGGCTGATGGACGTCATCCAGCACGACGTCCGGCGCCTCGACCGTCTGATCAGCGATATCTCCGACGCGTCGCGTCTCGACGCGGAACTTGCCCGCAGCGACGCCAAGACGATCGATCTCGAAAAACTTCTCGGCGACCTCGTCGATATCTCGCGCCAGGTCCGCAGCAAGAAGAAGTCGGTGCTGCTCGATTTCGTCATCGACCGAAAGGACAGCCCCAAGGCGCGCTTTGCCGTCAGCGGCTACGACCTGCGCATCGGCCAGATCATTACCAACCTGATCGAAAACGCCCGGTCCTTCGTGCCTGAGGACGGCGGGCGGATCGTCGTGCGCCTGACGCGCTCGCGCTCACGCTGCCTCGTCTATATCGAGGACAATGGTCCCGGCATCCAGGCCGAAGACATCGACCGCATTTTCGAGCGCTTCTATACCGACCGTCCGGAAGGCGAGGACTTTGGCCAGAATTCCGGCCTCGGGCTGTCGATCTCCAGGCAGATCGCCGAAGCCCATGGCGGCACGCTCAAGGCCGAAAACATCGCCGGACCGGATGGCCGTATCGCCGGCGCCCGCTTCATCCTGTCCCTTCCCGCCGAGCCGCACGCGTGACAACAGCCCGCGCCAATGTCCACGGCACTGCAATCGTGCTCGGGACGCGCGGCTTCCTGATTACCGGCCCGTCCGGCTCCGGCAAATCCAGACTGGCGATCGCCTGCATCACGGCCGCCCGGCAGGCCGGACATTTTGCAGCGCTGGTCGCCGATGACCGGGTCGATCTTGCGCACGAACACGACCGGATCGTGGCGCGCTGCCCGCCCTCCATTCACGGCCTTATCGAAATCCGCGGCGCCGGCATCGGCACGATCGAAACCGTGCCCAGCGCGGTGATGGACTGGGCCTTGCTGCCCGTCAGCGCCCCATTCGACCCGCGCCTACCGCCTGATGACGAGACATTGCCCCTGCCACTCGGGCGAGCATTGCCGATTGTTCGCGTTCCCGTTGAAGATGGTGCGCAGGTTCTCAATATTTTGCAGGCGCTCATCGCTGAAAAAATAGGTTTCTAGCCCGATTTACCGTCAGCGCGACCGGTTTTTCGGCATTTTTGGCTTGCACTTCCCCTTTTCCTTGCCAAGATGCCCTCCCCAACAGGTGGACGAAATTGCTGCATTGCGATATCTGGCCATCAGTGAATTGCGTGTGCAGTTGGAGCGAAGATACCCATGATCGGACTTGTGCTTGTCACCCATGGCAAGCTGGCTGAGGAATTTCGACATGCGCTTGAGCATGTTGTCGGTCCGCAAAAAGCTATAGAGACCGTCTGCATCGGCCCCGAGGACGACATGGACCAGCGTCGGCAGGATATCCTCGACGCGGTCACCAATGTCGACGAAGGCAACGGTGTCATCATCCTCACCGACATGTTCGGCGGGACCCCCTCCAACCTCGCCATCTCGGTGATGCGCAGCGGCACCGTCGAAGTGATCGCCGGCGTCAACCTGCCGATGCTGATCAAGCTCGCCGGCGTTCGCGGCGAGAGCGACATGGACAAGGCACTGGTCGAGGCCTCGGAGGCCGGGCGGAAATACATCAACGTCGCCAGCCGCGTCCTGAGTGGGAAATAATGGATCACCGCCCCGACATGTCGCTGACGCGCGAACTGCTGATCATCAACAAGCGAGGCCTGCACGCGCGGGCATCAGCGAAGTTCGTGCAGACGGTCGAGGCCTATGACGCCGAGATCACCGTCTCCAAGGACGGCATGACCGTTGGCGGAACCTCGATCATGGGGCTGATGATGTTGGCCGCCAGCACCGGCTGCAGCGTTTGCGTGACCGCCAGCGGTGCACAGGCCGAAGAGGCGCTGAATGCGCTTGACGCTCTGGTCGCCGACAAGTTCGGCGAAGAAATCTGACAGCAATATAAAGATATAAAGACTTCTTTATATCGCGGTTGCTCTTCACCCTGAATCCTGATAGATCGGTCGCACTCTCACCGCGTCGTATAGGCGTGGGAGGCATAATCGCGCCGCGGAGATGGCCAAGGCCGCGCGGCTTGAAGAGATCAGCCCGGAGAACTCCATGACCACCACTCAGGACTACATCGTCGCCGACATCGGACTCGCCGATTTCGGACGCAAGGAAATTGCGATCGCCGAAACGGAAATGCCGGGCCTGATGGCCTGCCGCGAAGAGTTCGGCGCTTCGAAGCCGCTGAAGGGCGCGCGCATCACCGGCTCGCTGCACATGACCATCCAGACCGCCGTCCTCATCGAGACGCTGGTTGCGCTGGGCGCCGACGTGCGCTGGGCCTCCTGCAACATCTTCTCGACCCAGGACCACGCCGCAGCCGCAATCGCGGCCAGCGGCGTTCCGGTCTTCGCCGTCAAGGGTGAAACGCTCGAAGAATACTGGACCTACACGGACAAGATCTTCCAGTGGGCCGACGGCGGCGTTTCCAACATGATCCTCGACGACGGTGGCGACGCCACCATGTACATCCTGCTCGGCGCCCGCGCCGAAGCCGGCGAGGACGTGCTTTCGAACCCGGGTTCGGAAGAAGAAGAAATCCTCGTCGCACAGATCAAGAAGCGCCTTGCAGCTTCGCCGGGCTGGTTCACCAAGCAGCGCGACGCGATCAAGGGCGTGACCGAAGAAACCACCACCGGCGTCAACCGTCTGTACCAGCTCCAGGCCAAGGGCCTGCTGCCGTTCCCGGCGATCAACGTCAACGACAGCGTCACCAAGTCGAAGTTCGACAACAAGTACGGCTGCAAGGAATCGCTGGTTGACGGTATCCGTCGCGGCACCGACGTGATGATGGCCGGCAAGGTCGCCGTTGTCTGCGGTTACGGCGACGTCGGCAAGGGTTCGGCTGCCTCGCTCTCGGGCGCCGGCGCCCGCGTCAAGGTCACGGAAATCGACCCGATCTGCGCGCTCCAGGCTGCCATGGACGGTTTCGAAGTCGTTCAGCTCGAAGACGTCGTTTCTTCGGCCGACATCTTCATCACGACGACCGGCAACAAGGACGTCATCCGCATGGACCACATGCGCGAGATGAAGGACATGGCGATCGTCGGCAATATCGGCCACTTCGACAACGAGATCCAGGTCTCGGCGCTGCGTAACCTCAAGTGGACGAACATCAAGCCGCAGGTCGACATGATCGAGTTCCCGAAGGGCAACCGCATGATCCTTCTGTCGGAAGGTCGCCTGCTTAACCTCGGCAACGCCACCGGTCACCCGTCCTTCGTGATGTCGGCCTCGTTCTCCAACCAGGTCCTGGCCCAGATCGAGCTCTTCACCAAGGGTGAGAAGTACAAGAACGAAGTCTACGTCCTGCCGAAGGCGCTCGACGAGAAGGTCGCTCGCCTGCACCTCAAGAAGCTCGGCGCCAAGCTTTCGGAACTTTCCGAAGAGCAGGCCGACTACATCGGCGTGAAGACGCAAGGCCCGTTCAAGGCTGAGCACTACCGGTACTAATCCTTACCCGGGCAATCCACAACATCTTGTGGCCGCGTTCTTGACAAGAGAGCGCGGCCGCTTTTTTGGGCCTCTCCCTTCCCGACGATTCGACTAGGAAGTATGCTCTAACCCATTGATTCGTGATGCCGGTGCGGACCTTGGGCATCGCGGATGGGATGTCTTGTCGAATTAGCGGCAAACAGACGGAGACAGACCGGGGATGCAATCGGAACTGACGCGGACCCTTGAACAGGGCCCCGGTGGAACTGTGCAAGGCGCAGCAAGGCCGGCAGCACCCTTCGGACAGACGGGGATGGCAGCGCCATGAACAAAGACCAGACAGATTTTCCGGCCATCCGCCGCAAGGGTCCGAAATTCCTGCGCCGCCTTTTGGCCGGCACCACGCTTTTCACCGCCACGGACGCACTGGCTCAGGTCGTCCCGCAAAAGGCCGGCATCTTCGGCTCGTCGGAAGTCGTCACCTTTTCCGTGCTGATCGGCGTCATTTCCGCTGCGATGATCTCGGCGATCTGGCTGATCCGCCAGCGCGGCAACATCGAGGCCGAAAACCGCGAGCTTAGGTCCGACCTTTCCGACGCCAACCAACGCCTCTCGCGCTACCAGGCACTGGTCGCCGACAAGAACCGCCGGATCGTCATCTGGGACGGACTGCTTGAACGCGCCGAACTGCTCGGCCAGCTGCCGGCGGAAACCGGCGCGCCTTCCGACGATCGCGACTTTCTGGCCTTCGGCCGCTGGGTCAAGGCGCAGTCCGCCGGCGAGCTGGAAAAATCGATCGAGGCGCTTCGCACCCAGGCCCGCAGCTTCGATCTCGTCATTGAAACACAGCGCAACGAGGTGCTGGAGGCCCAGGGACGCGTTTCCGGCGGCCGCGCCTTCGTGCGCTTCATCGCGCTCAACAACATGCGGGCGGAGCTCGCCGAGTTGAAGCTCGAACACGACCGGCTCAATGCCGCGCTTCGCTCCTTCCACACGCTCCTCGATGCCATCGACCTGCCTGTCTGGCAGCGCGGCACCGACGGCGCGCTCGTCTGGGTCAACGAAGCCTATGCCGACGCCGTCGAGGCGCCCGATGTCGCCACCGCCGTCGCGGAGAAGCGCGAACTGCTTGCGACGGTCGCGCGTGAAAAGATCCGGTCGGTCTCGACCTTCGATACGCCTTTCCACGACAAGGTCTCGACCGTCGTTCGCGGCAACCGCACCTTCTTCGACGTCGTCGACGCCCGCAGCGCTGCTGGTTCGGCCGGTATCGCAGTCGATATTTCGGGCATCGAGGCCGTGCGCGAAGAGCTCAACCGCACGCTCAAGAGCCATGCGGAAACGCTCGACCATCTGGCGACGCCCGTCGCGATCTTCGACGGCAACCAGCGTCTGCAGTTCTACAACCAGGCCTTCCAGCGCCTGTGGAACCTCGATGTCGGCTTCCTCGAGCGTAAACCCGACAACGGCGAAGTGCTCGACCGGCTGCGCGCCGGCGGCCAGCTGCCGGAACAGCTCAACTGGAAACAGTGGAAGGCAAACGCGCTGTCGGTCTATCAGGCGCTCGATACGCAGAGCGATCTCTGGCACCTGCCGAACGGACAGACGCTGCGCGTCTTTGCCACGGCCCGTCCGCAGGGTGGCGTTACCTGGGTGTTCGAGAACCTGACCGAGAAGGTCGATCTCGAAACGCGCTACAACACGCTCGTCCAGGTCCAGGGCGAAACCATCGACCATCTTGCCGAAGGCGTGGCGGTGTTCGGGCCTGACGGCCGCATCCGCCTCTCCAACCCGGCCTTCCGGGCGATCTGGGGCATCAGCGAGGCTGAAGCCAAACCCGGTACGCATATCAAGGCGATCGAGCAGGCCTGCCTGATCTCCTACGACCAGCCCGACGGCTGGAAGCGTTTCACCCACATCATCACCAGCTTCGACGACGAGCGGCCCTCCAGCCGCGGCATCCTCGAACTTCGAACCGGGCTGATCCTCGACTACGCCGTCATTCCGCTGCCGAACGCCCAGACGATGCTGACCTTCGTCAACATTACCGACAGCGTCCGGGTCGAGCGCGCGCTCACCGAAAAGAACGAGGCGCTACGCAAGGCCGATGCGTTGAAGAACGACTTCGTCCACCACGTCTCCTATGAACTGCGCTCGCCGCTCACCAACATCATCGGTTTTGCCGATCTCTTGAAGACGCCGGCTTTCGGCGACCTCAACGAGCGCCAGGCAGAGTATGTCGACCATATCGCCACGTCCTCGTCGCTGCTTCTGACGATTGTCAACGACATCCTCGATCTTGCGACCGTCGATGCCGGCATCGTCCAGCTCGACCTCGCCGACATCAGCCTGACGGACTTCCTCGACGACATCGCCCATCAGATGGCCGACCGGCTGATCGAGAGTGGCGTCACGCTCCGGATCGCAGCACCGGACAATCTCGGCCGGATGGTCGCCGATCAGCAGCGCCTGAAGCAGATCTTCGTCAAGCTGCTCACCAATGCCGCTAACTTCGCGCCCGATGGCAGCGTCATCGAACTGGCCTGCCGCCGCGAGGGCAGCGACTTCATCTTCTCGGTCTCCGACAGCGGCCCCGGCATTCCGCAGGACGTGCTCGACACCGTCTTCAACCGCTTCGAAAGCCATGGCCAACGCGGCGGCGCCGGGCTCGGGCTTTCGATCGTCGAGAGCTTCGTCAGCCTGCATCACGGCACTGTCGCGATCCGCAGCAAGGAAGGCGAAGGCACGGAAGTGACCTGCCGCATTCCCTCGGCCGACGTGCCGTCCACCGTCGCGGCCGAATAATGCCGGCGATCGAACGCCATCTTGCAGACGAGGCGGCAACGATCGAGCTTGGTGAAGACCTGGCGCTCGCCCTGAAACCTGGCGACTGCGTTGCCCTTTCGGGCGATCTCGGCGCCGGCAAATCCACTTTGGCACGCGCGTTTCTCAGAGCCGTCGCCGATGACGACGGCCTGGAAGTGCCGAGCCCGACCTTCACCCTAGTCCAGAGCTACGACCTGCGCATACCCGTCGCGCACTACGACCTTTACCGGCTGGCCGATTCCAGCGAACTCGAGGAACTGGGCTTCGATGAAGCCCTGTCGCAGGGCATCTGCCTGGTCGAATGGCCGGAACGGGCGGACGACGCCCTGCCCTCAAGCCGCATTACGCTGGCCATTACCCACGAGAAAGACGGGCGACGCGTCGAAATTTCGGCGCCTGACGACACGCTGCAGCGCATCGCCCGGACGCTGGCGAACCGCGCGTTTCTCGATACGAACGGACATTCGAAAGCGCGGCGCCGCCACCTCAGCGGCGACGCCTCGATCCGGGCCTATGAGCGCATTTACCCGGCGGATGGTTCCGTTAGCCGGATTCTGATGGATTCTCCGCGGCACAAGTCGGGCCCGATCCTTCAGGACGGAAAGTACTATCAGCAACTGGCGCACATCGCCGAGGATGTCGTTCCCTTCGTTGCCATCGACCAGATTCTTATTGCCCGTGGCTTTGCAGCGCCCGAAATCTACGCCCGCGATCTCGACCAGGGCATCCTCCTGATCGAAGACCTCGGCTCGGAGGGCGTTCTCGATGCGGACGGAGAACCAATCGACGAACGCTACATCGAGAGCGCGCGGCTGCTTGCCCGCCTGCACGCGGAACGCTCCGAGGCCGAGATCAGCGTCGAGCCGACTGTGATCCACCGCATTCCGGATTTCGACCGGGCGGCGATGAAGATCGAGACACGGCTTTTGACCGATTGGTATCTGCCCTGGAAACGCGGCGCGCCGGCAAGCGACGACGAGAAGCGCGAATATGGAGAGATCTGGGACGGCCTGATCGACCTCCTACAGACATCCGAAACGAACCTGCTGCTGCGCGATTTTCACTCGCCGAACATCATCTGGCGCGGGGAACGCGAAGGTCTGGACCGGATCGGCCTCATCGATTTCCAGGACGCAATGATCGGTCCGACCGCCTATGACGTCGCGTCCTTGGTTCAGGATGCCCGCGTCACCATCCCGCCTTCGCTCGCAAGCCGGATGATGGAGACCTATCTCGCCGAACGGCGCGCGGGTGGTAGCTTCGACGAGGCAATGTTCCTTCGCGACTGGCACCTGATGTCGGCGCAGCGCAACTGCAAGCTCGTCGGCATCTGGGTGCGGCTGATGCAGCGCGACGGCAAGCCCGGCTACATGAAGCACATGCCGCGCACTTTCGCCTATCTTAAGGCGGCGCTTTCACATGAATCGCTGAAACCCTTGCACGACTGGTGTATGAAGACCGGAATCCTCGTTTCCGAATCAGCGAACTGACAGAGAATCAATGTCGATCAGCAATGCGATGGTGCTCGCCGCAGGCCTCGGCACCCGTCTTCGTCCGATCACCAACACGATGCCGAAGCCGCTCGTCGAGATCGCCGGCAAGCCGATGATCGACTACGTCCTGGACCTCCTGGTGGAGGCCGGCGTCAGTACGGCCGTGGTCAACGTTCACCACTTCGCCGACCAGATGGAGGGCCACCTCGGCCGACGCAGTGCCCCGGAGATCGTGATCTCGGACGAGCGCGAGGCACTGATGAATTCCGGCGGCGGCCTTGCCAAGGGGCTGAAACTGCTGCCGGAAGGTCCGGTTCTGGTGATGAATGCCGATCTCTTCTGGGTCGGCGAGCCCAAGGGCAAGCCGAGCAACCTGACGCGCCTCGCCGCCGCCTTCGACGCGGAGCGCATGGATATGCTGCTCCTGTGCGTGCGCGACGAGGATACGACCGGACACAACGGCAAGCGGGATTTCTCGCTGGGTGACGACGGCAAGCTCACGCGCTACGCCGAAGGCCTGCCGAACCCGGTCGTCTATGCCGGCGCAATCGCGCTGCATTCCCGGCTCTTTGCCGACGCGCCCGACGACGCCTTCAATCTCAACATCTATTTCGATCGCGCCGCCGAAGAGGGCCGTCTTTACGGCCTGCTGCTCGATGGTCACTGGATGACGGTCGGAACGCCCGAGGCGATCGACGAAGCGGAGGCGGCGATCCGCCGCCACCAGCCGGAGGGATGAGCGTGCGTGGCCGCCGGTCCAACGTCTTCACTATCCCGCCCGGCCTCCCCTTCCTGAAGACGCTCGCCGAAAAGCTTTGTGACGGTAGCCTGACCCCGGACTTCCGCTACGACCCGGCCGATCCCCTGCCGCTCGCGGGCGTGACGATCTTCGTGCCGACGCGGCGCTCGGCCCGTGTACTCCGGTCCGAGTTCGTCGACCTGCTCGGCGGCCGCTCCACCATCCTGCCCACCATCAAGGCGCTCGGCGAGACCGAAGACGACAGCGGCTTCTTCGATGCCGAGGTGCCGGCGATCCTCGACCTGGCTCCGCCCCTTCCCGGCACCGCACGCCTGATCGAGCTTGGCCGGCTGATCCTCGCCTGGCGCAACCGGCTGCCGAAGGTGGTGCTCGACATTCATGCGGAGAGCCCGCTGATAGCGCCGGCAAGTCCAGCCGATGCGATCTGGCTTGCGCGCAACCTTGCCGACCTCATCGACGCGATGGAGACGGAAGAGCTCAACTGGGACAAGCTCGACAAGCTCGATGCCGGCGAACACGCGCTCTGGTGGCAGCTGACGCTCGAATTCCTGAAGATCGCCCGTAGCTACTGGCCGGAGCGGCTCGAGGAGCTGAAACAATCCTCGCCCGCGCGCCACCGCAACGCCATCCTGCAGGCCGAGACGCAGCGCATCGCCGGCGGCAAGATCGAAGGCCCGATCATCATTGCCGGCTCGACCGGCTCCATTCCCGCAACGGCAGCACTTATTGCCGCCGTGCAGAAGCTGCCCAATGGCACGATCGTACTGCCTGGCCTCGACCAGACTATGAGCGAGGCCGAATGGGACATGATCGTCGCTGATGCCGCCCTTGACGGCAGGCCGGACCCGGTAAGCCGCAGCCACCCGCAATACGGCTTCTACCGGCTGCTAAAGCGCATGGCCGTTCTGCGGCCCGACGTAATCACCTTGGCCAGCGCCGAGGTCGATCTCGACTTCCGGGCCGAGATCCTGTCGCACGCACTTCTGCCGGCCAAGGCGACCAATGCCTGGACCGAGATGCGTAGCGAACTGGATCCCGCGTTGCTGCAGCAAGCCTTCCAGGATGCAGCCCTCATCGAAACCGCCAACGAACGCGAGGAAGCGGCCGCGATCGCGGTCGCCTTGCGGCTCGCGCTCGAAGGCAGCGACGAGAGCCAGGCGGCGCTGATCACGCCGGACCGCAATCTCGCACGGCGGGTCGGCGCCGAGCTTGCCCGCTTCGGCATCGAGGCCGACGATTCCGCCGGTACGCCTCTCATCGCGACGCCACAGGGCAGCCTGCTGCGGCTGCTGCTGGAAGCATGCCTGCGTCCCGGCGATCCCGTGCCGTTCGTCGCGCTGCTCAAGCATCCGCTGGCCCGCTTCGGGCTTTCCCGCGACAGGATGCGCGAAGGGGCCGACGCGCTGGAACGCATGGCACTGCGCGGCAGCACCGCGACGGTCGATCTGCTGGCCCTCGAAGCTGTGCTCGACGTGGCGATCGTCCGGCACAGGGCCGATCGCCACCCGCCGGAATGGCGCATCGGAATCGGTGATGACGCGCTTCAGGCCGCCCGCGACGTGGCGGCGAAGATCAGTCTCGCGGTGGCACCGCTCGCCTCCGCGCTTACGCGCAGCCGGGACGGCAGCCGCGTGTTCTCGGACGAATTTACCTTTGCCGACTGGGCGATGCGCACCGGCGAGGCCCTGGAAGCAGCCTCAGCCGACGAGCGTGGCGACCTCGGGGGGCTTTGGTCCGGAGAGGCCGCCGATACGCTCGCAACCCTCCTTCGCGGCATCATCGAAACCGACGGCCAGATGACTGCGGACGGGCCGCAATGGTGCGATGTCGTCGAGGCACTGTCGGCCAGCGCCTCGGTCAAACCGCGCTCCATGCGCCATCCGCGGGTGTTCATCTTCGGCGCGTTGGAATCGCGCCTGCAGAGCATGGACCTGGTGGTTCTCGGCGGCCTGAACGAGGGCAACTGGCCGGGCCAGACCGCCAACGATCCCTTCCTGTCGCGCACCATGAAGACCGGCATCGGTCTCGAGCCGCCCGAACGACGCATCGGCCAGCTTGCGCACGACTTCCAGATGGCCTGCGGCACACGGCGGCTGATCTTCACCCGCTCGATGCGCCAGGGCGCTGCACCGACTGTCGCCTCGCGCTGGCTGCAGCGGCTGCTGGCGCTCGGCGGCGAGCGGCTGACGCAAGTGCTGCATGCCAATGGCGCCGACTATCTCGCCTGGGCCCGCATGCTGGACGATGGCGGCCGCCAGCCGCTGGCCGAGCGCCCTGCCCCCAAGCCACCGGCAGACCTGCAGCCGCGCAAATACTCCTTCAGCGAAGTGTCACGACTGCGGCGCGACCCCTATGCGATCTATGCGCGACGCATTCTTCGGTTGCACCCGCTGCTGCCATTCAACAGCGACCCCGGCCCGGCCGAGCGCGGCACGCTCTACCACCAGATCGTCGAGCGTTTCGTGCGCTCCGGCGTCGATCTGATGTCGCCGTCGGCCGAAGAAATCATGCACCGGCTGCTGAACGAGGCTTTTAACGAGGCGCGACTGCCCACCCATATCGACACGATCTGGCGTCCACGCTTCGCGGCCGTCGGTCTGGCCTTCATCAAATGGGAGCGCGAACGCGCACGCTTCATCCGCCGATCGCGCACAGAAGTCGCGGCATCGATGGAACTCGGCGTCGCCGACATGCGGCTGACCGGCATTGCCGACCGGCTCGATACGCTAACCGACGGCAGCGTCGAGATCATCGACTACAAGACCGGCTCCAGCCCATCGACCAAGGAGGCGCGCGTGCTGCTCGACCCGCAGCTCGCGCTGGAAGCGGCCGCGCTCAAGGCCGGCGCCTTCAAGGACATGCCGCCCAGCCATCCGCAGTCACTGCTCTATGTCCGGCTCAAGCCCGGCGCGCGCTTCAAATCGGAACCGGTCAACAACGAAGGCAGCAAGTCGAAGGAGACGAAGTCGGCCGATCAGCTTGCGGACGAGTCGCTTGCCGAACTCAGGAAGCTGCTGGCTGCGCTGCTCTCCGGAAAACATGGCTTTGCCTCGCGCGTGATTGTTCAAAAGGAGCGCGATTATGGCGGCGAATACGACCATTTGGCGCGCGTAGCCGAATGGTCGGCGGCCGACAGCGAAGAGGAGGATGGCGATGAGGGATGACAGCCTCGGCCCCGAGCAGGCGACGCCGCAAGGCTGGCTCGACTGGACCTCGCGCCGGCAGTCGCTGGCCTCGGACCCGGACCGCTCCGCCTGGGTGTCGGCCAATGCCGGCTCCGGCAAGACCCATGTGCTGACCCAGCGGGTGATCCGGCTGCTGCTTGCCGGCTGCCGCCCATCGGCGATCCTCTGCCTCACCTATACCAAGGCGGCGGCGTCCGAAATGTCGAACCGCGTCTTCGAACGGCTGGCCGAATGGGTAACGCTCGACGACGCGACGCTGGAAAAGCGGATCGAGGCGATCGAGGGCGAACGGCCTGGGCGTTTGAAGCTGCAGGAGGCGCGCCGCCTGTTCGCACGCGCGCTGGAGACCCCGGGCGGCCTGAAGATCCAGACGATCCACGCCTTTTGCGAGGCGCTGCTGCACCAGTTCCCGCTGGAGGCCAACGTCGCCGGCCATTTCTCAGTTCTCGACGATCGCGCGGCTGCGGTTCTGCTGGCCGATGCGCGCCGGCTGCTGCTGACCGCGACTGCGGCCAAGGACGATCCGGCGCTTGCCCACGCCTTTGCCACCGTACTCGACATCGCCGACGATACCGGCCTGGAAAAACTGCTGGCCGCAATCGTCGGAAACCGAACCGCGATCCAGGTCTTCCTCGAACACGCCGACGGGCTCGGCGGCACGGAGGCCGAGCTGCGCCGGGCGTTGAAGCTAGTCCCGGGGGAAAGCGTCGACAGCGCCATGGCGACGATCTGGCCCTTGGCGGGTCTGAACGGCGCGGCGCTTGAGCGGTACTTCTCGCTCGCCGCCAGCGTCGGCGGCACGAAGGTGCTCGACTTCGCGGAGGGACTGCGGACCGTTTCGAAGATGACGGACCTCGGCGCGCGCTATGACGGCCTGCGTCATCTGTTCTTCACCGGCACCGGCAAGCCGCGGGCGCAATCCGCCTTTCTCAACAAGGCGATGCAGCAGGCTGCCCCCGATCTCATCGACCTCTTGGACGAGGCCTACCGCCATGTCGTCGCCAGCATCGATCACATCAGCATCCTCCGGATGTTCGAGGCGACGCTGGCGGCGTTGACGCTCGCCGAGCGCCTGAATGCCGACTATGAAGAACTGAAGCGGCGGCGCAGCCAGCTCGATTTCGAGGACCTGATCAACCGAACGGCAGCACTCTTTGCCCGCGGCGATGTCAGCGCCTGGGTGCACTACAAGCTCGATCAGGGCATCGACCATATCCTCGTCGACGAGGCGCAGGACACCAGCCCGGCGCAGTGGACGATCATCCAAGCGCTGGCTTCGGATTTCTTCTCGGGCGAGAGCGCACGCGGTGCGGCCCGCACGATGTTTGCCGTCGGTGACGAGAAACAGTCGATCTACTCGTTCCAGGGTGCGCGTCCGGAGCGTTTTTCGCGCGAGAGCCAGGAGACCGAACGGCGGGTGCGCGACGGCGGCAAGGCTTTCGAGCCGATCCGCCTGCAGCTCTCCTTCCGCTCGACCGTCGACGTGCTGTCGGCCGTCGACGCCGTCTTTGCCAATCCGGCGCATGCGCGGGGCCTCAGCGCCCGCAGCGAGCCGGTGGTGCATGCTTCGAACCGCATCGGCCATCCCGGCGCCGTCGACATCTGGGACGTGATCGCCGCCGAACCGGTGGATACGGACGAGGAATGGACCGCCGCCTTCGACGCGACACCGGAGAGCGCGCCGGTCAATATCCTCGCCCGCCGGATCGCGGCCACGCTGGAAAGCTGGATCGGCAAGGAGACGATCGTCGAGAAGGGAGTTCGCCGGCCGATGCGTCCGGGCGACGTCATCGTGCTGGTTCGCAAACGCGACGCCTTTGTCAACGCGCTGACGAGAGCGCTCAAGCGCCGCAACAACATTCCCGTCGCCGGCGCCGACCGGTTGGTGCTCACCAAGCATATTGCCGTGCAGGACCTGCTCGCCCTCGGGCGGTTCGTGCTTTTGCCGCAGGACGACCTGTCGCTGGCAGCGCTGATGAAGAGCCCGCTGTTCAACCTCGGCGAGGACGCGCTGTTCGAACTCGCGGCCCGGCGCGGCGAGGGCGAAAGCCTTTGGCAGCGGCTGCAGCACGAAGCCGATGACGGCATCCTGTTTCACCAGACGGCGCGAACGCTGAAATCCTACATGGCGCTCGCAAGCCAACTGGCGCCGCATGACTTCTATGCCCGCGTCCTCGGCATGCATGGCGGCCGCGCCGCCTTTCTCGCGCGCCTTGGCACCGAGGTCAGCGACATTCTCGACGAGTTCCTGACCTTCGCGCTCGACCAGGAGCGAAGCGGCCTGCCCGGCCTGCAAGCCTTCGTCTCGACGCTGGAAATGGAAGCACCGACGGTCAAGCGCGAGCAGGACAAGGAACGCGACGAAGTCCGGATCATGACCGTGCACGCGGCCAAGGGCCTGGAAGCGCCGGTCGTCTTCCTCGCCGATGGTGGCGGGGCGGCGTTCAGCAACCAGCATGTGCCCTCTCTCCGCTTTCTGGAACTGACCCAGAGGGATGGCACCGTCCTGCCGCTTCCGGTGTGGCGCGCGCCGGGCGCGGAATCGAACTCGCTCATCAGCGCCGACGGCGAGCGCCTGAAGACGCTGGCAGAGGAGGAATATCGTCGCCTGCTCTATGTCGGCATGACCCGCGCCGCCGACCGCCTGATCGTCTGCGGTTATCGCGGCCAGCGGGCCGTTGCCGATACATGGCATGCCATGGTGCAGGCGAGCCTTGCCGGAGATGAAAGCAGCCGCGGCTACCCGACCAGCTTCCATGCCGGCGGCGAGGAATGGTCCGGCCATGCCTGGCGCGACAAACAGCTTGAGCGCGATCTACCCTCCGGCGATGCACGCTCGGCCGATTCCGGCCGTCCCACCACCACGCTGCCGAAGGCGCTTTCGACGCCGTTGCCGCCGCAAAAGCGGCTACCGCGCCCGCTCACCCCTTCCGGCGTCGGCATTGCGGTCGACGAGGATGACGGCGATGCGCTCGTCGGCTCGGCTCTTTTCTCGGAAAAGGCGCCGGCAAATCTCTCGATGCTGCGGGGCGCCATCCTGCACCGCCTGCTGCAGGTTCTGCCCTCGATGGCGGGAGACGATCGCCGGGCCGCGGCCGAACGCTATCTCGAACGATCCGTGCCCAGCTGGCCGCCGGCACAGCGCGCCGCACTGATCGCCAGCATCGAAACGGTGCTCGCCCATCCGGATCTCGGCGCAGTGTTCTCGGCGAGCAGCCGGGCCGAGGTTTCGGTCATGGGCACGCTGACGCTCGGCAAGCGCGAGCACGCGGTTTCCGGCCGGATCGATCGGCTGGCCGTCGGCGATGGCGTCGTGACGATTGCCGACTTCAAGACCAATCGGCAGGTGCCGCCATCGCCTGGCGACATTCCCTTCGCCTATACGGCGCAGCTTGCAATCTACCGGGCGCTCCTGCAGCCGCTTTATCCGGCGCATGCGTTTCGATGCGTGCTGATCTTCACCGAGGGGCCGGCAATCCACGTCGTTCCCGATCAAGCGCTCGACAGGAGCCTTGAAGACCTCGCGACAAAGTGAGATACCCGATATTGAAAATCCAGCGGTGCCTTCTCACATGAGACACAACATCTGGATACTGACATTCCGAACGCAAGGAGCAGCCTATGGCTACTGTAAAGGTCGATACGTCCAATTTTCAGCAGGAAGTGCTGAACTCCGCCGAGCCGGTGGTTGTCGATTTCTGGGCTGAATGGTGCGGCCCGTGCAAGATGATCGCGCCGAGCCTCGAGGAAATCTCGAACGAACTCGCCGGCAAGGTCAAGGTTGCCAAGCTCAACATCGACGAAAACCCGGAACTGGCCGCCCAGTACGGCGTTCGCTCGATCCCGACGCTCGCCATGTTCAAGGCCGGCGAAGTGGCCGACATCAAGGTTGGCGCCGCTCCGAAGACGGCTCTGTCCTCGTGGATCTCCACGGCGGTCGCATAAGGCGGATTCACCGCTGAGAATATTAAAAGCCCGGCATGCCGGGCTTTTTTCTTGTCTTCAATCCGGAAACGGGCTGGCTGAGCCAGACCTTGATCACTTCGGCGGCGTGCCGTTGTCGGCAAGCACGTCGCCCACCAGATAGAGCGAGCCGCCGATCAGGATGCGCGGCGGCGCCGGGTCTTCGTCGACCAGATTGGAGATGATCGTCAGCGCCTCGGCGACGGACGAGACCGCGGACGCCTCGAAGCCGACCGATGCGGCGTCGCTGGCAAGCGCCACCGGATCAAGCCCAGCATCGGAGCCGCGGATCGGAACGGTGAAGACCTGTTCAGCGAGATCAAGGAAGGCGCGGAAGTAGCCGATCGGCTCCTTGGTGTTGATCATGCCGATGATCAGGAACAAGGGTCGCGATTCGCGCTCCTCGAAGGTTGCCATCGCCTCGGCGATCACCTGGCCGGCACCGGGATTGTGGCCGCCATCGACCCAGATTTCCGCGCCAACCGGACCGTAATGCGTGAGTTTGCCGCTGGTCAGCCGCTGCAGGCGTCCGGGCCATTCGACGCCCGCAAGACCACGCTCGATCGCCGCTTCTGACACATCGAAACCGGCGGCCCGTACCGCGCGGATCGCCGCTGCGGCATTGGCATACTGGTGGCGGCCCGGCAGCTTCGGCAGCGGCAGGTCGGCGAGCCCGCCTTCGTCCTGATAGACGAGGCGACCGAACTCCTCATGCGCCATGAAATCCTGGCCGTAGACGAACATCGGGCAGCCGAGGCGCTCGGCGGTCGAGACCAGCACATCCCGGGCGGCCTCTTCCTCCTGCTGGCCGATCACCACAGGGCAACCACGCTTCATGATGCCTGCCTTTTCGGCGGCAATCAGCTCCACCCGATCGCCGAGATAGGCCTGATGGTCGAGCGAGATCGGCATGACGACCGAAACGGCCGGACGGGCAATGACGTTGGTCGCATCGAAACGACCGCCAAGGCCGACCTCGATGATCGCTACATCGGCCGGATGCTCGGCAAAGAGCACGAAGGTAACGGCGGTCAGGATCTCGAAGACGGTGATCTTCTCGCCGCCATTGGCTTCAGCAACGCGACGCACGGCATCGGCGAGAACGGGATCGCTGACGAGCTTCCCCTTGCCGCCCTTGACGCCCAGGCGATAGCGCTCGTGCCAGTTGACGAGATGTGGCGAGGTATGGACGTGAACACTGAGGCCGGCTGCTTCCAGGATCGCCCGAGAAAACGCGGTTGCCGAGCCTTTGCCGTTGGTACCGGCGACATGGATCACCGGCGGCAGGCGGTCCTGGGGATTGCCGAGAGCTGCGAGAAGCCGGGTGATCCTGTCCAGCGACAAGTCGAAGCCCTTGGGGTGAAGGGCGAGAAGTTTTTCGATCTCATAGCCCGCTTCGCTGGCTTCCACCGCTGCCATCTCTTAACCCCGCCCCGACACGCTCGGCTGCTACAGGGCGCGCCCTATAGGCCGTCTACCGATCGCTGTAACGCCCTGAGTTGCAGCATCCCCGCTCACAAGAAATCGCGGAGATGCATCATTTTGTTCTATACAGTTCAGCCGACGCAGCGCTTCAGGCGCTGGCAGCGACCGGCAAGGCGGCCGGCTGCGTGCCGCCGTTGAGCTTCGAGGCTTCCGCCGGCTTCTTCATCAGGATCTTCAGAACCCGGGCGAGCGTCGACGGCAGATCATGGCGCTTGACGACCATGTCGACCATGCCATGCTCCAGCAGGTATTCCGACGTCTGGAAACCTTCCGGCAGCTTCTCGCGCAGCGTCTGCTCGATCACGCGCTTGCCGGCAAAGCCGATTTCAGCGCCCGGCTCGGCCATGTGAATGTCGCCGAGCATCGCGTAGGATGCGGTAACGCCACCGGTGGTCGGGTTGGTGAGCACGACGATATAGGGAAGGCCCGCTTCCTTGAGCATGTTGACGGCAACCGTGGTGCGCGGCAGCTGCATCAGCGACAGGATGCCTTCCTGCATGCGCGCGCCGCCGGAAGCCGGGAAGATGACCAGCGGGCACTTCTCGGAAATTGCCCGTTCGAAGGCCTTGATGATCGCCTCGCCGGCAGCCATGCCGAGCGAGCCGCCAATGAAGTTGAATTCGTGCACGACGGCGACGAGCTTGACGCCCTGGACGCGGCCGAGACCGGCAACGATCGTGTCTTCAAGTTCGGTCTTGGCACGGCTGTCGCGCAGACGGTCCGAGTACTTCTTGGAATCGCGGAACTTCAGCGGATCCTGGGCAACCTTAGGCTGCGGAAGCGCTTCAAAGATGCCGCCGTCGAACAGGTCCTTCAACCGCGCCTTGGCCGGCATCTTCATGTGGAAGCCGGACTGCGGGATGACCCACTTGTTTTCCTCGAGATCGCGGTGGAACACCATCTCGCCGGTTTCCGGGCACTTGATCCAGAGATTTTCCGGAACTTCCCGGCGGCCCAGCATCGAGTTGATCTTCGGCCGAACGTAGTTTGTGATCCAGTTCACTTAGTAACTCCTGAAGATTTCCTTCGGGTTGTGCGCGCTAATATAGGCAATTATTCGGCTGCTGCGAGACGTGCGGACCGCACGCCTGCCGAGAGCCCTCTCACCAGCGCTTCGACACCCGGAACCGTCGCATCGGTCGCCTTGCCCTCTTCGGTCAGGCTCGACGCGATCTGGTTGACGATCGCCGTACCGACGACCACACCATCGGCAGATGCTCCGATGGCCCTTGCATGTTCCGCCGTCTTGACGCCGAAACCGACGCAAACGGGCAGATTGGTGTGTGCCTTGATACGCCCGACGGCGCCACCGATCAACGACGGATCGGGCAGAGCCGATCCAGTGATGCCGTTCATCGACACGTAGTAGACGAAACCGGAGGTGTTTTCGAGCACCTTCGGCAGGCGACGGTCGTCCGTGGTCGGCGTCGCCAGGCGAATGAAGTTGATGCCCTTTTCCAGCGCCGGGATGCAGAGCTCGTCGTCCATTTCCGGCGGCAGGTCGACGACGATCAGGCCGTCGATCCCGGCTGAAAGCGCATCCGTCAGGAAGCGGTCGACGCCGTAGATATAGATCGGGTTGTAATAGCCCATCAGCACGATCGGGGTGCGCTCGTCGTCCTCGCGGAAGCGGCGGGCGATTTCGAGCGTCTTTTCAAGCGTCTGGCCGCCCTTCAGCGAGCGCTGGCCAGCCAACTGGATCGCCGGGCCGTCGGCCATCGGGTCAGAGAACGGCATGCCGAGTTCGATGACGTCGGCGCCGGCCTTCGGCAGCGCCTTCATGATCGAGACCGACGTCTCGAAATCCGGATCGCCGCCCATGAAATAGGTGACGAGGACCGGACGTCCTTCGGCCGCGACATCGGCAAATCGCTTGTCCATGCGTGCGGTCATGATCTTACTGCCCCATTCCCAGTAACTTGCCGACGGTGAAGATGTCCTTGTCGCCACGGCCGGAGAGGTTCATCAGGATGATCTCGTCCTTGCCCATCTTCGGCGCGCGCTTGATCACCTCGGCAAGCGCATGCGACGGCTCGAGCGCCGGGATGATGCCCTCGAGACGGGTCAGCGTCTGGAAGGCTTCGAGCGCTTCGTGGTCCATGATCGGCACGTATTCGACGCGGCCGACATCGTTGAGCCAGGCGTGCTCCGGACCGATGCCGGGATAATCGAGGCCGGCCGAAATCGAATGGCCTTCCTTGATCTGTCCGTCGCCGTCCTGCAGCAGATAGGTGCGGTTGCCGTGCAGCACGCCCGGCGAACCGGCGGTGATCGAGGCGCAATGCTCGTCGCCTTCAATGCCCTTGCCGCCGGCTTCGACGCCGACGATCTTGACGCTCTCGTCATCGAGGAACGGATGGAAGATGCCGATCGCGTTGGAGCCACCACCAACGGCGGCAATGACGAGATCCGGCAGCCGGCCTTCGGCAGCGAGCATCTGCTCCTTGGCTTCCTGGCCGATGACGGCCTGGAAATCGCGGACCATCTCCGGATAGGGATGCGGGCCGGCAGCCGTGCCGATCAGGTAGTAGGTGTTGTCGACATTGGTGACCCAGTCACGCAGCGCTTCATTCATGGCGTCCTTGAGCGTGCCGCTGCCGGCGGTTACCGGCTTTACCTCGGCGCCCAGGAGCTTCATGCGGAAAACGTTCGGCGCCTGGCGCTCGACGTCGGTCGCACCCATGTAGACGACGCAAGGCAGGCCGAAGCGGGCGGCGACGGTTGCCGAGGCCACGCCATGCTGGCCGGCGCCGGTCTCAGCGATGATGCGCGTCTTGCCCATGCGCTTGGCGAGCAGGATCTGGCCAATGCAATTGTTGATCTTGTGGGAACCGGTGTGGTTCAGCTCTTCGCGCTTGAAGTAGATCTTGGCGCCGCCAAGCTCCGCCGTCAGCCGTTCAGCGAAGTAGAGCGGGCTCGGGCGGCCGATATAATGCGCGCCGAGATGTTCCAGCTCCGCCTTGAAGGCCGGATCGTTCTTCGCGTTGTCCCACTCGTTCTGGAGATCGAGGATCAGCGGCATCAGAGTTTCGGCCACGAAGCGGCCGCCGAAGATACCGAAACGGCCGTCCTCGTCCGGGCCACCCCGGAAGGAATTCAACTTTGGCGCCTGGTTCACGTCCTGCTCCCTGACCGTGGCATGTCCGCCTCTGCCTGGCGAACGGCATTGAAAAACGATTCCATGAGCTTCAGATCCTTGACGCCCGGCGCGCTCTCGACGCCGGAGGAGATATCGATGGCACGCGCGCTGGTCTGCGCCATGGCCTCGCCAATGTTATCGGCGTTAAGACCACCGGAAAGCATGTAATCGACGCTTCCGTCAAGCGCATCGAGCAGCTTCCAGTCAAAGGAAACGCCGTTGCCACCGGGCAATTCGGACCCTTTTGGCGGCTTGGCATCGAAGAGGAAGCGATCGGCGATGCCTATATAGGCATCGATCTTTTCAAGGTCCGATGCTTCGCGCACCGAAAAGGCCTTCATGACGGGAAGGCCATACATTGCCTTGACCGTCAGCAGTCGATCCGCGTCCTCGCTGCCATGAAGCTGCAGGATATCCGGGTTGAGCGCCGAAACGATTTCATCGAGCTCGTCATTGTCGGCATTGACGGTGACGGCGACAATCTTCGCCTGGCCGCGAATCCTGTCGGCGATGCGGCCGGCATCGTCGGGCTCGATGTTCCTGGGGCTCTTCGGGAAAAAGATGAAGCCGACATGGGATGCGCCGAGCGCGACAGCACGCTCCGCCGCTTCCGCGGTCTTCAGCCCGCATATCTTCACTTGGGTTTTCATGAGAAGCGACCTTGCATGAAATGCCGCGCGAGTCGAGCCAAAAACCGACGCAAAAGCGGTCACTCAGCGCCCCTGCACCCGTCCTTCGCCGGGTGTGCGCCCCTTGCGCGGCAGGCGCGCTTTTACCATATGCATTTTACCACAACGGAGAGACTGATGCGCCTGTTGCTCGCGCTTATCCTGCCCTGGCTGCAGTTTTTTACCATCGGCCGCCCCTTTGCCGGCCTCATTTGCCTGATCCTGCAACTGACGCTGATCGGCTGGGTACCGGCGGCGATCTGGTCGGTCTATGCCCTCAGCCAATACAAGACCGACGAGAAGATCCGCGAAGCGCTGCGCCACCGCGCATAACGAGCCGCTCATCGCCCTCCAGGATTCAATCGAAGTCGATCGCGTGAAGCATCGTGCCGTTGCGGCGGAGCCAGCGCTTGGCGTCCTCCGTATCGGGGCACAATCTGCCGCAGAGCGCCCAGAAGTTCGGGCCGTGGTTCATTTCCTGCAGATGCGCCACTTCATGCGCCGCGAGATAGGCGATGACCCTTGGCGGCGCCATGACGATGCGCCAGGAGAAACTCAACGCCCCGTCGGCCGAGCATGATCCCCAGCGGCTGCGCGTGTCCTTGAGCGACAGCGACTTTGCCCGTCGGCCGATACGGCCGGTGTAGATCGCCACCAACCGGTCGAGGTCCTGGCGGGCTTCCTTCTTCAGGAAATCGACGATGCGCCGGTTGAGGTGTTCCTCGCCGCCGCTGACGCGCAGCACCGGTTCGTCATCGATCACGATCGCTTCCGTGAGCCCGCGGATCTTGCCGGTGCGCTCGATGCGGTGGGAGACGCCGCGAATGAGGATGGAACCGCCCTCCTCGATCTGGCTCTCGCCAGAGAAGCGCGCGAGCTTGGTCATCAGCCAGCCCTGGTGTCGTGTCAGGAAGGCGTTGACCTCTCGCTCGGGGAGGCCCTGCGGCACGGTCATCTTCAGAGCCCGGCCGCCCGGCTCGATGCGCAGCGTCATGCGCGTCGCGCGCGCGTTCTGCTTGATCGTCAGCGGCAGGGACTTGCCGGCGACCTCGATCTGCCGCGTCGTTGCGGGTGGTGCAGGTTGAATGCGCCGCTTGAAGGAAGGGAACATGCAGGCTTTCTAACCGATTCGCGGGGCTTTCGCCTACAGTTCACAGGTTGGGGTGCATGCCAAAAGTGATCCGGCGTTTCATGTGAAACGCCGGAAGCGGTTTCGTCAGGTCAGTGGGCTTCGACAATCGGGCCCGAGCCGCCGTTCTTGCGGTCACGCATGAAGCGGTCGAACTCTTCCTGGTCCTTGGCGCGGCGAAGCTCGCGCGCATAGCTGTCGAATTCTTCGCGCATCTCGTCGAGCTTGCGGCGTTCCTCGTCGAGACGGGTAAGTTCAGCTTCGCGCCAGTCGTCGAAGGCGACGTTGCCGGTGCGATGCGTCCAGTTGGAACGGCGGCCGCCGCGCTTGAAAGCCGAGCACATGCCATCCACCGTATCGTTTGCGTCTTTCTTGAACGTCTTGAGCTTTTCGCCAAAGAGAATGTAGGCGAGCATGGCCAGGCCGAGCGGCCAGAAGACCACGAAGCCAAGCACCATCAGGGCGATGGTCGCGGGCGTCCAATCCGGACGGATCATTGCAGATTGGTTCATCTTCAGGATTCCTCGCAATCATCCGGGCCGCCCATGCGGCCCGATGAAAACGATGTGGGAAGGCGCTCTTGGCTCTGCAAGACGCCCTCCCCCGGAATCGGACAAACCCTTGACTCTATGCGGTCAAAACGGCCGCGCCGCCGAGATCAGGCCGACTTGCCGCCCTTGATCAGCTGCTTCACCGGTTTTGCGTGGCGCGCGTGCTCGCGGTGGAAAGCGACGATGCGCGGCGCGATTTCGCGGCGGAAGCGCGAGCCGTTGAAGACGCCGTAGTGGCCGACATCCGGCTGCATGTAATGCAGGCGCATGTGGTCGGGGATGTTGGTGCAGATCGTCTGCGCCGCCTGGGTCTGGCCGACACCGGAGATATCGTCGTTCTCGCCTTCGACCGTCAGGAGCGCCACCTTCTTGATCGCCGTCGTGTCGACGCGCTTGCCGCGATGCATCATCTCGCCCTTCGGAAGCGCATGCTGTATGAACACCACCTGCACCGTCTGCAGGTAGAATTCAGCCGTCAGGTCCATGACCGCGAGATATTCGTCGTAGAAGTCGCGGTGCTTTTCGGCGGCGTCACCATCGTTCTTCACCAGGTGGGCGAAGAACTCCTTATGGGCGATCAGGTGCCGGTCGAGGTTCATCGACATGAAGCCCGAGAGCTGCAGGAATCCCGGATAGACCATGCGCATGAAACCCGGTTGCGGCCACGGCACCGGCATGATGACATTGTCACGGAACCATTCGATCGAACGCTCTTCCGCGAGCTGGTTGACGCCGGTCGGGTTGATGCGGGTGTCGATCGGGCCGCCCATCAGCGTCATCGTCGCCGGCGACAGCGGATCATCGGCAGCTTCCATCAATGCGACGGCAGCAAGCACCGGCACCGCGGGCTGACAGACGCCGATCACATGGGTGTCAGGCCCGAGGAAATGCAGCATCTGGATGACGTAGTCGATGTAATCGTCGAGATCGAAGGTGCCTTCGCTGAGCGGCACCATGCGGGCATCGATCCAGTCGGTGATGTAGATGTCGGAATGCGGGAGCTGGGCTTCCACCGTGCCACGCAACAGCGTCGCATAGTGGCCGGACATCGGCGCGACGATGAGCACCTTCGGATCGGGGGTGCGCCCCTTGGGCACTGCACGCTCGAAATGAATGAGGTTGCAGAAGGGCGCACGCCAGACGATGCGTTCGTAGATCGAAACGGATTGACCATCGACGACCGTCTCGGGAAGACCGAACTCCGGCTTGCCATAACGGCGGGTGGAGCGCTCGAACACTTCAAGACCGGCTGCGGCGGCGCGACCGAAATAGGTGTGCGAGACGGGGTTCATCGGATTGCTGAACGCGAGCCGCATGGCGTCGGCTGCCGTGCGCCACGGCGCCATCATTGCGTGGTTCAGTTCATAGAGCTGGTAGAACATGGGAAGCGTACCCCTTGGTTCAATCAACGACAACGCCGCTCCCGGTCGGACGCAAGCTTGCGATTGTTTGTCTTGGTGTCCGCAATCGCTGCCAGACTACCACTTTTCTTGTGCAGTGCAACAAATATACCCGTCTCGCCTCGATACAAGGCCTGAAGCCAGAATGAATCCGGATTCCTGAGGATTTGCAAACGAGCTTGCTCGAAACTGGCCGTTTTCCGCTATTTTCGTGCGTCGAGCCGCAATGCCTGGCCTTTTCTGGGATAATTGGCGCCTCTCAGCGGCAAAGATGGGGTGCGCATCCCTGTGGCGATGCAGCAAACCCGCCATCACTCAGGCGGCCGTCACTTGAATGACAGCCTTCACCAGGCCCGTCTTTTCCTCCGCCCATCGCGGCAGATCGGCAACCGCGCCGTCCAGCGTGGTGCGGTGCGTGATCAGCGCCTCCACCGGTACCAGGCCGGACGCGATCGATGCGACGACATGGTCGAAATCCTGCCGGGTCGCGTTGCGGCTGCCGACCAGCGTCATCTCGCGCTTGTGGAACTCTGGATCGGAGAAGCGGATATCGTCCTTGACGACACTGACGAAGACCAGGGTGCCACCGTGGGCGACGTGGGCGAAGGCCGCCTGCATCGAGCCGCCATGCCCGGTCGCGTCGAAGACGACATCGAAACCGTCTCCATCCGTCGCCGCGACAACGCGCGCCGCCGTATCGGTATCCACGACGATGCCCTTGGCAAAGCCGAGTTTGCGGGCGGCAAAGTCCAGCCGCTCCGCGCTGGTGTCGGCGAGCACCACGTCATGGCCGGCGATGCGGGAAAAGATCGCGGTGCCGAGACCGATCGGTCCGGCACCGATGACCAGCGCCCGCGACCCGGCATCCGTCGATGCACGGCGGACCGCGTGGGCGCCTATCGCCAGGAACTCGACAGTGGCGGCCGCCTCCGGCGAAAGGCCCTGCGCCGGATAAAGGTTGCCCTCCGGCACGACGATCTCCTCGCAGAACGCGCCGTCGGTATGGACGCCGAGTACCTTGATGGCCGTGCAGCAATTGGGCTTGCCCTTTCGGCAGGCAACGCAAGCACCACAGGCGAGATAGGGGTTGACCACGACCGGCGTGCCGGGCGCCATCGTCGTCCCTTTCCCGCCGGCCATCACCGTTGCCGAAATCTCATGGCCCATGACCCGCGGATATTCGAGGAAAGGATGTTTTCCGGCGAAGATATGGTAGTCCGTACCGCAGATGCCGACATGGCTGACGGCGAGGTGGACCCAACCGTCCGGCACGGTTTCGATTGGCGTGCGGTCGACGACCTCCAGCCGACCGGGTTGCGGGCAGAGCACGGCTTTCATGGCAATTCTCTCGAATACGGCAGCGCCTAGCGGGCGCTGCGGCGACGCAATTGGTCGAAATAGACGATAACGATGATCAAAACCCCGGTGATGATGCGCTGCCAGAACGAGTTGACGTTCAAGAGGTTGGCGCCGTTGTTGATCGTCGCGAGGATGAACGCGCCGAGCAGCGGCCCATGCACCGAGCCGACCGCCCCGAACAGGCTGGTGCCGCCGATGACCGACGAGGCGATCGCCTGAAGTTCCCAGCCTTCGGCCTGGGTGGCGTTGCCGATGCCGATGCGCGAGGCAAGCAGCAGGCCGACGAAGGCGGCGCAGGTCGACGACAGGATATAGGCGAGATAGATCGTGCGATGCACATTGACGCCGGAAAGACGCGCCGCCTCGCTGTTGGAGCCGACAGCAAAGAGATAGCGACCGAAACGGCTCAAATGCAGGAAGACATAGGCCGGGATCGCCACCACGATCACCATCCAGAACAGGCTGGGAACGCCCAGGAAATCCGCCCGCGAGAAATTGGTGAAGGCCTCATTGGTGATCGAGATGGTCGAGCCATTGGTGATCAGGAGGCCGATACCGCGCAGCGACGTAAGCGTTGCCAACGTGATGATGAAGGGCGGCAGACCCATGCGCACGATGCCGAAGGCATGGAAGGCGCCGATCAGGACACCGAAGGCGAGCGTCAGGATGATGGCAATCCAGAGCGGAACGCCGGCGGCCAGCAGCCAGGCGACGATAACACTGGTAAAGCCGACCACGGCACCGACCGACAGATCGATGCCTGCCGTGATGATGACGAAGGTCTGGCCAACTGCCAGGATCGCCGTCATCGCCCCCTGGCGCAGCAGGTTGCTGATGTTGTTGGGCGTCCAGAAGCTGTTGGTCGCGAAGCCCAGCGCCGCCCAGAGCAACAGAAGCAAACCGAGTAGAGTAAGACCAAAAAGGATGCTCACACCTTTCCTTGGTGCAGCACTTGCACCGCTCTCCGCCGTCTCCGCACTCATCGTCTTCCTCCCTGCGTCCCCTAAAACTTCTTGAAGCCGGATGGGGGCGGAAAACCGCTCATGCTCATCCCGCTCTGTGTGATCAAACGCCAATCGCCTGTGTCAGCACTTCCTCATGGCTGGCAGCACGATAGTCGTGGCTGGCGACCAGCCGTCCGCGCCGGAACACATGCAGCCGGTCCGCCAGTTCGTAGACCTCCGGCAGATAGGACGAGATCAAGATGATGCCCGCCCCGTTCTCCAAAAGCCGTGCGAACAGGCGATAGATTTCCGCCTTGGTGCCGACATCGACGCCGACCGTCGGCTCGTCAAAGATGAAAAGCTTGGCGCCGTGGCTCAACCACTTGCCGATGACGATCTTCTGCTGGTTGCCGCCGGACATGGCGGAGGCCAGCACGCGGCGTGACGGCGTCTTGATCTTCAGGTCGCGGATCTGCCGGTCCGCGTTTTCCCGCTCCTGCTGGCCGTTGATCGTCAGGCCGCGCGTCAGCCGGTTGAAAACCGGCAGATTGATGTTGAGGCCGATCGGCAAGTTGAGGCAGAGGCCCTGGTCACGTCGGCTTTCGGGCGCAAGCGCGATGCCGAGGTCCATGGCCTTACGTTCGCTGGCGATCTCCACCTTACGGCCCTGCCAGTAGACCTCTCCACCCGTTGGCCGGTGCCGGCCATAAAGGCCGAGCGCAAACTCGCTGCGTCCCGCGCCGATGAGCCCGTAGAGGCCGACGATCTCGCCGGCGTGCACTGTCAGCGACACATCCTGGAAGCCGGGGCCGCTCAAGTTGCGCGTCTCGATGATGGCCGCGCCCGGCGGAAAATGTTCCTTGTGATAGATCTGCTCGATCGTGCGATTGATCATCAGCGCGATCAGCTCCGCCTCGTTGGTCTCACCGATCTTGCGGGTGCCGACATGAGTGCCGTCACGCAGCACCGAGACACGGTCGGCAAGCTCGAAGACTTCCTCCATGCGGTGGCTGATATAGACGATGGTCACGCCTTCGGCCTGCAGCCTTCGGATCAGCCGGAAGAGCTGTGCCGATTCCTGTCGGGTGAGATAGGCGGTCGGCTCATCGAAGATCAGAAACTGCGTGCCGCGCATGGCGGCACGCGCCGTGGCGACGAGCTGCTGCTGCCCAATCGTCAAGCTTCCAAGCACGGCACCGGCCGGCAGGTTGAAGCCGAGATCATCCAGCACGCTTTGTGCCGCATCGGTCATCGCGCGCTTGCGCATCAGGCCGTTGCGATTGATCTCGTCGCCGAGAAACATATTGGCCGCGACCGACAGGTGAGCGCAAAGCACGACCTCTTGATGCACGGCATTGATACCGCGCTCGATCGCCTCCTGCGGCGTACCGAGCTGAACGGGTTTTCCGCACCAAAAGATTTCGCCGGACGTGCGTTTGATGACGCCGGTCAGAAGCTTGATCAGCGTCGACTTGCCGGCACCGTTCTCACCGACGATCGCGTGAATTTCACCGGACAGAAAGGTCAGCGATGCAGGCTTCAAGGCTTCGACGGCGCCATACTTCTTCTGCAGGGCGCGCAGCTCCAGGATAGGCTCGCCTTTCGGAACCGGGTGGCGTGTCGCCACATGCAGTCCTTCGGTCCTGATGTCGCGTGGCTCTTGCATGTCGGTCATCTGCGCATTCCTCCCATCGCAGAGATCGCTTGCGGCCGGTCCTCGTTCCGGCCGCAAGCGGGTGCGGCAGGCCCAACGCCCGCCGCAGCCGTCGTCACTTGACCTTCGGGTTCAAGAGAGCGTCGATCTTCGGCTCCGCCATGTTGGCCTTGGTCACCAGATTGGCACCGGTATCGACATTCGCCTCGACCTTCTCCTTCTTCGAGACGGCGAGCGCCGTCTTTATGCCATCATAGCCCATGCGGTAGGGATCCTGAACGACGAGGCCGGCCAGAACGCCTTCCTTGAGGAAGCCGACCGTCTTGTCGTCGCTGTCGAAGCCGATCACCTTGATCTTGTCGCCGAGCTTGTTTTCGGCAATCGCCTGGCCAACGCCCTGCGCCATGATCAGGTTGGATGCGAAGACACCAACCAGATTGGGGTTGGCTGTGATCAGGTCGGTCATCATGTTGAGGCCAGTGGTTGCCTGGCCGTCCGCATACTTATCCGCAACGACTTTGAAGCCCGGATACTTGGTCTTGATCTGATCGAGGAAGCCTTCACGGCGCTGGTCGAGCGAGCCGACGCCCGGAAGGTTGGTGATGATGGCGATTTCGCCCTCTTCCTTGCCGGTCATTTCCTTGACCGCTGCGGCAAGACCATCGGCGGCGATGCGACCGCCCTGGACGTTGTCGGTGGTGAGGAACGACGAGAAGGCCTTGGAGTCAGCTGCGGAATCGATACCGATGATCGGCACGGCCTTGGCCGCTTCGTCGATCGGCTTGCCGAGCGCCTTGAACTCCGTCGGCGAGATGACGACGGCAGCTGGTGCGCCGGCAACCGCGTTCTCGAGAATGCTGATCTGGCCATTGATGTCGGATTCGGCCTGAGCGCCGAGTTCCGGCACGTTGACGCCGAGATCCTTGCCGGCGGCGCGGGCACCAGCGAGCACGATCTGCCAATAGAAGGACGTGGTATCCTTGACGATGATCGGGATCGTCACGTCCTGTGCGAAGGAGGCGACCGGCGACATGCCGGCGATCATCGCGGCGCCGGCCAAGGCGGTAAAGGCGCGGCGGGTCAGGCTGCTTTTCAGAATGCTCATCCCAGGTTTCTCCTCTTGGTGCACCGTGTTCCACTTCTTGGAGATCGATCGCAGGTGCTGGCTCATCGACCTTTTATCGATAAAAAACATATTGGAATGCTAATACGACAATCCCGGCTTGGCAAGCTGCCGGAACAGCATTTCGGACGGCATTTTGGCGCCGTCCGTTAGACGCGAACCGGCTCGTCTCCGAGCTCCGGTGCGACCAGTGTGAACGGTTCAAAAGCCGCGAAATCGGCGGCGGAAAACCGGTACTCGGCGAGCGCCATGTTGCGCGCCAGGCTCTGCGGCTTGGCGGTACCGAGTAGCACCGAGGCGACCTGCTGACTGGCTAGTGGAAACTGCATGGCAGGTGCGGCAAGCGGCACATTCATGCCGCGCGCAACCGCGTCCATAGCGGCAACCTTTTGCCGGATATCGTCCGTCGCCGGCATGTAGTCGAAATGCGCACCTTCGACCGGTCCCGTCGCCAGGATGCCCGAGTTGAACACCCCACCGACGACGAGCGAAGTCTGTTTCTTCTCGCAGAGCGGCAGCAGTTCAGCGACAGCGGACCGGTCGAGCAGCGTGTAACGCCCGGCGAGCAGGATGCAGTCGAGATCGGCCTGACGCAGGACGTCGAGACAGACCGGCACCTCGTTGACGCCGAGGCCATAGGCCGCGATCGTTCCCGAGGATTTCAGCGCCTCCAACGCCTTGAGGCCGCCCTCCAGCAATTGCCGCAGGTAGATCGCATTGCGAGCGGCTCCATGGGTGTAGACGCCGATATCGTGCACATAGAGGATGTCGATGCGATTGAGCCCGAGCCGGGCATAGCTGAACTCGACCGAGCGCATGATGCCGTCATAGCTGTAGTCGTAGGTGACGTCGAAATTGAGCGGATTCACGTAGGAATAGTCCGGCACCTTGTCTTCCGGCACCGGATGCAGGAGACGACCAACCTTTGTGGAAAGCACGAACTGATCACGCGGCTTGTCGCTCAGGAAGTCGCCGACACGACGCTCGGCGAGACCGAGGCCGTAGAAAGGCGCGACATCGAAGTAGCGCATACCCGACTGCCAGGCAGCGTCCAGAGTCGCGATCGCGGAGTCGCGGGTGCATTCGCGGTAGAGTCCGCCGAGACCGGCGGCGCCGAAGCTAAACTCGGTCACCGATAGGTCGGTTCGACCGATCCGTCTCGTCTGCATTCCCCGTTTCCTCCTCCCAGGATGCCTTAGGTATTTAGAGCGTTGCGCCCAAATGCCAGGGCACGAACTCATTATCGCCGTAGCCGAAAAGCTCACTCTTGGTCTTGCGGCCCGAGGCGGTCTCGACGATCAGGTCGAAGATCTCGCGGCCGAGCCCGGCTATGCTCGCCTCCCCCGAAGCGATCACGCCGCAATCGATATCCATGTCCTCTTCCATCGCCCGGTAGAGCGCCGTGTTGCTGGTGAGCTTGATCGACGGCGCGGGGCGACAGCCGAAACAACTGCCGCGGCCGGTGGTAAAGGCAATGACATTGGCGCCACCGGCGACCTGGCCGGTGGCCGATACCGGGTCGTAGCCGGGGGTATCCATAAAAACGAGCCCGTGCTCTGTCACCCGCTCGGCATAACGGTAGACCGCCTTCAGCGGCGAGCGACCGCCCTTGGCGACGGCGCCGAGTGATTTTTCAAGGATGGTGGTCAAGCCGCCCCGTTTGTTGCCCGGCGAAGGATTGTTGTCGAGCGAAGCGCCATGCAGCGCCACATAGTTCTCCCACCAGGCAATCAGCCCATCGAGTTTCACCGCGACCGCGTCGTTGACGGCACGGCTGCGCAACAGGTGCTCGGCGCCATAAATTTCCGAAGTTTCGGAGAGGATCGCCGTGCCGCCGGCGGCCGCAAGGATGTCGACCGCAGCACCCAACGCCGGGTTAGCGGTGATGCCCGAAAGCCCGTCCGACCCTCCACATTGCAGACCGACGATGATCTCGCTGACCGGGATAGCGACGCGACGTTCCTTGCCGACTTCGGTAGCGATTTCCTCGAGGATGGCCAGCGCCTTTTCGACGGAACGACGCGAGCCGCCGGCTTCCTGGATGTTGAAATGGCGCTTCTCCGCGCCGGCGCCGCTTTGACCATAGAGCGTCAACTGGTTGACCTCGCAGCCGAGGCCGACCATCAGCACGCCGCCGAAATTGACATGGCGGGCGTAGCCGGCGAGCGTGCGGTGCAGATTGGCCATGCCGTCGCCGGTCGAGGACATGCCACAGCCCTGATCGTGCACGATCGGCACGAAACCATCGATGCCTTCGTACCTCGGCAAGATGCGCCTGTTCGCCTCCTCGGCGATGGCGCGACAGACGGTGGTGGAACAGTTCACGCTGGCGACGACCCCGATGTAGTTTCGCGTCGCCGCCCGGCCGTCACCTCTTCGATAGCCCATGAAGGTGCGCGCCCTGTCGGCATCGCTTGCCGCTTCGGGCGCCCCTTGAGGGCTGATCGCCAGGCGGTCCTTGTCGAAGGCGATGTTATGGGCGTGCACGTGGTCACCCGGCGCGATATCGGCGGTCGCCCGGCCGATCGCCTGGGCATATTTGACGACCGGTTCGCCGGCGCGGATGGCGCGGATGGCGATCTTGTGTCCGGCATCGACCTTTGCCGCCGCGCGCACGCCGTTTGGCAGAACGTCGCCGGCGGCAATCGCCAGCGTCGCCACGACAACATTGTCCTCCGGTGCGAGCAGGATGGTGGACGGCGCAGACACCCAATTTCTCCCTAATGATTTTTGTTCTGTCTTTTATCTACAATAGACAGATTGCCGTCAATGGGTATTATAGCGAAAAACATCGACGGCACGGCCGAGGTGCCCCGGAGCGGCTGGGAGGAACAGATATGGATGACAGACGCAGACAAAACCGGAGCGACGGGATAGAGGAGCGTTCCGCGTAAGCGCAGAAAACTTCGAACGATCCGGACGTCGCCCATGGCAAAACAGAACACCGTCTTCAAGGATGCCTATAACCGCTGCCTCAAGCTGCTGGCGGACACATCCTCGCTGCCCTCGGAGCCGGAGCTCGGGCAGATGCTCGGCGTCAGCCGGACGACGGTGCGGGCGATCCTTGGCCGCTTCGAGGAACTGCAGCTGATCGCCTGGGACAAGCGCAAGAAGAGCGTGCTGCGCCAACCCCGGCCCGACGATTATTTTCCAACGGAAGAGACGGATTCACTCGCCGAGATCATCGAGCGCAGCTTCATGCGCCGGATTCTCGCCGGTGGTGCCGAGCCGGGCATGCAGATCAACGAACTGGAACTGGCACGCGACATTGGCACCGGCACGACCAGCGTGCGCGAGTTCCTGATCCGCTTCAGCCGCTTCGGCCTGATCGAAAAGCGGCCGAACAGCCACTGGATCCTGAAGGGCTTTACCCGCGAATTCGCGCTGGAACTGACGGAAGTGCGCGAGATGTTCGAGCTGCGCTCGGCCGCGCGCTTTGTCTCCCTGCCCCACGATCATCCGGCCTGGGATGAGCTTCGGGAAATCGAGGCCCTGCACCGGGACATCCTCGCCGACATCGACAACCGTTACCGGGAGTTTTCCGAACTCGACGAGCAGTTTCACCTGCTGGTACACAAGGCATCGAGCAACCGCTTCATCGTCGATTTCTACGACATCATCGCGATCGTCTTCCACTATCACTACCAGTGGAACAAGACGAATGCCCGCCAGCGCAACGCCCGTGCGCTGGAAGAACACCTCGCCTATATCGAAGCGCTGCGCTCGCACGATCCGGCAAGGGCCGAACAGGCCTGCCGGCGACACCTTCAGTCGGCGCGCGAAACCCTTCTCCAATCCATTCCATAGCCAGCTATCGGAGCCTACGCATGCCGACGCCGATCGTGCAATTCGGGACGAGCCGTTTCCTTCAGGCGCATGCCGATCTCTTCATCAGCCAAGCACTGAAGAAGGGAGAAGCGCCCGGTTCGATCACGATCGTGCAAACGACAGGGTCGAGCGAACGGTCCGGGCGGCTTGCAGCCCTCGCCCTCCCGGGAGGGTTTCCGGTCATCATCCGTGGCATCCAGGGAGGCGAGAGGATCGACGCGACACAGCACGTGACAAGCGTCGCGCGCGCGCTTTCAACCGCCCAAAACTGGAGCGAGATCCGGGCGATTGTCGCCGAGGAGGCCGAAATCCTGATCTCCAACACCGGCGACACGGGCTACCAGGTCGGCGAGGACGATCCGATAGCGGAAGTTCCGCGTTCCTTTCCGGGCAAGCTGCTTCTGCTCTTGAAGGCGCGCTTCGATGCAGGCGGCCGTCCCCTGACGATGCTTCCCTGTGAACTGGTATCGCGCAACGGCGACGTGCTGAAGGCGCTGATGCTGCGGCTCGCGGCGCAGCGGGTGAAAGACAAAGCCTTTGCCGACTGGCTGGACAAGGATGTCGTCTGGGCGAATACGCTGGTCGACCGCATCGTCTCCGAGCCGCTCGAGCCGGCCGGTGCCATTGCCGAGCCCTATGCGCTCTGGGCAATCGAAAACCAGCCCGGCTTGCGGCCCCCATGCATCCACCCCTGTGTAAAGCTCGTGGATGACCTGACACCTTACGAGAAGCTGAAGCTCCACATCCTCAATCTCGGCCACACGGTGCTGGCCGATCTCTGGCTTAGGCAAGGCCGCGACCCGAAGGAGACTGTGCGGGAAATCCTGGCCGATCCCGACATCGCCATGCGGCTAGAACGTATCTATCGATCCGACGTGATTCCGGCCTTTGCTGCAAAGGGCCTGGAGAGCGAAGCGGCAGACTATGTTGTCGCGACGCTGGAACGCTTCAGAAACCCGTTCCTCGATCACCGCCTCAGCGATATCGCCAACCACCACCGCGAAAAGATCGAGCGGCGGATCGTCGATTTGCGGCGCTGGAGCCCGGGCGTAGCGATGCCCGAACTCCAGGCAATCTGCGATCAGTAGCCGGATTCTTGCTTCTTCGGAGCCGACATCTCTTCGCCGAGAAACTCCTGGCGCAGCGTCGTCGTCGCACGCACGAGGGAGGTGACATCCGTGCCGATCGCCATGAAATCAGCGCCCATCTCGCGATAGTCGCGCGCCTGCTCGAGATCGAGCGTCATGATGCCACGTGCCTTGCCGGCCTTCTCGATGCGCTCGAACGCGTCGGCAATCGCCGCGCGCACCTCCGGATGGCCTGGCTTGCCGAGATAACCCATGTCGGCGGCCAGATCGGAGGGACCGATGAAGAGGCCGTCGACGCCATCGAGTGCGGCAATCTCGTCGATGGCGGCAAGACCTGCGCGGCTTTCGATCTGCAGGATCAGGCAGATTTCATCGCCGGCGGTCTGGAGATAATCGCCGATGCGGCCGAACTCAGAGGCGCGCCCGAGGGCGGCGCCGACGCCGCGAATACCATGCGGCGGATAGCGGGTGGCGCGCACCAGCTGCTGCGCCTGCGCCAGGCTTTCGACCATGGGGATCAGGAGCGTCTGCACGCCGGTGTCGAGGATCTGCTTGATCAGCACGGTATCGCCCACCGGCAGGCGAACCATCGGGTGGCTCGCCGATGCGGCGACGGCACGAAACTGCGCCGACAGCAACGGAATGTCGTTCGGCGCGTGCTCGCCGTCGAGCAGCAGCCAGTCGTAACCGCTGCCGGACACCACTTCGGCTGCATAGGGGCTGGCAAGCGCCACCCACAGCCCGAGCTGGAAGCGGTTTTCGCGCAGCGCTGCTTTGAAGGGGTTCTTCGGTGCCGGCATGGGTCGTCTCCTCCTGCAATGCGACGGGACGAGCGATGCCTCGATCCCGCAATTACGAGATTTCTACCGGCAAAGAAAAAAACCGGCCAGAACTTTCCGGCCGGTTTTTCAGATTGGGTACCGTATCTTACGCAACGCCGCCGAGGCAGACGTATTTGATCTCGGTGAACTCCTCGATGCCGTAGCGCGAGCCCTCGCGTCCGAGGCCAGACAGCTTGACGCCGCCGAACGGCGCTTCGGCCGTGGAGATCAGCCCGGTGTTGACGCCGACCATGCCGTATTCCAGCGCTTCGGCCACCCGGAAAACACGCGCAAGATCCTTGGCATAGAAATAGGAGGCAAGGCCGAACTCGGTGTCGTTTGCCTGCTCGACCACGTCCGCCTCGTCGGTGAAGCGGAAGAGCGGTGCGACCGGCCCAAACGTTTCCTCGCGTGCAACCGCCATCGCCTGGGTGACGTCAGCCAGAACCGTCGCCTCGTAGAAGGTGCCGCCGAGGGTGTGACGCTTGCCGCCCTGGATGACGCGAGCACCCTTCGACGTGGCGTCGGCGACATGTTCCTCCACCTTCTCCAGCGCCGCCTTGTCGATCAGCGGGCCGAGGATCACGCCCTCGTCGACGCCGTTGCCGATCTTCAGCTTGGCGACGGCCTTGGCGAGCTTGTCGGCGAAGGCGTCATAGACCTTATCCTGCACATAGATGCGGTTGGCGCAGACGCAGGTCTGGCCGTTGTTGCGGAACTTGGCGATCAGCGCGCCTTCGACAGCCGCGTCGAGATCGGCATCGTCAAAGACGATGAAGGGCGCGTTGCCGCCAAGCTCCAGGCCGAGCTTCTTGATCGTGGCCGCGCTCTGGCGATAGAGTTCCGCACCCACTTCGGTCGAGCCAGTGAAGGTGAGCTTGCGCACGACGGGGTTCGAAGTCATCTCGGCGCCGATCTCGCGGGCGGAACCGGTGATGACGCTGAAAAGGCCCTTGGGCAGGCCGGCGCGCTCGGCCAGAATCGCGATCGCAATCGCCGAGAACGGCGTCTGGGCGGCCGGCTTCAGCACCATGGCGCAGCCGGCGGCAAAGGCCGGGCCGGCCTTGCGGGTGATCATCGCATTGGGGAAGTTCCAGGGCGTGATCGCCGCGACGACCCCGATCGGCTGCTTCATGACCAGAATGCGCTTGTCGGGCTGGTGGCCGGGGATCAGGTCGCCATAGAGACGGCGCGCCTCTTCGGCGAACCACTCGACGAAGCTTGCGCCATAGACGATTTCGCCGGTCGCTTCGGCCAGCGGCTTGCCCTGCTCCAGCGTCAGGATGCGGCCGAGATCCTCCTTGTTCTCGATCATCAGCTCGAACCATTTGCGCAGGACACCGGCGCGGTCCTTGGCCGTGCGCGCTGCCCAGCCCTTCTGGGCGACACGCGCGGCCTCGATCGCAGCCTTGGTTTCCTTGGCGCCGAGCTTCGGCACGCGACCGATGATTTCACCCGTCGCCGGGTTGTTCACCTCGATCGCGTTTGCCTCGTCCGCCTCGATCCACTCGCCGCCGATAAGCGCTGCCTGGCGAAACAATGATGGGTCCTTAAACGACATGATCCGTCCTCTCTCAAATCCTACAGAACTTATACAACTTTTTTCTTGGAAACAGCAATGACCCCAAGTCGCCGTTTCTGCAATTTCCTGAGGCGCACTAGGCGAACGGACGCTCACGTTTGCGTGCATCCAACCCGTTCCTTCGCCATCCGTCCTCATGTAGCGTTCGAAACGAATCAAACCATGGGCCGCCCGTCGGTCCGGCGGCGTTCCCAAGTTCACGCGACACCGAGAAGAGGCATGTCCATGACGGCGACCGACAACAGAAAAGCTGACCATCCGATCGATGCCATGTTCATCGAGCGCTGGTCGCCCCGCGCCTTCACCAGCGAGGAAATCGACGAAAAGACCCTGCTTTCCTTCTTCGAAGCGGCCCGCTGGGCGCCGTCTGCCAGCAACCGCCAACCCTGGCGTTTCGTTTATGCGCGCCGCGGCACGGATCGCTTCCCGGTGCTGCTCGAAACGCTCGACGAGGGAAACCAACGCTGGGCGAAGAATGCGGCAGCACTGCTGATCGTGATTTCAAGAACGCATAATGCAGCACAGAACGGCGAAATGCGGCATGCCTATACCCACGCCTTCGATACCGGGGCGGCCTGGTACAGCCTCGCCTTGCAGGCCTCGCTTGCGGGCTGGCACACCCACGGCATGGCGGGCATCGATCGCGACAAGGCGATGCACGTCCTGAGCGTTCCCGAACACTACCGGGTCGAAGCCGCCGTCGCGATCGGCCGGCTCGCCGATCCCTCGACATTGCCGGACGATCTGCGCGCACGCGAAATTCCGAGCCAGCGCAAGCCGGTCGACGAATTCGCCTTCGAGGGCCGGTTCAAGGGCGAGTGAAGCACAAACAAAAATCCCGGCTCTCAGGCCGGGATTTTCTTTTTGTCTCCGCAATGACCTCGATCAGATGTCGAGGTTGGCGACGCTCAGCGCGTTTTCCTGAATGAAATCGCGACGCGGCTCGACCTCGTCGCCCATCAGACGCGAGAACAGACCGTCCGCGTCGGTGGCGTCGGTCACCCGGACCTGAAGCAGCGAGCGGACGTTCGGATCGAGCGTCGTTTCCCAAAGCTGCTCGGCGTTCATTTCGCCCAGACCCTTGTAGCGCTGCATCGACAGGCCCTTGCGGCCGGCGGCGAAGATCGCGTCGAGAAGCGCGCGCGGACCGCTGATCTCCTGCGTGCCGTCACGGCGACGCAATACCGGAGGTGCCGAGTAGACTTCCTTCAACTTCGACGCCAGCTGGTCGATGTAGCGCGCATCGGACGAACCGATCAGCGCCATATCGAGCACCGCGGCTTCCTTGACGCCGCGCACCATGCGTTCGAACCGAAGTCCGCCTTCGCTGGTAACGGTACCGGTCCAGCCGCGCTCGGTTTCCTCGGCGATCACGTCGAGACGGCGGGCGATTTCGGCGGCGGTCTTTTCGTATTCGTCGCGCTGGCCGTTGAGTTCGACGTTCAGCGCGCCGGCAATGGCCGCCTGCTCGACGATCGCCCGGTTGTAGCGCGAGTGAAGCCCGTTCATGAGGTTACGCAGGCGCAGCGCGTCAGTGATCACCTCGCGCAGGTCCTGCCCGGCGCGGACTTCGCCCGATTCAAGCTGCAGCGTCGCTTCCTCGAGACCCATCGAGATCAGGTAATCTTCGAGCGCCTGTTCGTTCTTGAGATACTGCGCCGACTTGCCGCGCGTCACCTTATAGAGCGGCGGCTGGGCGATATAGATGTGGCCGCGCTCGATCAGTTCCGGCATCTGCCGGAAGAAGAAGGTGAGCAGCAGCGTACGGATGTGGGCGCCGTCGACGTCGGCGTCCGTCATGATGATGATCTTGTGGTAGCGCAGCTTGTCGGCGTTGAACTCGTCCTTGCCGATCGAGGTGCCGAGCGCGGTGATCAGCGTGCCGATTTCCTGGCTCGACAGCATCTTGTCGAAGCGTGCACGCTCAACGTTGAGGATCTTGCCGCGCAGCGGCAGGATCGCCTGGTTTTCGCGCGACCGGCCCTGCTTGGCGGAACCACCGGCCGAGTCACCTTCCACCAGGAAGACTTCGGATTTTGCCGGATCGCGTTCGGAGCAGTCTGCCAGCTTGCCGGGCAGCGAGGAAATGTCGAGCGCGCCCTTGCGGCGGGTCAATTCGCGGGCCTTACGGGCGGCTTCGCGCGCGGCAGCCGCTTCGACGACCTTGCCGACCAGGATCTTGGCTTCGGTGGGGTGTTCCTCGAACCAGGTGCTCAGCGCCTCGTTGACGAGGCTTTCGACCACCGGCCGCACTTCCGACGATACCAGCTTGTCCTTGGTCTGCGACGAGAACTTCGGATCGGGAACCTTGACCGAGAGCACGGCCGTCAGGCCTTCGCGGCAGTCTTCGCCCTGAAGCGTGACCTTTTCCCGCTTCGTGATGCCTGACGTATCGGCATAGGACGTGACCTGTCGGGTCAGCGCCCCGCGGAAGCCCGCCATATGCGTACCGCCGTCGCGCTGCGGGATGTTGTTGGTGAAGCAGAGCACGTTTTCGTGGTAGCTGTCATTCCACCACATCGCCACTTCGACGGTGATGCCGTCCTTTTCGCCACGGATAGCCACCGGCTTGTGCACCAGCGGCTTCTTCGCGCGGTCGAGATAGGCGACGAAGGCTTCGAGGCCGCCCTCATACATCAGCTCGTCCTGCCGGACGTCGGAATGGCGCTTGTCGGTCAGCATGATGCGGACGCCGGAATTGAGGAAGGCGAGTTCACGCAGGCGATGTTCGAGCGTGCTATAGTCGAACTCGGTCTTGGAGAAGGTCTCGGCGCTCGGCAGGAACGTCACCTCGGTGCCTGTCGCGTCACCCGCATCGCCGGTGACGGCGAGCGGACCATCGGCGACGCCGTGGGTGAAGCTCATCTCGTGGATCTTGCCGTCGCGGCGGATCTTCAGCTTCAAGGAGACCGAAAGCGCGTTGACCACCGACACGCCAACGCCATGCAGGCCGCCTGAAACCTTGTAGGAGTTCTGGTCGAATTTACCGCCGGCGTGCAGCTGGGTCATGATGACCTCGGCGGCCGAGATACCCTCTTCCTTGTGGATGCCGGTCGGGATGCCGCGACCGTTGTCGGTCACGGTTACGGATCCGTCCGGATTGAGCGTCACCGTGACCACGTCGGCGTGGCCGGCAAGCGCCTCGTCGATGGCGTTGTCGACGACTTCGTACACCATGTGATGAAGGCCGGAGCCATCGTCCGTGTCGCCGATATACATGCCCGGCCGCTTGCGTACGGCGTCGAGGCCCTTCAACACCTTGATGGAATCGGCACCATATTCGGCGCTGGCGCCGGCTGCGGTTTCAGGAGTATCGGTCATACGGTACGGGTCTTTCCAGGTTCTTCGGACATGGTGATTCGTTGCGAATCACGTCTCGGACGCCTCGCGGACTATAGGAAATTTGTCCACGGTTCCAAATCCCGGACCGCCGGGCAGCGGCCGGAAACAAGCATTCATCCCCTGTCATTATCAGGAAATGTGGCTTTTTCCAAAACATCTTCCAGCTTGCGGATCGTCTCCGGAGACAAAGCGCGAATTTGCTCGCTCAGACGGTTCGCAAATGCGGTGTGCTCGGGCGTTAGACCCGACGTGTCGAGCACCGTTTTCGGCGAGGAAACATTGGCGATGCGGAACAAATCCTCCGCCTCGTCCCAGATCACGTTGAAGTAGCCGGTGACGCGCTGGAGGAAATCGAAGCTCGGTGCACCGCGCTTTCCGTGCTCGAGCGCCGAGAGATAAGCCGCAGAGACACCGATCGCCTTCGCCATCTCCTTCTGCGACACGCCCTTGCGGTGCCGGAGTTCGCGCAGAGCCTGGCCGAAGGGCGTCATAGCGCGCTGCCCCTCACCCGCGCCAGGCGAACATAGAGAGCGCCCTCGCCGCCATGGTTTCGGGCGGCCGGTTCATAGGATGAGATCAGCGGCCGGAACTCCGGAAGCGAGAACCAGAGCGGCACGGCTCGCTTCAAGGCGCCGTCACTGCCAAACGAGGTGCCCTTGCCGGTAATGACGAGCACATGCCGCAGCCCCCGCTCGTGCGCCCTCAGCAGAAACTGCAGAAGAAGACCATGGGCTTCGCTCTGGATCATGCCGTGCAGGTCGATCCGCCCCTCGAGCACCAGGTGCCCCTTGGCCAGCTTGCGCTTGACCGGTCGCTCCAGAGGATGATGCACTTTTTCGCCGGGCTTCTTCGTCAGCGCTATACCCGATTGCTCGGCCGCCGTTGCCGGCTGCTGCCGCTGCTGCTTTGCCTTCACCTCTTCCGGAGGCTTTGCCTGTTCGGCCTCGGCCAGAATCTCCATGAGGTCTACGAGCCGACCGGGCATCGGTCTCGCCGACCGGGCAACCTTGCCCCAGAGAATGCGATCCTCGGCCGAGAGCTTCTTGTCCTTAGCCATGGCCGTAACGGGCCGCGGCCGCCTTGGGAACGAAGACGTAGAAGTCGGCCGCGTTGCGAACCGCTCCGGCCCGTTCGCCAGCCTCGAAACCGGACCCGGTGAAGATATCGCCGCGAGCCGGGCCGACGATCGCCGAGCCGGTATCGAGCGCCAGCATCAGACGCTGGAAGGACTTTCCGTCATCGAGCCGCGTCAGGCTCTCGCTCGCGATAAAAAAGGGAACGCCAAAGGTATGGATCAGCCGATCGACGGCCAATGAGCGGTTCGGCTCGAGCGAGACCTTGGCGGCGGCAATCGGCCCCAACCGCTCGTCCTCGACCTCTGCCTCGCGGAAGAAGATGAACGACCGGTTGTGCCAGAGAGCCTCGTCGACCTCGTCGGGATGGGCTTCCAGCCAGTCGCGAATGCTCATCATCGAAACGGTGGCGGCATCGATCTTGCCTCGCTCGATCAGCAATTTGCCGACCGCTGAGAAATAGTGCCCGGTCTTGGCCGAATAAGTGACGCGACGACGCGAACCATCCGGGAACCGGAGCCGTGCGGCACCCTGCACATGAACGAAGAAGATCTCGACCTTGGACTTCGCATAGGCGATCTCCAGACCGCGGCCGGCCAGATGGCCCTGCTCGATCGCCTGCCTGTCCGGATACTCGCTGATCCGTCCACCCTCGGAGAGGCCGAATGCAAAGTAGGGATCCATGCCCTCCGGCCGGTTGCCGTCATGAACATCGACCAGATCGTCCGGCCGGCGGTAGAGCGGATAACGATAGGTCTCGTCCGGTTCGGCGCGGACATCGATCTCGGGCTCGTAGAAGGCCGTGACAAAACCGGAACCCGTCTCGGGCATGATCCGGAAGGGGACGAACTGCGCTTCGAAAAACGCTCGCGCGTTCCCTGCGTTTTCCACCTGCTGCTGCGATGCGGAGAAGGCCGGCGCGAGATCGTCGACCGAAATCCCGAGAGAACCCGTGCGATAGGGTTTGACCGTCGAGACATGCTGGTGACAGCGACGCATCGCCTCGATCACCGTGGTCGGATCATCATCCTGCCAGCCCGGAAGCTCGGAGAAACGGGCTGGCTCAAGTCGATAGGACATCGGTACCGCGTCCGCTCAGTTTTCGGATTCGGTGGCGATCAGCTTCCAGTTCGGATCCCGCGAGCGAATGTCGCGCGCGAAGGTCCAGAGATCGTTGACCTCCGCAACCGACTCGGCGTCGCCGTCGATCAGGCCGCCCTGCTTGTCGTAGGTCGCCGAGATCAGCTGGCTGACGATGCGAACGGTGATGTTTTCTTCGCTGTCCTTCACTTCGGCGTGAATGATGTCCGCCTTGTCGATGCCGACGAAGGTGGACTTGACGACTTCGCCCTTGCGCTCGCGATCGGTGATCGCCGCGTCGAAGCCTTCATAGACCTCGCGGGACAGCAGATTCTTCAGCGTCTTGCGGTCGCCGTCCGCGAAAGCCATGACGATCATCTCGTAGGCCATCTTGGCGCCGTTGACGAATTCCTTGGGATCGAAACCCTGATCCGCATCGCTCAACGCCCGCAGCTGGGTGTTCAGCGTCGTTCCGGTCTTGGCGAAGGCGTCGATCGCTTCGTAGCGGTTCGCTTCTTCGTCCGCATTCTCGCGGCGCGGCAATTGCACGACCTTGCCCTTGTCGCCGTTATCCGGCCCCTGACTCATGTCGCGTGGCGAATACGGATCGAACGGCGGCCGCTCGCTCCCGGTCCGTCGGCCCAAGACGCTGCGCAGTTGCAGGAAAATGACCACCGCGGCGATCAGGAAAAAAAACGTGATGAAGTCAAAAGAGCCCATTTCCACCCGGAACCGCTGTTAGAATTTCTCGTGGCTATTCCATATAGTCCGCAAGAATAGATCATTCAAATGGCGATGTCGCACCCTTAGACGGGGATGTGACACCAGGTTACATTTTCGGGCAGCATCGATGCGTTCATTTCTTATCCCCCTTGCCATCCTCGGGCTTCCGCTGGCCGAGATCGCCGGTTTCGTTGTCGTCGGCCGAGAGATCGGCCTCCTGATGACGTTGCTTCTGGTTCTTGCCAGTGCATTTGTCGGCGTTATCCTGCTGAGAGTCCAGGGATTTACCGTCATTCGTCGGATGCAGGACGCCGCGCGCAACGGCAGCGACCCGGGCCGGGAGGTGCTTGGCGGCGCATTGTTGTTCGTCGCGGCGATCCTGCTGGTGGTACCGGGCTTCGTCAGCGACGTGATCGGCCTCCTGCTGTTTTTGCCTTTCGTGCGCAATGCGGTTGCCGGTTTCCTGCGCAAGCGAATGACGATCGTGACCACTGCTTCCGGTGCCGGTTGGACACGGCCGCGCGAACGGGGCCCCTCGCCGCGGGTCATCGATCTGGAAGACGGCGAATTTTCGCGGACGGACGACGAGGACCCGCCGCCGGTCGGCGATCGCCGCCGGCCCTAGCCAAGGCCATGCCGGCAGAATGCAGGAACGGCACGCTATCGCCCATATTCCGGAGCATTCTTTCAGCTCTCCGCTTGGAGCGGAAAGCCGCGCTTCCGCTGGAAAGCGCCGGGCCCGCAGGGTTGTAAGCCCTAGGCCGAAATGCTAGATGGCCTCACCTATTTTTGTCGAGGAACCCTTATGACGACTGATACCGCATCCAACGGCAACGGCAGCGCGCAGCAGAGCCCGACGCTGAACATCCTCGCCCAGTATATCAAGGACCTTTCCTTCGAAAACCCGGGCGCGCCGCGTTCGCTGCAGGCCCGTGACAAGGCGCCGGCGATCAATATCAACGTCAACGTCAATGCAAACCCGCTCGCAGAGAACGATTTCGACGTCGTGCTCTCGCTGAACGCAGAAGCCAAGGACGGCGACCGCGTTCTGTTCAACGTCGAACTCGCCTATGGCGGCGTCTTCCGCGTTGCCGGGTTCCCGCAGGAGCACATGCTGCCGCTGCTCTTCATCGAGTGCCCGCGCCTGCTGTTCCCGTTCGCCCGTCAGATCGTTGCCGACGCAACCCGCAACGGCGGCTTCCCGCCGCTGATGATTGACCCGATCGACTTCGCGCAGATGTTTGCCCAGCGCATGGCCGAAGAAAAGGTTCGCGCCCAGGTTTCGAACGAAACCGCAAACTGATCGAATTTCAGATTGCTGAAACGAAAAGCCCGGCAAATGTGCCGGGCTTTTTCGTACCTGCCTCATTCCTGAGGTTCGTATTTTGTCCAGATCGCCTTGGAACCGATCTTTGCGATCAACGCCGCATGGGCGGCCAGGTCAGCCTCCGAGAGCCGGTTCGGCAAAGGGCGCGGCCGCTGGCCGATAAGGATCGGCGCGTCGTCGAGTTCGATCGCCTGATCGCTCGATTTGCTGGACACGAGACCGAGGGCCGCCTGACGGCCGCCGATCATCTCGATATAGACTTCCGCCAGCAGCTCGGAGTCGAGAAGCGCGCCGTGCTTGGCGCGGTGCGAATTGTCGATGCCGTAACGACGGCAAAGCGCGTCGAGCGAGTTCGGCCCCATCGGATGTTTGCGGCGGGCGAGCGCGAGCGTGTCGGTCACCCGCTCGATGGCGATCGGCGGCATGCCCAGGCGCGCAAACTCCGCGTTGATGAAGCCTATGTCGAAGGTGGCGTTGTGCGCGACCCAGCGGGCATCGCCAAAGAACGCGAGGATCTCCTCGACCACATCGGCAAAGGGCGGCTTGTCCTTCAGGAACTCGTCGGTGATCCCGTGGATGGCGAGTGCATCCGGGTGAACCTTGCGGCTGCCGGGATTGACGAAGATGTGCAGCGTGCGGCCGGTCGGGAACTGGTTCTCGAGCTCGACACCGCCGATTTCGATCACCCGGTCCTCGCGATTGTCGAGGCCTGTCGTTTCCGTATCGAAGATGATCTCACGCATCCGCGTCTCCGTTGCTGGCTGCGAGTTGGTCGACGACGGCCTTCACCTGGGCCCGGGTGACGTCGAAACTGTCGCTGGTATCGATGATGTAGTCGGCGCGTTTACGCTTTTCGCTGTCCGGCACCTGCCGCGCAAGGATCATCGCAAGTTTTTCCTCGGTCATCCCTGGGCGCTTCAGCGCCCTTTGGCGTTGCAGCTCGGCCGAACAGGTCACGACGACGACGTGATCGACCCGCTTTTCCGCGCCCGTTTCAAACAGAAGAGGAATGTCGAGGACCACAAAGGGCGCATTGGCGGCGCGGTTTTCCGCAAGGAACTCCTGCTCCTTGCCGCGCACCAGCGGATGGACGATCGCCTCAAGTTCGCGCAGCCGTTCCGGCGCCTGAACGAGCTGGCGCGAAAGTTCGGCGCGATCGACCTTTCCATCTCTCGTGCTTCCGGGAAAGGCCGCTTCCACGGGTGCAACCGCCTCGCCGCTATAGAGCTGATGCACGACCTCGTCGGCATCGTTCACCGGCACCCCGAAGTCGCGAAACATCTGGGCAGTCGTCGACTTGCCCATGGCGATCGATCCGGTGAGCCCGAGGATAATCATCAGTGCCTGTCCATGTCGTCGATAATCAGTTGTCGAAGTGCGGCGTCCACCGTCGGCCGACAGCCGAACCAGAGTTCGAAGCCGGGCACCGCCTGATGCAGAAGCATGCCCAGACCGTCGACGGTCGCAAGGCCTTGCGCCTCTGCCTGCGCCAGCATCGGCGTCTTCAAGGGAACATAGACGATATCCGTGACGATGGCGCTCGAAGACATGAGACCGAAATCGATTGCCGGTGCTTCGCTGCCGTCCATGCCGAGTGAGGTGGTGTTGATGAACAGGCCTGCGCCGGTCATTGCGTCCTTGAGTGCGCCCATCGGGTGGGCTTCGACCGCCGGGCCGAACCGGTCGGCAAGTTCCTGCGCCCGTTCGACGGTGCGGTTGACGACATGGATCGTCTTGATGCCACGGTCGCGAACAGCCTGGATGATCGCCCGGCTGGCGCCGCCGGCGCCGAGGATGACCGCCGTCGACGTTTTGTCCCAACCGGCCGCCCGCTCGTCGAGGTTGGCAACGAAGCCGCGGCCGTCGGTGTTGGTGGCATGCACCTTTCCGTCCTGAACCCACAGCGTGTTGGCAGCGCCGAGTTCCTGGCTCAGCTCATCCGGCTGATCCGCCAGCCGACAGGCCACTTCCTTATGGGGAATGGTGACATTGCCGCCGCTGAAACCGGATGTCCCATCCTTGAGGCTGGCCACGAAGGCGGCGAAGTCTTCGGGCTTGACCTCATGGGCGCGGTAGCTGCCGGGCAGACCGAGCTTTTTCAGCCAATAACCATGGATCAACGGCGACCGGGAATGCTTGATCGGGTAGCCGGTGACGAAGGCGTGGTTAACAAATGTTTCACGTGAATCACGCATCGATCGTTCCCAGTTCGCGAAGTTTGGAAAGCAGCGGCAGCATCGGAAGACCGAGGATGGTGAAGTAGTCGCCCTCGATCTTTTCGAAGAGCTGGATGCCCTCACCTTCCAGCTGGTAGGCGCCGACGCTCGAAAGAGCCTTCTCGCCGACACGCTCCAGATGACGCTCGACGAACTCCACTGTCAGCGGTCGTACTGTCATGTGGGCGGACGACACGTGCCGCCAGACAACCTCGTCACCACGAAGAAGCACGATCGCACTGTTCAGGCGGTGCGTCTGGCCGGAAAGCGAAAGCAGGTGAGCCGCGGCTTCCGCCATGGTCTTCGGCTTGTGGTAGACCCGCGAGCCCAGGGACATCGTCTGATCGGAACCGATCACCAGCGCCCCTGAAAAATGCCGCGCCACATCCCGCGCCTTTGCTTCCGCCAGTTCGAGAGCGACGGTCTCGGGTGCTGCACCTTTATCTTCAAGCGGCTTTTCCAGCGCGCGCTCATCGATCTCGGCTGCCCTCGCTTTAAAGACCAGACCGGCATTTTCCAGGAGCGCCCGGCGAAACGGGCTGGCCGAGGCCAGGACGAGCGAAGATGTCATCATTCAGGTTCCCGAATTGTTCGAATCCGCTCTAACGCAGACGTGGACGCAGGGCAACGATCGCCGCCGCGGTTTCCTCGATCGAACGGCGGGTGACGTCGATGACCGGCCAATTGTTGCGTGCACAGAGCGACCGGGCATATTTCAGTTCCTCGGTAATCGAGGCCTTGTCTGTGTACTGATCGCCGTGAAAGCCTTGCGTCGTTCCGAGCACCCGGTGCTGGCGCACCTGCGAAATACGGTCGGCCGTCGCGATCAGCCCGACGACGAGCGGCTTCGTCGCTTCCATCAATCTTTCAGGCAGAGGCACGCCCGGGACGATCGGGATATTCGCCGTCTTGATACCTCGGTTGGCGAGATAGATGCTGGTCGGCGTCTTCGACGTCCGGCTGATGCCGACGAGAACGACATCCGCGTCATCGAAATCGGCCGGCAGCTGACCGTCGTCATGGTCCATGGTGAAGTTGAGTGCGTCGATGCGGGCGAAATATTCCGCATCCATCACATGCTGGGCACCGGAGCGCCGCCGCGACGGGGATCCGAGATAGGACTGGAAAAGGTCGATGATCGGATCGAGCACCGAGACGCAGGGAACACCCATCTCGCGGCAACGGCGATCGATGATGTCAGCGAGTTCGCGATCGACGATCGTATAGAGAACGATGCCCGGTGCGCCATCTATGGCGTCGAGAACCTGCAGCAGCTGCTTGCGGTTTCGGATCAGCGGATAGACGTGCTCGAGCGCATGCGAGCTTTGAAACTGGGCCGCGGCGGCGCGCCCGGCGGCAATGAGAGTCTCGCCCGTTGAGTCCGAAATCAGGTGAAGGTGGAAGTAGTTTTTCTTGTTCTCCACGCAATTCTCCTGGTGCTGTTGATAAGCCGGGATGAAACACAGCTAACGACGGGGCCTGGATCCAGGCAAGTGGAAAACAGCCGAGTTATTCACAATTGGCGCTGTCGCGGACATTGTTTCGGGACGGATGTGGACAAGACTCGCAGTGCGGACAAAGTGTCACGCGTATCAACCGCTTTTCCACAGGCGCGGCAAAAATCGAGCGCGGCTTAAAGACATGATTCAAAAAGCGTTTCCGAGATTGACCACGCTGTTTTTCCAGAGATCGCTCTCATTGTCCCGCCAGTTGGCGCCGCGATCGCCGGTCGTGGACAAGTCGGTGGGTTGTTTTAATCCTTGATACCCACCGACTCTAAGAAATAGAAACCTTCTAAATATCTTTGATTTTAAATTGGGAGAGACGATCCGTGACCGAAACGCGCAGAAAGGTTCTGGAAGTTTTGGCAGGGAAGACGGTGTCACCTCCTCCGATCTGGCTCATGCGCCAGGCGGGACGCTACCTGCCGGAGTACAGGGCGACACGTGCTGTCGCCGGAAGCTTCCTCGATCTTTGCTACACGCCCGATCTCGCCGTCGAGGTCACCTTGCAGCCGATCCGGCGCTACGCTTTCGATGCTGCCATTCTCTTCTCCGACATCCTGGTCATTCCCGATGCACTGAAACGCAATGTGCGCTTCGAAGAAGGCCATGGGCCACGAATGGATCCGATCGATGTCGATGGTATCCGTCTCCTGAAGCCAGAGGGCATCGCTGAGCACCTCCAGCCGGTCTTTGAGACGGTTTCGCGGTTGCGCGCAGAACTTCCCTCGGAAACGACGCTGCTCGGCTTCTGTGGCGCTCCCTGGACGGTTGCGACCTATATGATCGCCGGACACGGTACGCCGGACCAGGCTCCTGCCCGTCTCTTCGCCTATCGCAATCCCGAAGCGTTCGATCATCTGCTCGCGTTTCTGGCGGATGTGTCGGCGGACTATCTCGTGCGGCAGATCGATGCCGGCGCCGATGCGGTGCAGATCTTCGATTCCTGGGCAGGTGTTCTCGGCGAGGAGGAATTCGCCCGCTACGCCATCAAGCCGGTGCAGCGCATCATCGCCTCCGTTCGGGCGCAGCGGCCGCAGGCAAAGATCATTGCCTTTGCAAAGGGCGCAGGGCAGCTGCTGAACGGCTATCGGCAGGCGACCGGCGCTGACGCGATCGGTCTCGACTGGACGGTCCCGCTTTCCTTCGCCAAGGATCTGCAGAAGGAAGGGCCGATACAGGGCAATCTCGATCCGATGCGGGTGGTCGCCGGCGGCGTGGCGCTTGAGGAAGGCATCGACCGCATTCTCGAGGCACTCGGTCACGGTCCGCTGATCTTCAATCTCGGCCATGGCATAACGCCGCAGGCCGATCCCGATCACGTCTCGGCGCTGGTTGCCCGGGTTCGCGGAGCAAGATGATGGCGGAGAAGCAGACCGACCGGGCGCCGGGCAACAGGGCGCAGCTCAGGGCAGCGATCGCGCTCGGCGCGTTCGCGGCGCTTCTTGCCGGTCTGTTCGTCTGGCGTCCGGATGATCTCTATCTCTGGATCAAGGCGTTGCACGTTATCGCCGTGATGTCCTGGATGGCGGCGTTGCTCTACATGCCCAGGCTGTTCATCTACCACACGGATGCGGAACCCGGCTCCGCCCAGTCGGAAACCTTCAAGATGATGGAGTTGCGGCTCCTGAAGGTCATCATGAACCCGGCGATGATGATTTCCTGGGTGCTCGGGCTCTATCTCGCCTGGAGCGTCTATGGCTTCCAGGGTGGCTGGCTGCATGCCAAGCTTCTGTTCGTGGTGCTGCTGACGGTTGTCCACATGCGTTTCAGCCGTGCGGTGCGCGCCTTTCAGCGCGACGAAAACAGGCACGACGCGCGCTATTGGCGGTTGATGAACGAGGCCCCTACCCTCCTGATGATCCTCATCGTCATCATGGTCGTCGTGAAGCCATTTTGAATTTAATCGATTTGCGGCCTGTCATAGGCGTTTCTAATTTGCGACAGCCCCTTGCAGGGTTTCACGTGAATCGCTATTTTCTGCCATCTCCTCTTCATGGCTTGTGACAAAGACAAGAGCCTGCCCTTTCCAGCTGCAGCTCCCTAATCAATACTCGCCATCTCTCCACTACCCATACCAAACATGGATCCTTCATGGCTGAAATGAAGCTACAAGAACTCAAGAACAAGACGCCGACCGATCTGCTCGCTTTCGCCGAGGAGCTCGAGGTGGAGAACGCCAGCACGATGCGCAAGCAGGAGCTGATGTTCGCAATCCTCAAGATGCTCGCGGCTCAGGATATCGAGATCATCGGTGAAGGCGTCGTTGAAGTGCTGCAGGACGGCTTCGGCTTTCTGCGCTCGGCGAATGCAAACTACCTCCCCGGTCCGGACGACATCTACATCTCGCCCTCCCAGATCCGCCGCTTCTCGCTGAAGACCGGCGACACGGTCGAGGGTCCGATCCGCGGACCGAAGGAAGGCGAGCGCTACTTCGCCCTCCTCAAGGTCAATACCATCAATTTCGATGATCCGGAAAAGATCCGTCACAAGGTTCACTTCGACAACCTGACGCCTCTCTACCCGAACGAGCGCTTCAAGATGGAACTCGATGTTCCGACCTCGAAGGATCTTTCGGCCCGCGTCATCGACCTGGTCGCACCGCTCGGCAAGGGCCAGCGCGGCCTGATCGTCGCGCCGCCGCGCACTGGTAAGACCGTTCTCCTGCAGAACATCGCCCATTCGATCACCGCCAACCATCCGGAATGCTACCTGATCGTTCTCCTGATCGACGAACGTCCGGAAGAAGTGACGGACATGCAGCGCTCGGTGAAGGGCGAAGTCGTTTCCTCGACCTTCGACGAGCCGGCGACGCGCCACGTTCAGGTCGCCGAAATGGTGATCGAAAAGGCCAAGCGCCTCGTGGAACACGGTCGTGACGTCGTCATCCTGCTCGACTCGATCACCCGCCTCGGCCGCGCTTACAACACCGTTGTTCCGTCATCGGGCAAGGTCTTGACCGGTGGTGTCGACGCCAACGCCCTGCAGCGTCCCAAGCGCTTCTTCGGTGCAGCCCGTAACATCGAGGAAGGCGGCTCGCTGACGATCATCGCGACGGCGCTGATCGATACCGGCAGCCGCATGGACGAAGTCATCTTCGAAGAGTTCAAGGGCACCGGCAACTCGGAAATCGTGCTTGACCGCAAGGTCGCCGACAAGCGCATCTTCCCGGCGATGGACATTCTCAAGTCCGGTACGCGTAAGGAAGACCTGCTCGTTCCGCGCCAGGATCTGCAGAAGATCTTCGTGCTCCGCCGTATTCTGGCGCCGATGGGAACGACGGACGCGATCGAGTTCCTTATCGATAAGCTCAAGCAGACGAAGAACAACGGCGATTTCTTCGACTCGATGAACACCTAAGACGCGTTCATCGCCAAATGTGAAGGCCGGTCGACCATGCGTCGGCCGGTTTTTTCGTTTCTAAACCTTAGCCGGATTCGCCACCGCTTTCGATTCGCTTTCGCAACGATCTCCGCTCTACACCCGCCTTTGGATCGCCGTCCCTCCTGCTGATTCACGTGAAACACGTGCAGGCGTGAAAGACGAGGATGCAGCGGCATCTTGAAATTTCAGCATTCTTTCGGCATAAGCACGCCGACCCTTTGAGATACCGTTTGGCTCTGTGTGAGCGCACTCCGCGAAGCAGGACGATCCGGTCGGGAACTTCGACGATCCCCATTGTTTCGACCATCGACGCGCTTACATGCGCCCGCGGTCTTTTCAGGTGAGCCCATGACAGCGACGCAAACGATCTATGCGCTTTCCAGCGGAGCTCTGCCCGCCGGCGTCGCAGTCGTGCGTGTCAGCGGAAGGCACACCGAAGCGGTGCTGCAGGCACTATGTGGTGACGTGCCCTCGCCGCGGAAGGCGGCATTGAGATCGATTCGGTCTCGTAACGGTGATGTCATCGATAGCGGCCTTGTTCTCTACTTTCGCGGACCTGCCTCCTTTACCGGAGAAGATTGCGCCGAGTTTCAGATCCATGGTGGCCGCGCCGCGGTCAACGCGTTGCTTGAGGAACTCTCGAAGCTCGAGGGTTTGCGCCATGCAGAAGCCGGTGAGTTTTCGCGCCGCGCTTTCCAGAACGGCAAGCTCGACCTGGTCGAGGTGGGGGGTCTCGCTGACCTGATTGTCGCCGAGACGGAAATGCAGCGTCGGCTTGCGATCGAGCATTCCGGCGGCGGACAGTCGAAGGTCTATGCCGGCTGGGCGAAGCGCTTGACCCATGCGCGGGCGATGATCGAGGCGGAGCTCGATTTTGCCGATGAAGACGACGTGCCGGGATCGGTCAGCGAGCGCATCTGGCGGGACATGTCGCTGCTGTCGCAAGAGATCGCAGCGCATATTGCCGACGCTCCAATCGCGGAGATCATCCGCGATGGGCTGAAGATCGTCATCGCGGGTGAGCCGAACGCCGGCAAGTCGAGTTTGCTCAACGCGCTGGCCCGGCGCGACATTGCCATCGTCACTGAGATTGCCGGCACAACCCGCGACGTCCTTTCCGTCGACCTTTCCTTAGCCGGATTCTCCGTGAAACTTTATGACACGGCCGGTCTGCGGGAAACCGACGAGAAAGTAGAACAAGAAGGCATTCGTCGCGCGCGAGAAATTATCGAGAGAGCGGATCTGATCTTGCTGCTGGCCGATGCACCGGATGGATTTGATGTCATATCCGACCTTACATCCGAGATGACGCCGGTGCTGCGCGTTGGAACCAAGCTCGATCGCGGCATTGTTAGTTGGCGCGATGGTTCTGCCGACGTGTTGGTTTCCACAAAAACCGGCGCCGGCATGGAACAACTGCTGGACGCGATCGCGGGACACCTGCCCGATCTCAGTGGGCGGACGTCGCTGTCGCTACCGTCGCGGCGGCGACATGTCGATAGCCTTCGGCAGGCACAACGCTCGATCGACGACAGCCTGGCAAGGCAGGATCTGGGGCTGGACATACGCGCGGAACTCTTGCGCCTTGCTGGCGATGCAATTGGACGGATAACCGGGCGTGTGGATGTTGAGAACCTTCTTGATGTGATATTTTCCGAATTCTGTATCGGGAAATAATCAGTAGCGCAGAGCAATACAACGTTTGCGAGTCTTTCATTGTGTTTCACGTGAAACGATTCGTGCCGGGGTCAACCCCGGAGAAGAGGCAAAGATGCAATTTGACGTAATCGTCATTGGCGGTGGCCATGCCGGCTGCGAGGCCGCGGCTGCGGCCGCGCGTCTGGGCGCCAGCACGGCGTTGATCACGCACAAGGCATCGACGATCGGGGTTATGTCCTGCAACCCGGCCATCGGCGGACTGGGCAAGGGACACCTGGTCCGCGAGATCGATGCGATGGACGGCTTGATGGGGCGCGTCGCCGATGCCGGCGGCATTCAGTTTCGTCTGCTCAATCGCCGCAAGGGACCGGCGGTGCGTGGACCGCGCACCCAAGCGGATCGTCGCCTCTATCGCGAAGCCATGCAGCGGGAGATCGCTGCCATCGACAATTTGACGGTTATAGAGGGCGATGCCTTCGACCTGTTGGAAGACCAGGGCCGTATCCAAGGTGTCGTCATGAAGGACGGCCGAAGCTTCCAAGCCAAGTCCATTGTCCTGACGACGGGCACGTTCTTGAAGGGCCTCATTCATATCGGCGATCAAAAGATCCCGGCCGGTCGCGTTGGTGAGGAACCGTCCGTCGGACTCTCCGGCACCTTGCTACGGTTTGGCTTACGGCTTGGCCGCCTGAAGACTGGAACGCCCGCCCGCCTGGATGGACGCACCATCGATTGGGCAAATGTTGGCTGCCAGGGCCCGGACGAGGATCCGGTGCCGTTCTCGTTCATGACCGACAGGATTGTGAACCGCCAGATCGATTGCGGCGTGACGCGCACCACGGAAGCGACACACAAGATCATTGCCGACAATATCGGCAAGTCGGCAATGTATTCCGGTCAGATCGAGGGTGTAGGACCGCGCTATTGTCCGTCCATCGAGGACAAGATTGTACGGTTCGGCGAGCGCGATGGTCACCAGATCTTCCTGGAACCCGAGGGTCTCGACGACGACACGATCTATCCGAACGGTATTTCGACATCGCTGCCGGCAGACATTCAGGAAGCCTTTATCAAGACGATCCCCGGCCTGGAGAATGTCGCAATCCTCCAGCCTGGTTATGCCATCGAGTATGATCACGTCGATCCGCGCGAATTGAACGCGACCCTTGCCGTGCGCAAGATGCCGGGGCTTTTCCTGGCCGGGCAAATCAACGGCACGACTGGCTATGAGGAAGCGGGTGCCCAGGGTCTCGTTGCCGGATTGAATGCCGCATTGATCGCGACAAACCGTCCCGAGGTCGTGTTCAGCCGGACGCAGTCCTATATCGGTGTCATGATCGACGACCTGACGTCGCGTGGGATCACTGAGCCCTATCGCATGTTCACCTCCCGCGCGGAGTACCGACTGTCGCTGCGGGCTGACAATGCCGATGCACGCCTGACACCGCTTGCCATGGAGATTGGTTGCATCTCCGATGCGCGCCGCGATCGCTTCGTCGATTGGCGTGCGCGTTTCGACGAAGGGCGCGCGCTGCTGAAGAGCCTCTCGGTTACCCCGGCCGAGGGTAACCGTCATGGCCTGAAGCTCAATCAGGATGGCCAACGGCGTACCGCTTTCGAGATCCTGTCCTATCCCGATCAGTCGATTCCCGGCTTGCAGCAGATCTGGCCCGAGCTGTCGTCGATTGGTCCGCGCGTCGTTGAGGCGCTTGAGATCGATGCGGTCTATGCCGTCTACATGGATCGCCAGGCCGCGGATATTGCCGGCATTCAGCGCGAAGAAAATCTCGTCATACCCGATGGCTTCGACTTCGATATGCTCTCGGGCCTCTCCAATGAGTTGAAGCAGAAGCTGAAGCAGCAGGCGCCCCGTAATCTGGCTCAGGCGATGAAGGTCGACGGCATGACGCCGGCTGCGGCATCGCTGATCCTGGCATGGCTGAAGCGACAGAACCGTACCGTAGAACGTGAAGAAAGGGCCAGTGTACAATGAAGGCGAGTCCAATCGATGTGTTGAACGGACTGCGTGTTTCACGTGAAACGAATGAACGGCTCGAGCATTTTGCCAGACTTTTTCAGAAGTGGGCGAAGTCGATCAACCTTGTAGCGCCGTCGACGGTAGAGGATCTTTGGCGCCGGCATATCGTCGATAGTCTGCAACTCGCGCAGCTGTCGCCGGGTCCGAAGACCTGGGTCGATCTTGGCAGCGGTGGTGGTTTTCCCGGCGTGATCACGGCGATCTATCTCGCCGAGTTTGCTGACGGCTGGGTGCATCTCGTCGAAAGCAACAACAAGAAGGCTGCCTTTTTGCGCGTCGCCTTGGCAGAAACGGGCGCGCGCGGCTCCGTTCACCCGGTTCGAATCGAAGATGCGGGAGCAATTATTCCCCGCGCCGATGCTGTTTCTGCGCGCGCACTCGCGGATTTGACCCTGCTGCTTGACTATTCTGCGCCGTGGATGACGGCACAGGACCAAAAAGCGGTCGCGTATTTTCACAAAGGGCGGGATTACCAGCGTGAAATCGACAAAGCCGTTGGCCGCTATCAGTTTGATCTGGTAAAACATCCAAGCGTGGTCGAGCCGGATTCTGTCGTGCTCGAGATCGCAAATCTGTCACGCAAGGCTTAGTGATCGCGAGCGGAAACATGTTTGGTGGCAAAAACCGGATAATCACAATCGCAAATCAGAAGGGTGGCGTGGGCAAAACCACGACGGCCATCAACCTGGCGACCGCATTGGCGGCTATCGGCGAGCGCGTGCTGATCGTCGATCTCGACCCTCAGGGCAACGCCAGCACCGGTCTTGGTATCCAGCGCCGCGATCGGAACCTGTCGTCCTATGAATTGATGATGGGATCGCACGGGATCGGAGAGATCGCCCAGGAGACCGCGGTCCCAAACCTTGCGATCATTCCTTCGACGATGGACCTTCTCGGTGTCGAGATGGAAATCGCGCAGGAACCGGATCGCGTCTTCCGTTTGCGCAAGGCCTTGGTCAGTCCCGCCGCAATGGAATATTCCTACGTGCTGGTCGATTGCCCGCCGTCGTTCAATCTTCTGACGATGAACGCGATGGCAGCGGCCCATTCGGTGCTCGTCCCTCTGCAGTGCGAGTTCTTCGCGCTCGAGGGCTTGAGCCAGCTGCTGGAGACGGTGGATCAGATACGCCGGACCGTGAATCCAAGCCTGGATATCCAGGGTATCGTCCTGACCATGTTCGATTCGCGCAACAATTTGGCACAGCAGGTTGTCAGCGACGTCCGGACGCATCTTGGCGACAAAGTCTACCACACTCTGATCCCGCGCAATGTTCGCGTCTCGGAAGCCCCGTCCTACGGCAAACCGGCCATTCTGTATGATCTGAAATGCGCCGGCAGCCAGGCCTATCTGCAGCTGGCCTCCGAAGTCATTCAGCGCGAGCGCCAGCGCAAGGCAGCATAATCATTTCGGTAGCGTAATTTAACTCGGGTGACGATATGAACGACGATAGCTCGAAGAGGCGGCTCGGTCGCGGACTGGCCGCGTTGATCGGCGAGATGGATCAGCCGTTGCAAACGGGCGCGGCCGCCCCTGCCCCGGTCAATCCTGACCGGCGCGTGCCGATCGAGTTCGTATCGCGCAATCCGCGCAACCCGCGTCGCCAGTTCGACGAGGCTGAACTGCAGGATCTTGCCAATTCGATCCGCCAGCACGGGATCGTTCAGCCGGTCGTTGCCCGGACGATCGGCGCCGATCGCTACGAGATCATCGCCGGTGAGCGCCGCTGGCGTGCGGCACAGTTGGCCGGATTCACCGAAATCCCGGTCATCATTCGCGACGTCGACGATCGGACGGCGCTCGAAATCGCCATCGTTGAAAACGTCCAGCGCTCGGATCTCAATCCGCTGGACGAAGCACTTGGCTACGAGCAGTTGATCGCGGAGCACGGTTACACACAGAACGATCTCGGCGAGATCATCGGCAAGAGCCGAAGCCATGTGGCCAACAGCCTGCGTCTCTTGAAATTGCCTGAGCCGGTTCGAGACATGTTGTCGGAAGGCACGCTGTCCGCCGGACACGCGCGCGCGCTCATTCCGACGTCGGATCCGGCCACCCTCGCCCGGGCGATCATTGCCAAGGGTCTCTCGGTGCGTGACGCCGAGCGTATCGCGCAGAACGATATTCGTGCGCAGAACGATCCGAACTACGGCAAGACCGCCCGTCGCGACGAGAAGGATGCAGACACGCTGGCGCTCGAGCGTACGCTGTCCGATAGCCTCGGGCTTGAAGTCACCGTGAACCACAAGGCGTCCGGTGGCCATCTGCGCATCGCCTACAAGACGCTGGATCAGCTTGAAGAAATCTGCCGGCTGCTGGAGCGGCGATAAGCCACTCCTTCAGATCTCGAATTCATGCGTTGATGGCGCGCCGCCCGAAGAGCGGCGCGCCTAATTGTTTGATATAACGAGATCTTTTCGCATTCAGCCTAATTCGGCTGGTGACTTGAAGGCATCCAAACATCTCCGGCAGACAGGCCGAAAGCCTGCGGTGAAACTCGGACATGGAAGCAGCAATGGGCCTGGGCGGAGAGCTCAGCGTCGCGCCGACTGCACCGCAATCGCCATCAGGTTCTGTAGCACAAGGCTCTCTTCCAGGCTCGCGCGGCTGCGGCTCTGAAAAATGGTCGTCTGTAGGCGGTTGAGTTCGCGACGGATGGCCGGGCTCGACCAGTGCTTCAAGGCCGCCTCGACGATCGGCTTGCGGCGAAAGTGCAGACCACGTCCGAGGGTGGCGATCACCTGGCCGGCCTGCTGACGGCTCGCGTCCATCTCGGCGCGCATCACATCGAGTTGCTGGAACTGGCGCAGGCACGCCTGCAGCACCAGAAAGGCCGGCGTCTTGGATGTCGTGATCTTCTGCATGGCGTGCAGCAAACCATCGAGGTCGCCCTTCAGCACCGCATCGACTGCATCGTCGACGGAGATGGCGCTGGCATCGCCAACGATATCGAGAACGTCCTCTTCGTCCACCGTGGACTTGCCACGGCAGTAGAGCGCGAGCTTTCGCAACTCGTTGCGCGAGGCCAGCCGGTCGCCGCCGAGCGCCTCCAGCAGCCTTTGCCGCGCCGCGGGGCTGATGCCCAGCTTCTCGTCGCCGAGTTCCTTGTCGATCAGCGCCTGCAGGCTGCGCGTATCGTCACTGTAACAGGCGATACAGGCGGCCGAACGGGCGCTTTCGCCGATCTTTCGAAGTGCCGACCCCTTCTTCAGGTCGCCGGCCTCGACGATCACATAGCTTCCGGTCGGTGGTTCGGTGGACAGGATCTGCAAGGCATCGACCAGCGGCTTTTCGTTGGCTGCGCCACGGACCCAGACGAGCTTTTCGCCGCCGAAGAGGCCGATCGAGTTTACCTCATCGAGCAGCCGTCCGGGCGCTTGGGTCAGTTCGCTGACGTCGAGCTTCAACAGCGAAAAGGGATCGTCGAGCGGCACGCCGCAGCGGCCGGCGATTGCCGAAGCACGCTCGGAGACGAGCCCGCGATCGGGCCCGTAGAGGATGAAAAGCCGGTAGACTCCGGCCGACTTCTGGAGAAAGGAGTCGAACTCGTGCGACTTGACCTCGCTCATGCCGACACCGGTTAGCGGCTGAGAGCCGCGGCGATGTCGGCCCGGATCAGCTCGGCCAGTTCCTTCGCCGCGCGGTTTTCGCCGTCACGAACGGCGCGCACCTTGGCAAATTCCTGAACTGGGAAGTCAACGAGGGCCACCGCCGTGCGGTTGCCCGACTTGATGGTCTCGCCCGTACCGATTTTTGTCAGATTGTAGTCCGCCTTGACGACGATACGGCCAGCGCCGGCGCGGTCCTTGGCCTGATCGTAGAGCACGCCCATCGAGCGGTGGGTGACGGTGAGCGCCAGGTGATATTGCGGGTTCGCAGGCTCGCCCTGGCCACCTGCGGCCAGGAAGATCAGCGCGTTGCGCACTTCCTGCTCGACGCGGTCGTTGGCTTCGGAAATCTCGATCGCCGCCAGTGCCGTCGAGGTGCCGACGGGGTCGGAATAGAGCGGCCGGACCTGGCAGCCGGCGAGCGCGGTCAACATGAGCACGCCAGCCAGAACCGGAATCGACCGGATACGGAAACCAGCTCTATCAGACAACGACATTGACGATCCTCTGGGGCACGACGATGATTTTCTTGGGGCTGCTGCCGTTGAGCGCGGACTTGACGGCATCGAGCGCCAGGACGGCGCTTTCGATCGCACTCTGATCCGCATCGCGGGCGATTGTCAAATCAGCGCGCTTCTTGCCATTGATCTGCACCGGCATGGTGATTTCGTTCTCGACGACCAAGGCTGGGTTGAACGCCGGCCAGCGGCGTTCCGCAATCAGCCCTTCGCCGCCGATCTGGCGCCAGCATTCCTCGGCGAGGTGCGGCATCATCGGTGCGATCAGGTCGATCAGGATCGTCGTTGCGTCCTTTACGGCACTTGCCAGGGCCGTGTCGGCCTTGCCGGCGGCAACCTGGGTCAGCGGTGCGGCAAGCGTGTTCACGAGCTCGTAAATGCGCGCCACGGCCTTGTTGAAGGCGAGCTTGTCATAGTCCGCCTCGACCGCACGCAGCGCCTTATGCGCGGCTTGCGAAACCGACAGTCCCTCGCCTTCGAGCGCCGGGGCGGCCTCGATTGCGCGCAGCTTCTCGGCCGCTTCGCTGATCAGGCGCCAGACGCGCTGCACGAAGCGATGCGATCCTTCGACACCGGCTTCGGACCAGATCACGTCACGATCCGGCGGTGAATCGGAGAGAACGAAGAAGCGGGCGGTGTCGGCGCCGTAGGAGGCGATGATGTCGTCGGGATCGACGACGTTCTTCTTCGACTTCGACATCTTTTCGATCGAGCCGATGGCGATGTCCTCACCTGTCTCGATCAGCGTCGCACGCCGGCGTCCATCGATCTCCTCGATGTGGATTTCGGCCGGCGTTACCCATTCGCGCTGGGCGCCTTCGCCGCGGCTATAGGTTTCGTGCACGACCATGCCTTGCGTGAACAGGCCCTTGAACGGCTCGTCGACGGCCACATGGCCGGTCGCTTTCATCGCGCGGGTGAAGAAGCGCGAATAGAGCAGATGCAGGATCGCGTGCTCGATGCCGCCGATGTATTGGTCGACCGGCAGCCAATGGTTGGCGACCTTGGGGTCGGTCGGATTGTCTTCCCACGGCGCGGTGAAGCGCGTGAAATACCAGGACGAATCGACGAAGGTGTCCATCGTGTCCGTCTCGCGGCGGGCGTCCTTGCCGCATTGCGGGCAGGAAACGTGGCGCCAGGTGGCGTGACGGTCGAGCGGATTGCCCGGCTTGTCGAAGGTAACGTCCGGCGGCAGCACGACCGGCAGGTCGGCCTTGGGAACCGGCACGACGCCGCAGTCCTCGCAATGGATGACCGGGATCGGGCAGCCCCAGTAGCGCTGGCGCGAGATGCCCCAGTCACGCAGGCGGAAATTGACCTTGCGCTCGGCACGTGGCGCGCCGTCGAGCATTTCCTTCTCGAGCTTCGAAGCAACGGTCTCGAAGGCGTCTTCCGTCGACAGGCCATCGAGGAAGCGCGAATTGATCATCACGCCGTCGCCGATATAGGCCTCGTCACCGATAGCGAACGTCGCGGCGTCGCCGTCCTTCGGCATGACGACCGGAACGACAGGCAGATCGTATTTGCGCGCGAAGTCGAGGTCGCGCTGGTCGCCGGAGGGGCAGCCGAAGATGGCGCCCGTGCCGTAGTCCATCAGCACGAAGTTCGCGACATAGACCGGCAGTTCCCAGCTCGGATCGAGCGGGTGCTTGGCGCGGATGCCGGTGTCGATGCCCTTCTTCTCGGCCGTTTCAAGGGCTGCGAGCGAGGTACCGGCGCGGCGGCATTCCTCGCAGAATGCATCGACGTCCGGATTGCTGGCCGCCACCTGCCTTGCCAGCGGGTGATCGGCAGCGATCGCGAGGAACGAGGCGCCGAAGAGCGTGTCCGGACGGGTGGTGTAGACGGTGAGTTCGGTTGCGTCGCCGGCGGTGCCTTCGACGATTTCCCAACGCAGCGAAAGGCCCTCGGAGCGGCCGATCCAGTTCTTCTGCATCAGGCGCACCTTCTCGGGCCACTGATCCAGCGTATCGAGCGCGTCGAGCAGTTCCTGGCTGAAGTCGGTGATGCGGAAGAACCATTGCGTCAGTTCGCGCTGTTCGACCAGCGCGCCGGATCGCCAGCCGCGGCCGTCGATCACCTGCTCGTTGGCGAGCACGGTGTTGTCGACAGGGTCCCAGTTGACCTTGGACTGCTTGCGGTAGACGAGGCCCTTTTCCAGGAAGTCCAGGAACAGGTACTGCTGGCGCTGGTAATAGGCGGGGTCGCAGGTTGCGAACTCGCGGTTCCAGTCGAGCGACAGGCCCATGACCTTCAGCTGCGCCTTCATCGAGGCGATGTTCTGGTAGGTCCAGCTGGCCGGGTGCACGCCACGCTCCATGGCGGCGTTTTCGGCCGGCATGCCGAAGGCGTCCCAACCCATCGGGTGCAGCACGTTGAAGCCGCGGGCGCGCTTGTAGCGCGCTACCACGTCACCCATGGTGTAGTTGCGCACGTGTCCCATGTGGATGCGGCCCGAGGGATAGGGGAACATCTCGAGCACGTAGTACTTTTCGCGCGGATCATCGTTCTCGGTCTGGAAGACCTCGTTCTTTTCCCATTCCTGCTGCCAACGGGGCTCGGCATCACGCGGATTGTATCGTTCGCTAGACATGTCTTTTCGATGTTCCGGAAGTTCTGCGGCGCATAGTTGCGCCTCATGATAGTTGGGGTGACCTTCACCACGAAACCGCCTGACGGTCAAGTTTTTGAAGGGTTTGGCGCGACACTTTGGCGGATTTGAGCCGGTCCACGACGGAGCGGCCTTGGCAATCGGCTCAACTTTGCCTAAGCCGCTCGGTCAGTGGTTTGGAAATCCCGTGTCGGAGAGCAGGTCCATGGAAGTTCAAGAGCGGTTGCAGGATGTCGTGAGCCGGATTCAGGCGGCGGAGAAGTCCGCTGGTCGCGCCAAAGGCGGCGTCACGCTTGTGGCTGTTTCCAAGACCTTCGACGCTGATGCCATCCGCCCGGTGATCGCGGCCGGGCAGCGGGTGTTCGGCGAGAACCGCGTGCAAGAAGCGCAGGGCAAGTGGCCGGAGCTGAAGGCCGAGACGCCCGGTCTCGAACTGCACCTGATCGGCCCGCTGCAGTCGAACAAGGCGTCGGAAGCCGTCGCGCTGTTCGATGTCATCGAGACGGTCGATCGCGAGAAGATCGCCCGCGCGCTCGCGGCCGAAATGCAGAAGCAGGGCCGAACGCTCAGGCTCTATGTGCAGGTCAACACCGGATTGGAGCCGCAGAAGGCCGGCATTGCGCCGGACGAGACCGCCGCCTTCGTGGAACTCTGCCGCGGCGAGCTGGGCCTTTCGATCGAGGGGCTGATGTGCATTCCGCCGGTCGAGGAAAATCCCGGTCCGCACTTTGCTCTGCTCGCCAAGCTGGCTGCTGCCTGCAAGCTCGAGAAGCTGTCGATGGGCATGTCTGGCGATTTCGAGACGGCTGTCCAGTTCGGCGCCACCGGCGTTCGCGTCGGTTCGGCCATTTTCGGCGCACGCTGAGGTCATCTCGTCACATACCGCTTTCGTCGGGGTTCCCCTCGTCTCTCATTAGCCTATCCTTGTGCAAGAGGAGGCCGGACATGTCCGGCAACATGCGCAGGGAGGAACGGACATGGCGAGCAGCTATGCCGAAGTGTACGCGGGCTGGAAAGCGGACCCGCAGAGTTTCTGGTCCAATGCCGCCGATACGATCGACTGGTTTGAAAGACCGGCACGGGCGTTCGATGCGGACGCCGGCATCTATGGGCACTGGTTCGCCGATGGCGTTACCAATACCTGCTACAACTGCCTGGATCGCCATGTGGCCGCGGGCCGTGGCGAGCAGATCGCCTTTATCTATGACAGCCCCGTCACCGGGCGGGTGGAGCGCATCTCCTACGCATCTCTGCTCGCCGACGTAGCGGCTCTTGCCGCCGCCTACCGCAAGCTGGGGGTCGGCAAGGGCGACCGGATCATCATCTACATGCCGATGATCCCGCAGGCGGCGGTTGCGATGCTCGCGGCTGCGCGCATTGGCGCTGTGCATTCCGTGGTCTTCGGCGGCTTTGCCGCCAATGAGCTCGCCGTACGCATCGACGATTGCCAGGCGAAGCTGATCGTGTCCGCAAGCTGCGGTATCGAGCCCGGTCGTACTGTCGCCTACAAGCCGCTGCTGGATGCGGCGCTCGACATCGCAACCCACAAGCCGGCCCATTGCCTTGTCTTCCAGCGCGAGATGGCGGAAGCCGCCATGACAGAGGGACGCGACATCGATTTCGCGTCGGCGCTCGCCGCGGCGAAAGAGGCGGGGGAAGGAACCGAATGCGTGCCGGTCGCCTCGACCGATCCGCTCTATGTGCTCTACACCTCGGGCACGACCGGCCAGCCCAAGGGGGTGGTGCGCGACAATGGCGGCCACATGGTCGCGCTCAAATGGTCCATGGAGAACTTCTTCGGCGTGCAGCCGGGTGAAGTCTTCTGGGCCGCGTCGGACATCGGCTGGGTCGTCGGCCATTCCTACATCGTCTACGGCCCGCTCCTGAACGGCAGCACGTCGATCCTGTTCGAAGGCAAGCCGGTCGGCACGCCGGACCCCGGAACCTATTGGCGCATCATCGCCGAGCACGGCGTCGTGGTGATGTTCACCGCGCCGACGGCGCTCAGGGCGATCCGCAAGGAGGATCCGGAGGCCTCTCACGTTCGCCGATACGACCTGTCGAAGTTCCGCGCCTTGTTTCTGGCCGGTGAACGGGCGGATCCCGACACGATCCACTGGGCCGAGAAGGCGCTTGGCGTGCCCGTCATCGATCATTGGTGGCAGACGGAAACCGGATGGCCTGTGGCGGGAAATCCCATGGGACTCGGCCTTCTGCCGGTAAAATACGGTTCGCCGGCCGTTCCGCTACCGGGATACGACGTCCAGATCCTCGACGATGCCGGACATCCGGTGACAGCCGGTACGCTCGGCAACGTGGTCGTGAAGCTGCCGCTTCCGCCCGGATGCCTGCCGACGCTCTGGAATGCAGACCACCGGTTCCGCGTGGCCTATCTCGACGAGTTTCCCGGCTACTACAAGACTGCCGATGCCGGCTATCTCGATGAGGATGGCTATATCTTCATCATGGCGCGAACGGACGACATCATCAATGTGGCAGGCCATCGCCTCTCCACCGGAGCGATGGAGGAGGTCTGCTCGAGCCACCCCGATGTTGCCGAATGTGCCGTCATCGGTATTGCCGACGATTTGAAAGGCCAGATCCCGGCCGGCTTCCTCGTCATCAACTCCAATATTTCCCGTGAAACGTCGGAGATCGAACGCGAAGTCATCAGCCTCGTGCGCGAACGCATCGGACCGGTTGCCGCCTTCCGGCTGGCGATCTGCGTCAAGCGGCTGCCGAAGACGCGGTCGGGCAAGATCTTGCGCGCCACGATCCAGAAGATCGCCGACCGTCAGCCCTGGAAAATGCCGGCGACGATCGATGATCCTGTCATCCTCGACGAAATCACCGTCGCTCTGCATGGGCGAGGCATCGGCGTCTAGTGATTGCTAAGCCGGCTCATGAATTTGCGCAGTGCACGCCGCATTAGGTGTGCACGACCGCGGCAAACCAATCACTGAAACTGGCTGCGCTCTTTGAGCGTGTGACTTTGGTGATCAGGAAGTAGCTTTCGTCCTCCAGGGTGGCGATATTGGACAGGATCACCAGGTCTCCGTTGTCGATTTCGCGCCGGAAGACTTCGACCGGGCAAAGCGCCACACCATGGCCGGCAATGACTGCCGTTGCCAAAAGGTTGAAGTCCTGAAACACAGGGCCACGCAACGTCTGCGCGGCCTCCTGCCCTGCCCTTGCCAGCCAATCGCGCCAGCGTGACGTCGTTTCGTCGTGCAACAGATCGGCTGACGCGATCGCCTGCGGTGACGTCAGCGCGCCTTTTCGTTCGAGATAGCGAGGGCTCGCAACCGGACGGTTGATGCGGGAGAACAGCCGGTCGGAACGAGTTCCTTCGCTCTTGTCGGCCCCGAGTGTGATGAGGACGTCGCAGCCGGTTTGCCGCAATTGCTGCTCGGCCATCGCATAGACGACCTTGACGTCCACCTCCGGGTGACGGTGCAGGAATTCGCCGAGCGCCGGGATCAGCCAGCGCGTGGCGATCGAGGGTATGCAGGCAACGCTCACCTGCGCCTTGGCGTTCAGTCGCAGCAGTTCCGTTTCCGCAGCGATGCGCTCCAATGCCGATGTCAATACCGCGGCCAGGTTCTCGGCCTCTGGCGCCAGCCTGACCCCACGCTTCTCGCGCACGAAGAGCGGTCTGCCGAACCACTCCTCCAACAGCCGGATCTGGTGACTGATGGCCGCGTGCGTCACATGTAGCTCGTCGCCAGCGCGGGAGAAGCTCGCCAGACGCGCCGCGGCTTCGAAGGCGCGCAGCATGCCGAGTGGTGGCAACATCATCTGTAAGCGTTCCTCATCAATGCCTTGAGGAAAGGTCGTTTGATTGGTCACCATTGTCAACGGATACTGGGCCTACCACCGGATTGGGAGAGAGTTTCCTGTCCGTAGACATTAGAAATCCTTACAGATGGAGAGACCTATGTTCGTGCGCAGCCTGCAGCAGATCGAAGATACCGACCATTTTGTCGAATGGGGCAGCGGGACCAGCCACCGGCTGCTGACCGAGCGGGATGGCATGGGTTTCACTGTCTGCCACACGGTCGTTCGTGCCGGAACGGTATCGTTGCTCGAGTACCGAAACCATCTGGAGGCGTGTTACTGCATTGCCGGCCATGGCGAGGTCGAGGACATGCAGGGCAAGGTCTTCCCGATCAACAAGGGCGATATCTACGTGCTCGACCAGCACGACAAGCATTTCCTGCGCGGCGGCAAGGACGAAGACCTGATCCTCGTCAGCATCTTCAATCCGCCTCTCAAGGGGACCGAGCGGCACAATCTCAACGATCCGTCCGGCTCGGCCTACTGAACTCGTTGCCGAGCACCGACCAACAAAAAAGCCCGGATCGAAGATCCGGGCTTTTTTCATTGGGCTGGACGGCGATCAGTACTGATCGTCTTCGTCCTCGTCCTTGCGGTCCGACTTCAGCGACTTGAGCTTGGCGAAGACGGCATCGGCGTCGATTTCCTTCTCTTCTTCGCGCTCGTAGCTGAAGCCCAGTTTTTCGGTTTCCTGGGCCGATTCCAGCGTCTGGCCGAGTTCGGCAGCCGTCGGCAGCGGACGGCCCTTGGAAGCGCGTTCGACTTCGAGGTCGAGGTCGATCTGCGAGCAGAGGCCGAGGGTTACCGGGTCCATCGGCGTCAGGTTGGCGGAGTTCCAGTGGGTGCGCTCGCGGATCTGTTCGATCGTCGACTTGGTGGTGCCGACGAGACGCGAGATCTGCGCGTCCTTGAGTTCCGGATGGTTGCGAACCAGCCACAGAATGGCATTCGGGCGATCCTGGCGCTTGGAAACCGGGGTGTAGCGCGGGCCCTTGCGCTTGCTATCAGGTACGCGAACCTTCGGCTCGGACAGCTTCAGCTTGTGGTTGGGGTTGCCTTCGGCGCGGGCGATCTCGTCGCGCGAAAGCTGACCGGTCGCGATCGGGTCGAGGCCCTTGATGCCCTGCGCGGATTCACCGTCGGCGATCGCCTTCACTTCGAGCGGGTGCAGCTTGCAGAACTGCGCGATCTGGTCGAAGGACAGCGCGGTATTGTCAACCAGCCAGACGGCGGTCGCCTTGGGCATAAGCAGTTGCTGAGCCATGGATATAGTCCTTTTGTCCGCCGCGCCGGTGTCGCGGGCCGTGGAGTCTACCACTGATTTCCGGGAAATGTGGGCCTCTATACCGTCGTTGTCGCGAAATTGCAATTCTTCAGTTCCAAATGTCCTTTTGTCTAATTGCGGCGGGCATTTGACCTGCTATGAATGTGCGCGAAACGGGGGAGCCCTAGGAGGGGCGAACCGCACTAGGAATGCGTAGGGAGGAAAATATGTCCGCCAAAATCTATCCGGTGTTGAAGTCTGCCAAGAGCCGGACGCTGCTTGATAACGCCACATACCTGAAGTGGTACGAAGAGAGCGTTTCCGATCCGGCAAAGTTCTGGGGCAAGCACGGCAAACGGATCGATTGGTTCAAGCCCTATACCAAGGTCAAGAACACATCCTTCAAGGGGAAGGTCTCGATCAAGTGGTATGAAGACGGCCTTACCAACGTCTCCTACAACTGTATCGACCGCCACCTGAAGACGCATGGCGAAAAGACCGCCATCATCTGGGAAGGCGACAATCCCTATATCGACAAGAAGATCACCTACAACCAGCTCTACGAGCAGGTCTGCCGCCTTGCCAACGTCCTGAAGAAGCATGGCGTCAAGAAGGGTGACCGCGTCACCATCTACATGCCGATGATCCCGGAAGCATCCTATGCGATGCTTGCCTGCGCCCGCATCGGCGCCATCCATTCTGTCGTCTTCGGCGGCTTCTCGCCGGACGCACTTGCCGGCCGTATCGTCGACTGTGAGTCCACCTTCGTCATCACCTGCGACGAGGGCGTTCGCGGCGGCAAGCCGGTCCCGCTCAAGGAAAACACCGATACGGCGATCGACATCGCGGCCAAGCAGCATGTCATCGTCAACAAGGTTCTGGTCGTGCGCCGAACCGGCGGCAAGACCGCCTGGGCACCGGGCCGTGACCTCTGGTACCACCAGGAAATCGCGACGGTGAAGCCGCATTGCGAGCCGGCGAAGATGAAGGCGGAAGATCCGCTGTTCATCCTCTATACCTCGGGTTCGACCGGCAAGCCGAAGGGCGTGTTGCACACGACCGGCGGCTACCTCGTCTATGCGTCGATGACGCACGAATATGTTTTCGACTATCGCGACGGCGAGGTTTACTGGTGCACCGCCGACGTCGGCTGGGTCACCGGTCACTCCTATATCGTCTACGGTCCGCTCGCGAATGCGGCGACCACCGTGATGTTTGAAGGGGTGCCGAATTTCCCGGATGCCGGGCGTTTCTGGGAAGTGGTCGACAAGCACAAGGTCAACGTCTTCTACACGGCGCCGACGGCGATCCGCTCGCTGATGGGCGCCGGCGACGACTTCGTCAAGCGTGCCTCGCGCTCGTCGCTTCGCCTGCTCGGTTCGGTCGGCGAGCCGATCAACCCGGAAGCCTGGGAGTGGTATTACAATGTCGTCGGCGAGCAGAAGTCGCCGATCGTCGATACCTGGTGGCAGACGGAAACCGGCGGCATTCTGATCACGCCGCTCCCGGGTGCGACAGACCTCAAGCCGGGTTCGGCTACGCGGCCGTTCTTCGGCGTTCAGCCGCAGCTTGTCGACAATGAAGGCAACGTGCTCGAGGGCGCTGCCGACGGCAACCTCTGCATCATCGACAGCTGGCCGGGCCAGATGCGCACGATCTATGGCGATCACGCGCGTTTCGGCCAGACCTACTTTGCCACCTACAAGGGCAAGTATTTCACTGGTGACGGCTGCCGCCGCGATGAAGACGGCTACTACTGGATCACCGGCCGGGTCGACGACGTCTTGAACGTGTCGGGCCACCGTCTCGGCACGGCCGAAGTGGAATCGGCGCTCGTGTCGCACCACCTCGTCTCGGAAGCGGCCGTCGTTGGCTATCCGCACCCGATCAAGGGCCAGGGCATCTATTGCTATGTCTCGCTGATGGCTGGTGAAATCGGCAACGAAGAACTGCGCGCCGCCCTGGTGAAGCATGTCCGTTCGGAAATCGGCCCGATCGCCACGCCGGACAAGATCCAGTTCGCTCCGGGCCTGCCGAAGACCCGCTCGGGCAAGATCATGCGCCGCATCCTGCGCAAGATCGCCGAGGATGATTTCGGCGCGCTCGGCGATACCTCGACGCTCGCGGATCCGGCCGTCGTCGACGATCTGATCGCCAATCGGCAGAACAAGGCCTGACCTTGAAAACCGCCGCGCGTCTATCGGACGCGCGGCGGTCTCCAATCGTCGCAGACGATGTAAGAATTTCTAAGCCGCCAATGCGGCACCCATTCCGGCCGCCCAACAATTTCGTGAGCCGGATTCAGATCGTCTTTTCAGGCGCGGGCGCCCGACCCGAACTTAGAAGTCGATAGCGCGACCCTTGATCTCCCAGTCGCCGTAGCGGGCCGGATCTTCGCCCCCGCGCCCGCCGATCTCCGGCGGCAGCTCTTTCTTGATCTCCGCCTGACGCCGCTCTTCCGCTTCCTTCAGCGCCCGCACGGCGGCAGGCGGCAGCGGCTTCTTCGGGCGGTCGGCGGCGTTGTCATTGTCGTTCTGCATCTGAACGGTATCCGGATTCGAGCATCAATATTGAAGAATTGGGTGTTTGCACCCATCATATAGGATGCCGTTCCCCGTACGGGAACCCTGATTCACGTGAAACGTCGACGACCCGGAGCCTTCTGATGAACCTTGTCCGCACCGCCATGCTGCTTGCAGTCATGACCGCCCTGTTCATGGCGGTAGGCTTCGCCATCGGCGGACGCGGTGGCATGATGATCGCCTTCGTCATGGCCGCAGGCATGAACTTCTTCTCCTACTGGAACTCCGACAAGATGGTGCTGCGCATGTACCGCGCGCAGGAGGTCGATGAGCGCAGCGCGCCGGAATATTACGGCATCGTTCGCGATCTCGCGCGCAATGCCGGGCTGCCGATGCCGCGTGTCTATGTGATCGACAGCCCGCAGCCGAACGCGTTTGCCACCGGCCGCAATCCGGAGAATGCTGCGGTCGCCGCTTCGACCGGCTTGCTTCACGCTCTCAACTATGACGAGGTCGCCGGCGTGATGGCGCATGAACTCGCCCACGTACAGAACCGCGACACCTTGACGATGACGCTGACGGCCACCCTTGCCGGCGCGATCTCGATGCTCGGCAACTTTGCCTTCTTCTTCAGCGGCAACCGTGAAAACAACAATCCGCTCGGCTTCATCGGCACGCTGGTGGCGATGATCGTGGCGCCGATGGCGGCGATGCTGGTGCAGATGGCGATCAGCCGGACGCGCGAATACTCGGCCGATCGTCGCGGCGCCGAGATTTGCGGCAGGCCGCTGGCGCTCGCTTCGGCGCTGCAGAAGATCGCAGGCGCCGCCCATCAGATCCACAACGACGATGCCGAGCGCAACCCGGCTACAGCGCATATGTTCATCATCAATCCGCTCTCCGGCGAGCGCATGGACAACCTGTTTTCGACCCATCCGAACACCGAAAACCGCATCGCTGCCCTGCAGCAGATGGCCCAGGAGATGTCTTCGGTCTCGACGCCGCCGGTTCGGGCTGATAATCCCGTGCGCAAATCGCGCTCTGTTCCCTCTACCGGTTGGGGTCGCGGTGGTTCCGAACCGCCCAAAGGTCCCTGGTCCTGATGTCCGCAGAAAACAACAACGATTCACGTCCGAAACGATCGCACCGCAACGGTGGCGCAGCAAAGTCGAAGAAGCCTGCCCCGGCGCCGCGTGGTCCGGAGAAGCCTGGCCTGAGAGCGCGTCAGGCCGCCGCGAAGATCCTGGCGGCCGTTATCGACCGCAAGACGTCGCTCGACGGCATGCTCGACAGCGAGCACGGCAACCCGGCCTATCGCGAGCTGAATGAAGCCGACCGCGCCCTGGTCCGGGCAATTCTCAATTCCGCCCTTCGCCATCTGCCGCGCGTGCAGGCTGCGATCAACTCGCTGCTGCAGACGCCCTTGCCGGAGGGTGCGCGGGCGCTCGACCACGTGCTTGCCGTGGCGGCGGCACAGATCCTCTATTTGGACGTGCCTGATCATTCCGCTGTCGATCTCGCTGTCGAACAGGCACAGAACGATCCGCGTAACCGCCGTTTCGCCAATCTCGTGAACGCCGTGCTGCGGCGACTGTCGCGTGAAAAGGATGCCGTTCTCGAAAGCACGCGCCACATTCCGGCGATGCCGGAATGGTTCTTCGAGCGCCTCATTGTCCACTACGGCGCAGCGGCGGCCGAGAAGATCGCCGAGGCACAGCTGACGCCGGCGGCGATCGATCTTTCCGTCAAGTCCGAGCCTGCGGCTTGGGCCGAGCGGCTTGGTGGCACAGTCTTACCGACCGGCTCTGTGCGGCTCGGCGCATTCTCCGGCTCGATTCCTTCCTTAGCCGGATTCAATGATGGTGCTTGGTGGGTTCAGGACGCGGCCGCATCGATCCCGGCGCGGCTCTTCGGCGACCTTAAGGGCAAGCGGACCGTCGATCTCTGCGCCGCACCCGGCGGCAAGACCGCCCAGCTCATCCTCGCCGGCGCCGAAGTGACGGCGCTCGACCAGTCCGGTAGCCGCTTGCGTCGACTGAAGGGCAATCTCAAGCGGCTTGGGCTCGAAGCCGAGACCACGGAAGTCAACATGGCGGACTTCCAGCCGGAGACGCTGTTCGATGCCGCCCTGCTCGACGCCCCCTGCTCTTCGACCGGCACGACCCGCCGTCACCCTGACGTGCTGTGGACCAAGGGACCGGAAGACATCGAAAAGCTCGCCGACCTGCAGGAGCGGCTGCTTCGTCATGCGCTGACGGTGGTCAAGCCCGGCGGCACGGTCGTCTTCTCCAATTGCTCCCTCGACCCGCGCGAAGGTGAAGAGGTCGTTTCTCGGGTCATCGGTTCTGGCGAAAGCTACGAGCGGGTGCCGATTTCCGCCGCCGACTGGCCGGGGCTCGAGGACGCGATCACGCCGATCGGCGAAATGCGGACGACGCCTGCCATGCTGCCACTCGATGCTCCGTTTTCGAGTGGCCTCGATGGTTTCTACGCAGCGGTGATTCGCCGCAAATAACAGCGCAAACTCGCATTTCAGCGCTTGGAACTGGGCCTCAAGGCCCTGTTCCACCGCATCATTTGACGCTTTCGACCGGGAAGCCTATCAAAGATGGCAGGATTGATAAAAGTTTAATGGTCTTCGCGGCACCATGCGGGCGCTGGCGCGAGGTCCTGGCCGGCTCCGATGACGTGAGCGATCGTGCCAGAGATGAGGTAACCGGCGGCGTTGATGTTGTTTTCCGGCAGGCGAAGGCTTTCTTACCTGTATGTGCGTGAAGGCTGGCGCCGTGTGTCGCGTCGCCTGTCGATCGGGCGCGTCTCCACGCTGCGCTTCACCGGCTCCACCCCCAATCGTCTGATTGTTGCGCCGACGGATCTCAGGGCCGTCGATCCCTTTGTCGCGGAAGAGATTCTTGCCGGGCGTTTCCCGCTTGCCGGCCGCGTGCTCGACACGGAGGGCGAGTCGCCGTTCGAGATCGATCTGCCGTCGCGCGAATTTGCCGCCCGGCTGCATTCCTTCGGCTGGCTGCGACACCTGCGGGCGATCCGCGAGGACGCAGGCTTCGTCCGGCTACGGCAGATCGTCGACGACTGGATCGGCACCCATGGACGCGATCTCGGCGGCGTTGCCTGGGATGCGGATATCATGGCGCAGCGCATCATCGCCTGGCTTTCCCATTCGCCCGTCGTGCTGCGCAATGCCGAACATGGCTTCTACCGACGCTTCCTCAAGAGCCTGGCGCTGCAGGTACGCTATCTCCGGCATATCGCCGATACGGTGCGCGACGGCGAGCAGAGGCTTCGGGTGCGGCTTGCGCTTGCCATGGCGTCGGTTTCCATGCCGGCATCGCCCAGCGCCATCCGCAAGGCATCGCGCCACCTCGATCTCGAACTCGACCGGCAGATCCTGCCCGACGGCAGCCACTTCTCGCGCAGCCCGCGCGCCGGCCTCGAACTGCTGCTGGACCTGCTGCCGCTCCGCCAGACCTACGTCAATCTCGGCCATGACGTGCCGTCGCGCCTCATTCCCTGCATCGACCGGATGTACCCGGCCCTGCGCTTCTTCCGGCATCAAGGTGGTGAGTTGGCGCTGTTCAATGGCGCTACCTCGGTTCTGGCGCATGAACTGGCGTCGGTGCTGCGTTATGACGAGACGGCTGGCGAACCCTTCCGCTCGCTGCCCCACGCCCACTATGAACGTATGGCGATGGAAAACACCGTCGTGATCATGGATACCGGCCGGCCGCTTTCGGTCGACCTGTCGCGTAGCGCCCATGCCGGTTGCCTATCCTTCGAAATGTCCTCGGGCAAGACGCGCTTCGTCGTCAATTCCGGTGCGCCGAAGTTTGCCGGGGAGCGTTTCCGCCAGATGGCGCGGATGACGGCTGCCCATTCGACCGTGACGGTCAACGACACCTCGTCATCACGCTTCTCGCAGTCGCGCTTTCTCGGACCGATCATGACGTCGGGCGTCAGACAAGTGACTGCGGCTCGCAAGGACGAGGCGGGCGGGCTCGAGTCGGTGACGGCAAGCCATGACGGCTACCTTTCCGCCTTCGGCCTCGTTCACGAGCGTGGCATCGGTGTCCTGAACGGCGGCCGCATGATCCGCGGCCGCGACCGGCTGTCGCGCGCCGACGGCAGCGACCCTGAGGCAGGCGATACGGGGGTTGCCGTAGCACGATTCCACATTCACCCCGCGGTCGCCATTCGCCAGAACAGCGCGCGCGAGATCTTCCTGACGGCGCCCGACGGCGAGATCTGGCTGTTTGCTTGCCAAGACGGGGACCTTGCGGTCGAGGAGGATATCTTCTTTGCCGATCCCTCGGGTATCCGGGCCTCGCAGCAGCTGACGGTGACCTTTGCGATCGCGCAGCAGCCGGAGATCCAGTGGACGTTTTCACGCGCCAACTGAGCCTTCCGTCTTGAGATCGGGTGCGCCCGAGAAAGCGCCTCAGGTTTTCCGGTCACGTTTCAGGAACGGTCGCATTCATGAATTTGGATCGATCCGATCCAAATTCATCGCGATCTTCAGGCCGCGCGAGGTTCCTTCGCCCGGCAAGCTATGCTAACGGGCAGCCATCTCAACCGCCGGAGCTTCCTCCCGGGGCGTCCGGCGCCGCCAAAGGAGCATGGTTGTGGCTGTCGCCTCCAAGAAAATCCCCGCCCCGAACGAGGTTACGGTCCGCACCGCCCTCCTCTCCGTCTCCGACAAGACGGGTGTCGTCGAGCTCGCGCGCGCTCTTAACGAGAAGGGCATCCGGCTCGTTTCGACGGGCGGCACGCACAAGGCGCTCTCCGAGGCCGGCCTGCCGGTGAGCGACGTTTCCGAGCTGACCGGTTTCCCCGAGGTCATGGACGGCCGCGTGAAGACGCTGCATCCGGGCGTTCACGGCGGCCTCCTGGCGATCCGCGACGATTCGGATCACGTTGCCGCCATGTCGACGCACGGCATCACCGCCATCGATCTTGCGATTATCAACCTCTATCCCTTCGAGGAAGTCCGGGCCAAGGGCGGCGACTACCCGACAACCGTCGAAAACATCGATATCGGCGGTCCGGCCATGATCCGCGCTTCGGCCAAGAACCATGCCTATGTGACGATCGTCACCGATCCGGCCGACTATCCGGTGCTGCTCGAAGAGCTTGCCTCCGGCAAGACGACCTACGCCTTCCGCCAGAAGATGGCCGCCAAGGCCTATGCCCGCACCGCGGCTTACGACGCCGCCATTTCCAACTGGTTTGCCGAAGCGCTCGACACACCGATGCCGCGCCACCGGGTGATCGGCGGCGTCTTGAAGGAAGAGATGCGCTACGGCGAGAACCCGCACCAGAAGGCGGGCTTCTATCTGACCGGCGAGAACCGCCCGGGTGTCGCTACCGCGACGCTGCTGCAGGGCAAGCAGCTCTCTTACAACAACATCAACGACACGGATGCGGCCTTCGAGCTGGTGGCCGAGTTCCTGCCCGAGAAGGCACCGGCTGTCGCCATCATTAAGCACGCCAACCCTTGCGGCGTCGCGACTGCTCCGACGCTCGCCGAAGCCTATCGCCGGGCGCTTGCCTGCGATTCCACCTCGGCCTTCGGCGGCATCATCGCGCTCAATCAGGAACTCGACGCGGAGACGGCCGAAGAGATCGTCAAGCTCTTCACCGAAGTGATCATCGCGCCTGCTGTCAGCGACGCGGCCAAGGCCGTGATTGCCCGCAAGCCGAACCTGCGTCTGCTTGCGACCGGTGGCCTGCCGGATCCGCGCATTCCGGGTCTTGCCGCAAAGACCGTCTCGGGCGGTCTGCTCGTGCAGACGCGCGACAACGGCATGGTCGAGGATCTCGAACTCAAGGTCGTCACCAAGCGCGCGCCGACGCCCCAGGAACTCGAAGACATGAAGTTCGCCTTCAAGGTGGCCAAGCACGTGAAGTCGAATGCGATCGTTTATGCCAAGGACGGCCAGACGGCCGGCATCGGCGCCGGCCAGATGAGCCGTGTCGATTCCGCCCGCATCGCCGCGATCAAGGCCGAAGAAGCCGCAAAGGCGCTGGGCCTTGCAACGCCGCTCACGAAGGGTTCGGCTGTCGCCTCCGAAGCCTTCCTGCCGTTTGCCGACGGTCTGCTCTCGGCGATCGCCGCGGGTGCTACGGCCGTCATCCAGCCGGGCGGCTCCATGCGTGACGAAGAGGTGATTGCGGCTGCGAACGAGCATGGCGTCGCCATGGTCTTCACCGGCATGCGCCACTTCCGCCACTAAGATCGTCGGGGCGGGCGCTGGGCGTCTGTCCGGAATTGGCCGCTAAGGCCCAACAGTCAGAAGCCGTCGCTTCCCCAGGACGCGGCGGCTTTTTTGCGACCGTCATCGGCCGGATAGGGCGTGCGCAGAAGGATCAGCAGGCCGATCACCAGAAAAGCAATCAGCGCCATCATGCCGATCCGTGCCGAGCCGGTGGCAAGCGTGATCGTGGCAACGGTTGCGGGGGCGAGGAACGAGGTGGCCCGGCCGGACAGCGCATAGAGGCCGAAGTAGCGACCGGCCTCGTCGAGGCTGACGCTGCGGGCGAGGTAGGAGCGCGACGAGGCCTGAACGGGGCCGAAGGCGACACCGACGAGCAGGCCGTAGAGAATGTAAGCCTTTTCGGCGGCCGTGCCGAACAGGCCGCCGGTATCTTCCATCGACAGCGGCAGCAGCCCAAAGAGCGTGAAGCCGGGGCCCGTCGAGACGATGCCGATCGTGGCAATCGTCAGGCAGATCAGGCTGGCGGTGACGATCACCTTGGAGCCAAGGTGCGCATCCAGCCAGCTGGCGCAGAGGCAGCCGCCGATCGCGACGACGTTGAGAATGATGCCGTAGACGCCGAGCTCCAGGGTCTGCCAGGCGAACATCGCGGCCGCGAAGGTGCCGCCGAGCGCCAGCAGACCATTGACGCCGTCCTGGAAGACCATGCGCGCGATCAGGAAGCGCAGGATCCCACGCCTTTCTCGAAGCTCGACGAGCGTGCCCTTGAGCTCCCTGAGGCCAGTGACGGTTGCCTTACCGAGCGACATCGCCGCCTTGGTGGCATCGGGCGTGAACAGGAACATCGGCAGGATAAAGACGAGGTACCAGACGGCGGAGATCGGGCCGGTGATGCGCGCATCCTCGCCCTCAGCCGGATCGAGGCCGAACAATGGGTCGATGCCAAGGGCCGTCTTGCCGCTCTCTGGACTTCCGGCAAGCAGCGCCACCACGGCGATCAGCACGATCATGCCGCCGAGATAGCCGAGCCCCCAGGCGATGTTGGAAATGCGCCCCACGTCCTTCTCCGCCACCAGCCGGGGCATCATCGAATCGTTGAAGACGATCGAGAATTCGGCTGCAACCGTCGCAAGGATCATGAAGATCGCCGGATAGAGAATCGGCGAGCCGGGGGCCGCGAACCAGAGCATAGCCAGCGATCCGATCTTGATGACGGCGAAGAAGGCGATCCAGGGCTTGCGCGGCCCGGTGGCGTCGGCGATCGAGCCAAGCACCGGCGAAAGCACCGCGATGACGATGCCCGAAACGGTGAGTGTGTAGCCCCACATCGCCTGGCCGACCGCATGGTCCTCCGTCAGCCGCGATACGAAATAGGGGCCGAAGATGAAGGTGGTGATGACGGTGAAGAAGGGCTGCGCCGCCCAATCGAACAGCATCCAGCCGGCAATGCCCGCACGGGACGTGCGTGGCTGGTCTTCAGTCCTCTCGGCCGAAATCTGCAAAGTCCCCTCCCGAAACGACTGCGCCGCGCGTCCCCTCGAACGCGCGGCGCAGCCTATCTTCAATTGAACCGATTCCAAAAGGTCTGGAACCGGATGCGGGCGAAAAAACTGCCCGCATTTTTGTCCGTTACTTCGCCCTGCCGCGTGCCAGGTCGTTGAGCAGACCGGCAGCGACGGTGATCTTGGCAAGCGTGGTTTCACCCTTCTCGGTCAGAAGGCGCAGCTGGCCGGTCGCCTGGGCGACGCGAACGCGTTCGTTCTCTTCCCAGGCGGCAACCGGATTGCGCTCCTTCTTCTGCTCGCGCAGGGCCGCCGCGGTGATATCGCGCCGGGCAGCGGCGATATCGGAGACGGCGCGAGACAGTGCCATGGCCTCGAACTGCTCGGTTGCCGGAACCCGATCGGATGCCGCCAGCAGGCGGTTGATGCGCAGCGTGTCGGTGATGGCGAAGTAGCCCTGCGCCGTGCGGCTCAGCGTCTCGCCGGTTTCAGCGGCGATCTGCATGATCTCGGGCACCAGCGTCATCAGCGCCAGTTCCGAGATTTCCTCGGCGAGCTTGGCGGGGACGCCGCCCTCGACGAAGGCTGCGGTCTTCAACCGAGCTTCTTCGGCGCTTTCGCCGGAGACTGCAGTGCGCATGGTCGCGCGCAGCTTCTGCAGGCCATCGCCGAGGCGTGACACGGCCTCGGAGACCGAGCCGGTCGCCGCATGGGTGCGCAGCGTCCGCTCGGTGACGAGCGTGAAGATGCGGCCCACTTCCTGGTAGAGGATGTTCTGCAGGCCGCCGCCGATCTTGTTGTCGAGCGCGTCGATCTCGTCATAGATCCGCGGCAGGTCGAAGCCGTCGAGCGCCAGCACGGCCGCCTTGACGACGTCGGCCGAGAGGAAACCGGTGGCGTCCGTCAGGGTCGAAACGAAGGCCGGACCACCGCGGTTGATGACCTCGTTGGCGAGGATCGTCGCGATGATTTCCCGGCGCAGGCGGTGGCCGTGGATGTCGCCGGCATAGGCCTTGCGCATCTTGCCCGGGAAATAGCGCTCGAGCGTTGCCGTGAAGTACGGATCGTCGGGCAGCTCGCTTGCAATCAGCTCATCGAAGAGAACGAGCTTGGAATAGGAGAGCAGCACCCCGATTTCCGGGCGGGTCAAAGGCTTGCCCGCCTGGTAACGCTCGGTCATCGCCTGGTCGGTCGGCAGCGTCTCGACCTTGCGGTTGAGATGGCCGTCGGCCTCGAGGCGAGTCATGAGCCGGCCCAGTGTCGTGCGGTTGCCAAGCCCCTGCATGGCGGTCAGCGAGATCGCCAGCGACTGCTCGTAGTTGTTGCGCAGCACCAGGTGGCCCACTTCCTCGGTCATCGAGGCGAGCAGCGTGTTGCGCTTCGGACGGGTCAGGCGACCGTCGCGCATGGCGGAGGCAAGCGCGATCTTGATGTTGACCTCGACGTCGGACGAGTTGACGCCCGCCGAGTTGTCGATGGCATCCGAGTTGCAGCGGCCGCCGTTGAGGCCGAAGCCGATGCGACCCTTCTGGGTAACGCCGAGGTTGGCGCCCTCGCCGATAACACGGGCGCGGACCTCTTCGGCTGCCACGCGAATGGCGTCGTTGGCGCGGTCGCCGACTTCGGCGTCCGTTTCGTTGCTGCCGCGCACATAGGTGCCGATGCCGCCGAACCAGAGCAGGTCGACCTGGCTCTTCAGGATCGCGTTCATGATCTCGAAGGGCGTTGCCTTGTGCTTGTCGAGGCCGATGGCGGCCATCGCCTCAGGCGTCAGCGTCACCGACTTTTCGGCACGCGAGATGATCATCGCGCCGTCCGAAAGCGTCTTGCGGTCATAGTCCTGCCAGCTCGAACGCGGCAGGTCGAACATGCGCTTGCGCTCGGCAAAGGAGGCATCGATATCCGGCGACGGATCGATGAAGATGTCGCGGTGATCGAAGGCGGCGATCAGGCGGATCTTTTCGGAGAGCAGCATGCCGTTGCCGAAGACGTCGCCCGACATGTCGCCGACGCCGGCAACGGTGAAGGGCGTCGTCTGGATATCGATGTCCATCTCGCGGAAGTGTCGCTTGACGGTTTCCCAGGCGCCGCGGGCGGTGATGCCCATCTTCTTGTGGTCGTAACCGGCCGAACCGCCCGATGCGAAGGCGTCGTCGAGCCAGAAGCCTGCTTCCTGCGCCAGGCCGTTGGCCGTGTCGGAGAAGGTCGCAGTGCCCTTGTCGGCGGCCACGACGAAGTAGGGATCGTCGCCGTCATGGCGTTGCGTGTCGGCCGGCGGTACGACGTCCTGGCCGACGATGTTGTCGGTGACCGACAGAAGCGTGCGGATGAAGGTCTTGTAGGCTTCGGTACCGGCCTTGAAGACCTCGTCGCGGGTGCCGCCCACCGGAAGCAGCTTCGGATAGAAGCCGCCCTTGGCGCCAACGGGCACGATAACGGCGTTCTTCACCTGCTGCGCCTTGACGAGGCCGAGCACTTCCGTGCGGTAGTCCTGGGCGCGGTCCGACCAGCGAAGGCCGCCGCGGGCGACCTTGCCGAAGCGCAGGTGCACGCCCTCGACCTCGGTGCCGTAGACGAAGATTTCGCGGAACGGATGCGGTTCCGGTAGGCCGTCGAGCTGCTTCGGGTCCAGCTTGAAGGCGAGGACCGCGCGCGGCTTGCCGTCGGCGTCATGCTGGAAGTAGTTGGTCCGGAGCGTTGCTTCGATCGCGTTGACGTAGCGTCGCAGAATCCGGTCCTCGTCGAGGCTCGGAACGGCCGAGAGCGCGTCCTCGATCGCCGACAGCAGCGCGTTGCACTTCTTGGCGCGCGGCTTTTCCTCGAGCTTCGGATCCATGCGGGTCACGAACAGCTTGAAGATGTCGGCGGCAATCGCCGGATACTTGTTCAGCGTGTCGGCGATATAGCCCTGCGAGTAGGTGATGCCGGCCTGGCGCAGATAGCGGGCATAGGCGCGCAACACCGTCACCTCACGGGCGTTGAGGCCCGCAAGCAGGACCAGCCGGTTGAAGTTGTCGTCCTCGGTCGTGCCGTTCCAGGCGGCCAGGAACGCTTCTTCGAGCGCCGGTCCGGATTTTTCAAGGTTCAGCGCGTGGCCGTCACGGTGGATGAGCTCCATGTCGTGGAGCACGACCTTGCGCTTCTCTTCGCCGTGGGCGTTGACGCCGATGTCGTAGGTCTGTTCGCTGATCACTCGGAAGCCGAGGTTTTCAAGCAAGGGCACGCGGCGCGACAGCGACACGGGTTCGCTGGCGTGGAAGATCTTGAGCTCGGCGGTATCGGGCCGCGAAACGGTACGGGGATAGTGATAGAACTCGATCCGGATCGGATCCGGGCCCTTGCAGGCGGCGATATCTGCCAGATCGGCATAGGCTTCAGCCGGCGTGAAGAACGACTGGTAGGCGTTGTCGACATCGAGTTCGATGCCGTCCTTGCGGGCAAGCAGGTCGAACCGGTCGATCCAGCGGGTGACGATGCCGCGAACCGCCTCTTCGAGCTTTGCCTGCGGAATGCGCGGCGTCTTGCCGGCGGAGCGGCCGATAATGAAGTGGACGCGGGCAAGGCCGCCTTCCGGGAAAGCCGGGTAGTAGGCGGAGACGCGACCGTCATAGACCGTCTTCAAATAGTCGCCGATCTTCTCGCGAACATCCGAATCGTACTGCTCGCGCGGCACGAAGACGATGACCGAGACGAAGCGGTCGAAATGGTCGATACGCGGCAACACGCGGATGCGCGGCCGATCGCCGAGCTCGTTGATTTGTTCGCAGAAGGCGGCAAGCAGGCCGACATCGATCTGGAACAGGTCGTCGCGCGGATAGGATTCCAGCGTGTTGGCCAGCATCTTGCCGGAATGGCTTTGCGGATCATAACCGAAGTGATCGACGATCTTTTCGATCTTGTGGCGCAGAAGCGGAATTTCAGCCGCCTGGCGGGTGTAGGCCGAGGAGGTGAACAGGCCGACGATGCGCAACTCGCCAGCGACGTTGCCATCGGCGTCGAAGCGCTTGACGCCGATGTAGTCCATGTAGGCGCGGCGATGCACGACCGACTTGACGTTGGCCTTGGTGACGATCAGGAAATCGGGGCCATCGAGGAAGGCGAGAATTTCAGGTGTGGTCAGCACCGCGTCCTTGCCCTGGCGCAGAACGCGCACATCCGGGTTGGAGAGGATGCCGAGGCCCCTGCCCTTGCCGCGTTCGACGGCTGCCTTCTCGCCCTTGCCCGAGTAGGTGTATTCGCGCATGCCGAGGAAGGTGAAGTTGTTGTCTCGCAGCCAGCGAAGGAAGGCGAGCGCCTCGTCGCGGTCGCTCTTCTTGCGCGTCGCGTTGTAGGTTTCGAGTTCCGACATGGCCTGATCGAGCAAGGTCGTCATCGCCGGCCAGTCGTGCACGGTCTGGTGGACCTGCTCCAGCACGTCGCGGATGCGGTTGCTGAGCTGCTCCGCCTCGACGGGCGCAAGCTTGGTCAGGTGGATCTGGATATGGCTGACGCGGTGCGACGGATCGCTTTCCTCTTCCGGATCGAAGAGCTTTGCCGGCTTGCCCGGTTCCTTGACCAGGATGGGATGGATCGCGAGGTGAATGTCACGGTGGGTGCTGGTGATTTCCCCCATGACCGAGTCATAGAGGAACGGCATGTTGCGTTCGGTTACGGCGATGACCGATACCTCGGTACCACCCGGCACGATGCCGGCGACGGCTTCGACCGAAACCTGCGGCTTGCCGCCATCCCAGCGGGCGAGTTCACGAGCCGCATGGGCTGCGGTCAGCGCCAGCATGTCCGCCGAATAGAGATCGAGGTCATCGTTGCTGGCTCCACCGAAGAGGATCTCCGGCGCCAGCGCCTCGACGCCCAGTTTGATGGCGGCCGCCTTCGCTGCGTCGATGTGTCTGTCCCGCTTCGGATTGTATTTCACGCCCATGAAGTCTCTCCCATTCATGATAGGCCAAACCCTATCAGAACCATGGCTAATGGCGACCGCTTTTTACGCTGATTTCGGCAAAATCGAGCCCAAAATCGGAGAATTTCACGTGAAAACAGCTTAAATCCATTTAAATCGAAGGTAATTTCGCGAAAATTGCTCGAAAATCGAAGAAAAAGCACGAAAACGCCAGAGGCTTCTCCGGAGCCTATCTGCCATCGGCTGTTGACAGGGCGGTGACAGTCGGGTGAACAGAGTTTCGAGATCGTAGGATTGGACTGGTCGATGCCCGAAATGCCCTCCCTGCCCGGCGCCGTCATCGTCATCTCGAGCCATGTCGTGCGCGGCAAGGTGGGCAACAGGGCCGTGGTCTTCGCGCTGGAGACCCTGGGGCATCCGGTCTGGGCCCTGCCGACCGTCATCCTCCCCTGGCATCCGGGTCATGGCCCCTCGACGCGGATCGCCATTTCCGATCAGGATTTCGGGGCGGTGATCGATGACCTTATTGCAGCACCCTGGGCCGGAGAGGTGCGCGCCGTGCTTTCGGGCTACCTCGGCTCGGCGGGACAGGCGGAAGCCGTGGCGCGGCTGGTGACGGCGCTGAAGGAGCGCGATCCCAAGCTGATCTATGCCTGCGACCCCGTGGTCGGCGATGCCGGCGGTCTCTATGTGCCGGAAACCACGGCGGTTGCCATTCGCGACCGCCTGCTGCCGCTTGCAAATCTTGCGACCCCCGAACCGCTACGAGCTCGCCTGGCTCGCTGGCGCGACGCTGGAGACGAACACGGCGATCCTCGACGCGGCGCTCGGCCTCGGTCCGGCCCGCGTGCTGGTCACGTCCGCCGTACCGATGATGAGCGGCGGGACCGGCAATCTCTTTCTTTCGGGCAACCACGCGCTGCTTGCCGAACATCGTCTGGTCGAAAACCCGCCGAACGGCACGGGTGACCTGTTGGCGGCGGTGTTTCTCGCCCGGATCCTTGAAGGACTTTCAGAGGAACGCGCCTTGCAGATGGCGACGGCGAGCGTATTTGAGATCATCGCGCGGAGCGTCAAGCGCGGCGCAGATGAATTGACCATCGAGCAGGACGCGTCGAGCCTCTCGACGCCCATGGCGATGGTGCAGATGCGCCGGCTGGTTCATCCGAATCAGATGCGGCGCAAGTGAAGAAGCTGTTCACGGACCGCCACCCTATGGCATCGTGGATTGAATTTTAGATCGCGATCATTTTCATGACGGAGGTGCGGGTGGGCGAAAGCCGGCCATGCCGCCTTGAAGCACGAGCGGAGCAATCGATGGACAAGCAGCAGCAGCGTTTTCCGGACTATCTTCTGAACGGCTACCACAATTTCATGAACGGTCGCTTCAGCGAACAGCAGAAACGCTACAAGGCGCTGGCGGAAACCGGGCAAAAGCCGAAGACAATGGTCATTGCCTGTTGCGACTCGCGCGCTGCGCCGGAAACGATCTTCGACAGCGGCCCTGGCGAACTCTTTGTCGTGCGCAACGTCGCCAATCTCATGCCGCCCTACGAGCCGGATGGGCACTACCACTCGACTTCGGCGGCGCTGGAGTTCGCCGTACAGTCGCTGCGCGTCAGCGACATCGTCGTCATGGGCCACGGCCGCTGCGGTGGTATCAAGGCGGCACTCGATCCGGATGCCGAGCCGCTGTCGCCGGGCGATTTCATCGGACGCTGGATGCATCTTCTGAAGCCCTCGGCCGAGCAGATCCAGAGCAATGACGTGATGACTCAGGCTGAGCGCCAGCGCGCGCTCGAGCGGGTTTCGATCCGCAACTCGCTTGCCAATCTGCGCACGTTCCCATGCGTCCAGATCCTCGAGGCCAAAGGCAAGCTCCACCTGCATGGCGCCTGGTTCGACATCTCGACCGGCGAACTCTGGGTGATGGACCCGGTTACCGGCGACTTCTCCCGCCCGGGAATGTAATCGATCAGCAAAAAGGCCCGGCTCTTCCGAACCGGGCCTTTTGTCTGTTTGGAACGACTAAGTGTTCCGAAAGACGCAAATCCTAGAGACCGTCGATCTCGGCGCCGATGATGGCGATCGCCTGCTGGTAGACGGTTGCCGCATTCCAGCCCTGGATCGCGGCGAAGTTCGCCTGACCCTGCTGATAGCCGGCGCCCGGCTGCCAGCCATGGCCGCGCAGGAAGTTGGCGGTGGACGCCAGCGCGTCGGCCTTGGAGCGAACCATGTCGACATGGCCGTTGCCGTCGCCATCGACGCCGTATTTCAGGACGTTGGCGGGCAGGAACTGGGTCTGGCCGATTTCGCCGTGGGCGGCGCCCCGCGCATCCGGGCTCAGGTCGCCGCGCTGCACGAGCTGCAGGGCCGCATAAAGCTGGTTGGTGAAGTAGTCCGAGCGACGGCAGTCATAGGCGAGCGTCGAAACGGCCGAGAGCGTGTGCTCCTTGCCCATGAAGCCGCCGAAACCGGTTTCCATGCCCCAGATGGCGATCAGCGGGCCGGCCGGTACGCCGTAGCGCCGCTCGATGCTGGCAAAAAGGGCAGCGTTCTGCTGCTTCATCTTTTTGCCGCGGGAAATGATCACCTGGCCGCCACGCTTCTGCATGAACTGGTCCAGCGACAGCTTGAAGCTCTTCTGGCCGCGGTCGGCGCGGATCGTCGCCTTGTTGTAGGAGACGCCGGAGAGTGCACGGTCGAGCACCTGCGGGCTGATGCCGCTGCCGGAAGCCTGCCGCTTAAAGTTCTGAACCCAGGCTTCAAAGCCGCTTCCGTCATTGCCGCATTGGGCGGCAGATGCCACCGCCGGAAAAACTGCAGTCGAAATCAGGGCAACAAGCCCCACTGCTGCGCACTTCGCCCTGTGCATGAAATACCCCGTCATAGCCCGAATCTCGTTGCTCTTAAAAATGCCAGCCTTCGCCGGCCGTGTCACCTCCCGCAAGCGGCAGGTAACTTTATCGTGGTTTCACGTGAATCCGGGAAGGATCAGCCCCTCGTGAAACAGGAAACCCGCCAGGCCCGAAAGAGCCTGGCGGGAGTGAATGGTTCTAGTGCCGTTTTCAGGCAGCCTGCTTGCGCGGCTTGATCAGGCCACGGTTGACCAGGAGCTCGGCAATCTGGATGGCGTTGAGAGCAGCGCCCTTGCGCAGGTTGTCGGAGACGACCCACAGGTTGAGGCCGTTCTCGACGGTCGCGTCCTCGCGGATTCGCGAGATGTAAGTCGCATCTTCGCCGGCGCATTCGTAAGGGGTGACGTAGCCGCCGTTCTCGTGCTTGTCGACGACCAGGCAACCCGGCGCTTCGCGCAGGATGTCGCGCGCTTCGTCGGCGGTGATCTCGTTTTCGAACTCGATGTTGACCGATTCCGAATGGCCGATGAAGACGGGAACGCGCACCGCCGTGCAGGTCACCTTGATCTTCGGGTCGAGCATCTTCTTGGTTTCGGCCAGAACCTTCCACTCTTCCTTCGTGTAGCCGTCTTCCATGAACACGTCGATGTGCGGAATGACGTTGAAGGCGATGCGCTTGGTGAACTTCTTCGATTCGATCGGATCGGCGACGAAGACGGCGCGGGTCTGGTTGAAGAGTTCGTCCATGCCGTCCTTGCCGGCGCCGGAAACCGACTGGTAGGTCGAGACGACGACGCGCTTGATCTTGGCGTGGTCGTGCAGCGGCTTCAGCGCGACGACGAGCTGGGCGGTCGAGCAATTCGGGTTGGCGATGATGTTCTTCTTGGTGAACTGCGCGATCGCGTCCGGGTTCACTTCCGGAACGATCAGCGGCACTTCGGCGTCGTAGCGCCAGGCCGAGGAGTTGTCGATGACGACGCAGCCCTGCTGGCCGATCTTCGGCGAATACTTCAGCGATACGGCGCCGCCGGCCGACATCAGGCAGATATCGGTGTCGGAGAAGTCGTAGTTTTCGAGGTTCTTGACCTTGAGGGTCTTGTCGCCGAAGGAAACTTCGGTGCCCTGGGAGCGGGCGGAAGCGAGGGCGACCACTTCATCCGCGGGAAAGCCGCGTTCGGAAAGGATGTTCAGCATCTCCCGGCCGACATTGCCGGTGGCGCCTGCGACTGCAATCTTGAAACCCATGATCTAAGCTCTCTTTTCTGTCTCTCCTCGTCGGGTGAGGGGGAAACCGCGCGACCTGCCGCGAGGGTTCCTGTCCCCGGCCAAACCGGGGAGAGAGCGGAGGGCCAGAGACGTCAGACGGTTTTCGTCGTCGTTTTGGCCGTTGTTTTGCAAGCGAACGAAAAATCGACATCCTGCCCCGCGGCAAGAGCCGGCAGGATCAAAGCAGCGATGGCTGGACCGATCGGTCGCATGGTGGTGATTTCCTCGTTCGTCGCTGCTCTTACGCGGTTTTGGGGAAGAGTCAAGACATTGCCGCGCGCCGGCACGCTCCCCGCCCTGCCCGCGATCGATCGCCGCATTAGACGAAAGTCATAAGCCGAAAGCATCTCTGCCTGTGATGACACTTTTCTGACATCCTCATTTCAGGCGCACCACGTCCGGACGTTCGAGGGAGGAATGCTGGACCAGCCAATGGGCGCTCCTTTGGAGTGGAGGATTATCAAAATGGCAAATGTCGCGACAGCGGACGACGCAAAAACGCGTCCGATGACCGGCGAGGAGAAGAAGGTCATCTTCGCCTCGTCGCTCGGTACCGTCTTCGAATGGTACGATTTCTATCTCTACGGTTCGCTCGCCGTCTACATCGGCGCGACCTTCTTCAGTTCCTACCCGGAAACGACGCGTAACATCTTCGCGCTTCTGGCCTTTGCCGCGGGCTTCCTGGTTCGCCCGTTCGGCGCGCTCGTCTTCGGTCGCCTGGGTGACCTCGTTGGCCGCAAATATACCTTCCTCGTGACGATCCTGATCATGGGTCTGTCGACCTTCCTGGTCGGCATCCTGCCCGGCGCTGCCTCGATCGGCATTGCCGCGCCGATCCTGCTCATCGTGCTGCGCATGCTGCAGGGCCTGGCGCTCGGCGGTGAATATGGCGGTGCGGCAACCTACGTGGCCGAACACGCGCCGCATGGGCGTCGCGGCTACTTCACGTCCTGGATCCAGACCACGGCGACGCTCGGTCTGTTCCTGTCGCTGGTGGTGATCCTGCTCGTGCAGTTCGCGCTCGGCAAGGAAGCCTTCGCCGCCTGGGGCTGGCGCATTCCGTTCCTGCTGTCCTGCGTGCTTCTCGGCATTTCCGTCTGGATCCGTCTGAAGATGAACGAATCCCCGGCCTTCAAGAAGATGAAGGAAGAGGGCAAGGGCTCCAAGGCGCCGCTTCGGGAAGCCTTCGGCCAGTGGAAGAACGCCAAGATCGCGCTTCTGGCGCTGTTCGGTGCCGTCGTCGGACAAGCCGTGGTCTGGTACTCCGGTCAGTTCTACGCGCTGTTCTTCCTGACCGGCGTCCTGAAAGTAGACGGTCAGTCGGCCAACATCATGGTCGCCGCCTCGCTTTTGATCGGCACGGGCTTCTTCGTGCTCTTCGGCTGGCTCTCCGACAAGATCGGCCGCAAGCCGATCATCATGGCCGGTCTGCTGCTTGCGATGCTCACCTACTTCCCGCTGTTCAAGGCGCTGACCTGGGCCGGTAACCCTGCACTCGCTGAAGCCCAGGCAACCGTTCGCGCAACGGTGACCGCGGCTCCCGGCGACTGCAAATTCCAGTTCAACCCGACGGGCACGGCGAAGTTCACGACCTCGTGCGACATCGCAACCGCGTTCCTTACCAAGAACTCCGTTCCCTATGACGTCGTCACGACGGCAGCGGCGGGCACGGCGGCGACGGTCAAGGTCGGCGACACCACGATCAACAGCTACGACGCAGTCGCTGCTGGCGATGGTGCCAAGGCCGCCAACGCCGCCTTCGAAAAGCTGACCAACATGGCGCTCCACAATGCCGGCTACCCGCTGGTTCGTGGCGCGGCGAAGGTTCCGGACGCCAAGCTTGACGGTTTTGTCACCGCCAACCCGGAACTGTCGCTTGACGCAGCCGCAGTGCGCGGCGGTGAAAAGACCATGGTTCCGGCCGAAAAGCTCATCGCTGACAAGCTGCTGACCAAGGATGAAGTGGGCGCTGCCACCGAAATGGCCGTCTACACGATCGCCGGCGGCGGCACCTACGCGATGGTCGCGGATCCTGCCAACGTCAACTGGACGACGATCATCGCGGTGCTCACCGTGCTCGTCATCTACGTGACGATGGTCTACGGCCCGATCGCAGCCCTGCTGGTCGAACTCTTCCCGACCCGCATCCGCTACACCGGCATGTCGCTGCCCTACCACATCGGCAACGGCTGGTTCGGCGGGCTGCTTCCGGCAACGGCCTTCGCGATGAGTGCTGCCCAGGGCGATATCTACTACGGCCTCTGGTACCCGATCGTCTTTGCAGGGATCACGCTGGTCATCGGCCTCCTGTTCCTGCCGGAAACGAAGGATCGCGACATCCACGCGATGGATTAAGCCTGGCGCTCCCGGAGAGAGCACATCCCGGGAGCACCTCAAATCTTCCCCGAGCTATTATGGCTCTCCTGACTCCGGCGCGGTCTTCCGCGCCGGCTTTTTTATTGGGTCGGCTCGCTGCGTCCGGCAAGCGGCCAACCGCCCGGGCCGAGGCGAAACAGGCGACCGTATTTGGCGAAGACAAACGCCATCATCACCGATGTCCAAAGGCCGAGCAGCAGCCCGGCGGCGACGTCGCTCGGATAGTGTGCGCCAACGATGACGCGGGAAACACCGATTATCAGCGCCAGGACCAGAAACAGTGGCCTCAGTCTCGGCAGCAGCATGGCGAAGACGCCGAAAAACGCACCGGCCGCGGTCGAGTGCCCGGACGGAAAGCTTTCATAGAGATCACTGGTGGCGAACGGCGTCAGGCTGTAGGCGCCGAGCTCGGCAAAGAGTTCCGGTCGTGCCCGTCCGATCAGGAGCTTCAGCGTGTGCACGAGGCCGCTGGCCGTGCCGATCGTCAGCAGGAAATAGGCGGCGAGATCGCCGGCGGCGCGCGCCTTGTTCTGAAGCGGCCCCTGGCCTGCCGCCCGGCGCAGCACGAAGGCCCCCGCAAGCAGGATACCCGAAAGATAGATCATCCAGCCAAAGGTACCGAAATCGGTGATCCGTTCATTGAAGGTGACGATGCTGTCCGGCAGGCCCTGAGCGCGCTGCGACAGGAACGGATCGAGCGGGATGAGCGCGAACACGAGGACGGCAGTCGTCAGCACGATCCATCCGGTGGCCGCAAGTGGTCGGTTCATGGTTCTCCTGTCCTGCCGGCCAGATCGCGCGGCAATTGTCTGCTCCCGTCGGGGCTTGGTGCAGGGCGCTCGCTGCGCCAGGCGGCCCGGGCTGTCTTCCCCGATGTGTCGGTTCTTTTGGCAAATTCAAGGCCGTAAATGCAAAACACCTCCGGATGCGCTCCGGAGGTGTTTGTTTCTCAAGTTCCCGCTGGCGTCGGTGGGACGCCCGCATCTGATCTGTCGTCGTTTAAGCCGACAGCGCCTTGAACTCGGCGAGGATGGCGTCGCCCATTTCGGTCGTTCCGACCTGCCTGGCGCCTTCGGCCATGATGTCGCCGGTGCGGATGCCCTGGTCGAGCACGTTGGCGATCGCCTTCTCCAGATTGTCGGCTTCCTTCACGAGGTTGAAGGAGTAGCGCAGGCACATGGCAAAGGACGCGATCATCGCGATCGGGTTGGCAATGCCCTTGCCGGCAATGTCCGGCGCCGAACCATGCACCGGCTCGTAGAGCGCCTTGCGCTTGCCGGTGACGCCATCCGGCGCGCCGAGCGAGGCCGACGGCAGCATGCCGAGCGAACCGGTGAGCATGGCGGCCACGTCCGACAGCATGTCGCCGAACAGGTTGTCGGTGACGATGACGTCGAACTGCTTGGGCTGGCGCACCAGCTGCATGCCGCCGGCGTCCGCCAGCATGTGCTCGAGCTGGACGTCGGAGTACTTCGCCTTGTGCGTCTCGGTCACCACCTGGTTCCAAAGCACGCCCGACTTCATGACGTTGCGCTTTTCCATCGAGCAGACGCGGTTTTGCCGCGTGCGGGCGAGCTCGAAGGCAACGCCGGCGATGCGCTCGATCTCGTAGGTGTCGTAGACCTGGGTGTCGATGCCGCGCTTCTGGCCGTTGCCGAGATCGACGATCTCCTTCGGTTCGCCGAAATAGACGCCACCGGTCAGCTCGCGCACGATCAGGATGTCGAGGCCTTCGACCAGTTCGGGCTTCAGCGACGAGGCGGCCGCGAGCGCCGGATAGCAGATCGCCGGGCGCAGGTTGGCGAAGAGTTCAAGGTCCTTGCGCAGGCGCAGCAGGCCGGCTTCCGGGCGAACCTCGTAAGGCACCGCATCCCACTTCGGACCGCCGACGGCGCCGAACAGCACCGCGTCGGCGGCGAGCGCCTTTGCCATGTCCCCTTCCGAGATCGCCTGACCGTGGGCGTCATAGGCCGAACCGCCGACCAGGCCCTCGTCGGTCACGAAGCCGGCAGAAAGCTCGGCATTCATGTAGGCGATGATTTTGCGGACTTCCGCCATGGCTTCCGGGCCGATGCCGTCGCCGGGCAGAAGGAAGAGGTTGCGCACAGTCATGGATAGTCCTTCTCGCGGGGGGAAAACCGGCTGCATGTTTCCTGAAATCGCAGTCGATTTAAGGAAACATGCAGCCCTCCTAAGTTCTGCAGCGGCCGCGGTGCGCCTGAACATGCGCACCGCTCTGCCGGGCGCGTTCTAGCGCAACTTCGTATCGAGGGAAATCGGCGAAACGAAAGATTTGTGCGCGGCCGCGAGCGACATGTTCCCGACGTAACAGCTGATCAGCCGGGGGACTGCGATGATTTTTTCAGAAACCGCGTGCCTGCCCGGCCATCGATCCCTCAAGGAGAAAGAACATGCGCAACTTCGTCCACGCCGTCGCCGCCCATATCCGCGCCACGACCAAGAACCTGACCTTTGCTGGCCGTCCGTCCGCCCGGCGCTCACCGGCCTCGTCCTATAGCTGGCTTAGCTTTCCTCTTGACTGAATCGGTGCCTCCGGATCGAATGCGGGCAACACAACTGGGAACCCGCCATGTCCGAGACGCTGCTGATCGGAGCCTTTCTCGCCGCCCTCTCCTATGTCCTTATTCCCGGGCCGGCGTTTCTGGCGCTCCTCGGCATCGGCGCCGGCCAGGGGCGCAAGGCAGGCGCTCTGTTCATGGGCGGGCATCTTGCCGGTGACGTTCTCTGGTCGACCCTGGCGCTGGTCGCAATCGTCGGCGCCCGCTCCGTCGGCACGACGATCTTCGATATCCTTGGTCTCTTCTGCGGCGCCTATCTCGGCTGGATCGGCTGGACGGCACTGCGCGCACGCCCCGCCGGCGAAAACCGTGCGCTCGTGACTGTCGAGCGCCCCCTAAGGCGCGGACTGATTTTCGGACTCACCAATCCCAAGGGTTATCCGGTGGCGCTCGCAACCTTCACCGCGCTGCTTGCCAGTTCGGCCAACGCGCTCGAGTTCGATGCGCTGCCGGCGCTGCTCGGCGTCTCGCTGATCGGATTTCTCGTTGCCGACCTGATCCTGATCGTCATCATCGGAACCTCCGTCGTGCGGCGTTTCTACCGGCGCCACGAACTCGCGATCGTCCGGCTTTCCGGTCTCCTGTTCATCGGCTTTGCCGTTCAGGCGGTCTGGCACGCAGCCCCCGGACTTCTCGGTTTGCGCAGGCCTTGACGGCAAGCCACTGCGCGACCACCTCCATTGCCTCCGCGCCTCGATGTCATAGATCAGTGGCGCCCCTCCCCGGCCCCGCGTCGGACCGCATGCGAAAGGATTTCTGATGACCACCAGCACCCCGCTCAATCCCGCGCTCACCGCATGGACCGGCCACGAAGGCCTGCCGCGTTTCGATCTGGTGAAGGACGAGGATTTTGCCCCGGCGTTCGACGCAGCTTTCCGGGAGCATGAGGCGGAGATCGACGCGATTGCCGAAAACCCGGCGGCGCCGACCTTCGAAAACACGATCGTTGCGCTGGAGGTCGCCGGCGACGGACTTTCGCGCGTATCCTCGATCTTCTGGAACAAGGCCGGCGCCGACACCAACGAGGCGATCCAAGCGCTGGAGCGCGATATCGCGCCGAAGATGTCGCGGCACTATTCGAAGATCGGCATGAATGCGGCGCTGTTCAAGCGCATCGACACGCTCTGGGAAGGGCGCGCGGCGCTCGGCCTCGATCTCGAAGCGACGCGGGTGCTCGAACGGCACTGGAAGGGCTTCGTGAAGTCCGGCGCCAAGCTCGCAAAGCCCGAGCAGGAGCGGCTGGCAGCGATCAACGAAACGCTCGCCGGTCTCGGCGCCAAGTTCGGGCAGAACGTGCTCGCCGATGAGAAGAGCTGGGTTCTGTTCCTGGAGAGCGAGGAGCAACTCGCCGGGCTACCGGACTTCCTGCGTGACGCCATGGCCGCAGTCGCCGAAGACCGCGGCCAGAAGGGAAAATACGCGGTCACCCTGTCGCGTTCGATCATCGAACCGTTCCTGACCTTCTCCGACAATCGCGAGCTTCGCGAGCAGGCCTTCCGCGCCTGGATCGCGCGCGGTGAAAGCGGTGGCGCGACCGACAATCGCGGGCTGATCGCCGAGACGCTGGCGCTGCGGGCGGAAAAGGCAAAGCTGCTCGGATACGAAAACTTCGCGTCGCTGAAACTCGACGACACCATGGCGAAGACGCCTGATGCCGTGAACGGCCTCTTGATGCAGGTATGGGAAAAGGCGGTTGCCCGTGCGCGCGAGGAAGAGGCCGAGCTTGCCCGGCTGGTTGCCGACGAGGGCCGCAATCACGACGTCATGCCCTGGGACTGGCGCCATTACGCCGAGAAGCTCCGCGCCGAGAAGTTCAATTTCTCTGAAGGCGAACTCAAGCCCTACCTGCAGCTCGAAAAGATCATCGAGGCCTGCTTCGATGTCGCCAAGCGCCTGTTCGGCATTACCGCGACGGAGAAGAAGGGCATTGCCGCCTACCATCCCGACGTGCGTGTCTTCGAGATCAAGGATGCATCCGGCAAGCTGGTGGCGCTGTTCCTCGGCGATTACTTCGCCCGGTCCTCGAAGCGCTCGGGTGCCTGGATGAGCTCGTTCCAGTCGCAGCACAAGCTCAAGCTGAAGAACGGTGCGGAAGGCGAGCTGCCGATCATCTACAACGTCTGCAATTTCGCGAAGCCCGCCGAGGGCAAGCCGGCGCTGCTGTCGCTCGACGACGCCCGCACGCTCTTCCACGAGTTCGGACACGCCTTGCATGGCATGCTATCCAACGTCACCTACCCTTCGGTGTCCGGCACGGGTGTGTCGCGTGACTTCGTCGAGCTGCCGTCGCAGCTTTACGAACATTGGCTGACGGTGCCGGAGATCCTGAAGCGTTATGCGGTGCACTACCAGACCGGCGAGCCGATGCCGCAGGTGCTGCTCGACAAGGTGCTGGCGGCGCGAACCTTCAATTCGGGCTTCGCCACGGTCGAGTTCACCTCCTCCGCACTGGTCGATATGGCCTATCATACGGCCGCGGTGACGGCGGAACCGATGGCGCTCGAAGCCAAGAAGCTCGATGAGATCGGCATGCCGAAATCGATCGTCATGCGCCACCGCAGCCCGCATTTCCTGCACGTCTTCTCGGGCGACGGCTACTCGGCCGGCTACTATTCCTACATGTGGTCGGAAGTGCTCGACGCGGACGCGTTCGCTGCCTTCGAGGAAACCGGCAACGCCTTCGATCCGGCCATGGCCGCTCGTCTCAAGAGCAACATCTATTCGGTCGGCGGTTCGATCGATCCGGAGGATGCCTACAAGGCCTTCCGTGGCAAGCTGCCGAGCCCGGATGCGATGCTGGCGAAAAAGGGCCTGGCCGCCTGAGTCACGCCTATCTCCGATCACGCCATCCGGCGTGATCGGTTGTTCCAAAGTCCCCGCACTGTCTCGCAAGCAGCCTCGAAGTCGTCGTGATTGCGCAGACTGACAAGGGCGGCAGCCGCCGTGGTAATGATGGTGGTTTCCGCGCGCTCGTCGCGGGCAGCACCAGTCCAAACCGCCTGCCAGTATTCGCGGCTGCTCAAGCCGGTGCGCGGTTCGGCCGGCGGCGCGATTTTCGCGGGAATGATGACGTCGGAAGCTTCGCCGCCGACAAGGCGGAAAAGGGGCGTCTGGCGGTAGGGCGTGAACTCAGCGTGGTCGCGGGTATTGCCGAGGATCGTCAACTCTCTTGTGCCGAGCAGCATGGCGATGTCGCGGCTGAGCGTGCGGCTCGAGGGATTGGCGACTCCGAGCAGGCTTGTCCGTCCGCCCATCGGATTGATGAGGTGAATGGCGGCGTTTAGCGGCATGCGCATCTCCATCAGCCGATAGAGCCCCAGCAAGCGATAGACCTGCGGCGCAAAGGCCGAGAGCGGCAGATAGGCGATGCCTGCCGACCGAAGCGCTGTCTTGGCGGCCGTGATCGACGTGCAGATCGGGATGCCGGCTGCGGAAGCGGCCACCTCCAGCTTGTGCCGATCCGTACCCTCTTCACCGTAGCTTCCATGCAGCACGACGCGATGCCCGGCATCGACGACAAGCCGTGCCGCATGCAGGAACCAGGGCGCAGTCTTCAATTTGGGCGAGAGGTAGCAGGGCCAATCGAGGTCGGCGATGCCGTTTCCCGGTTCAATTGCGCCGATATGGCGGCGCATGGCGCGCACGAAACCGGCCACCTCCACCGCCGTCGGTCCGCGATAATGCAGCACCGTCATCAGCGCACCGATCTGCACCGGGTCCGCTTCGCCGGCAAGGATGATCGCCAGCGCGTCCTCGGCCTCCTCTTTGCTCAAGGGGCGGCTGCGGCCGGCGCCGGTGCCGACAGTCGCGATGCAGCGAGCCAATCGTCGTTCAGGGGCGGCATCGTCCCCGATTTCGGCCAGCTTTGCGGCGAACTGTTCCGGCGCCGGCTCCCCCTCAAGCAGGCGGCTTGGCCGGACCGCCAGCGGTGGTGCGTCGGTCAGGGCCTGCCCTCCCCAACCGGCGTGACCCGTCGCTGTGGAGGCGGAGGCAGTGGAGCGTGCGTCAAGCAGGGCTTCGGTCTCTGCGGCAAGTGCGCGCACGCGTAGCCGCAGAGACTCGGCAAGCGGGGTCGGGCGCAGCCCGTGACCGGTGCGCAGAAACAGCGGATCAGCATAGTCCTCACGCAATTGACCGAGCAAGCGGCTCATCGCCGAGGGCTGCAGGCCGACGCTTGAGGCGGCACGGCTGACGCTGTTTTCGCGCAGCAGCGCGTCGAGCGCCACCAGCAGGCGCAGCTTGCTCAGATCCGTCTGACGTTCGTTCGAGACCGGCTTTCCAACTGCTTCGCCCGTTCGTTCTTCCGCCATGGTTCGTCCTGCCTTCCTGTCTCATCCGGCATATTCGCGGGCGCTGTTTTGCGTCGTTTCGTATTTGGAACCGTTCCAAAACAGCGTCGTTGACCGCCTCCCTCGCCAATAACTAAGTGGAGTTCATTACTCAAGATATATGCGGGGCGAAGATGATGAAGCGGATGGGGCTTGCGACCGAAACCGAGGGGCAGCGGCAAGGGGCCCGCCGGAACCGGTGCGGTCCGGGCGGATGGTCACGTCGTTTCGCCGGCGCCTGCCTTGCCGGCACGGCGTTGACAGTGCCGACGGACGCCTTGGCGCAGAAGGCCAAGGAAGAGGATAAGGAGAAAGCGACCGAGCTTGAGCAGATCGTGGTGACGGCGACCGGATTCGAGCAGAACGTCAAGGATGCGCCGGCGAGCATCACGGTGGTCACGGGCGAAGACCTGCAGAAGCGGTCGTTCCGCGATCTCACCGATGCGCTGCGTGACGCGCAAGGGGTGGCGGTGACCGGTGTCGCCAACGAGCGCGACATCTTCATCCGCGGCCTGCCCGGCTCCTACACGCTGATCCTCGTCGACGGCAAACGCCAGAGCACGCGCGACGCGCGCACCAACGGCAATTCCGGCGTCGAGCAGAGCTTCATCCCGCCCGCCGCCGCCATCGAGCGCATCGAGATCGTGCGCGGCCCGATGTCGTCGCTCTACGGTTCCGATGCCATGGGTGGCGTCATCAACATCATCACCCGCAAGGTCGCCGACAGCTGGACCGGCTCGGTCACCACCGACGGCACGATGCAGCAGCACAGGCAGTTCGGCAATTCAGGCCAGATGTCGTTCTACACCAGCGGTCCGATCCTGAAAGACACCCTCGGCGTGCAGATCTGGGGCCGCGGCCTGAAGCGCAGCGAGGACAAGTTCCTGTCCGGCATCACCGGCGCGAAGGAGCACGATCTGACGGCGCGGCTTTCCTATACGCCGAACGAGGATCACGACTTCTTTCTGGAAGGCGGCACGGCGCGGCTGAAGCGCGACGCCAATGTCGGCAACACCATTGCGCCCGGTCCGCGCGCCGTCAGCACCTACAACGAAAACGACCGCGATCATTGGTCGTTTTCCCATACCGGACGCTGGGGCCCGACGACGTCCGACTTCTCCATCCTGCAGGAATGGGCGGAGCGCCGGAACTACAATTACAGCCAGGCGGACGGCCGTTTCATCAAGCAGCCACGCGCACCCGAAGTCCGCAACACCGTCATCGACGGCAAGTTCACCACCCCCTTCGATCTCGGCGGCAGCCACACGCTGGTGACCGGCGGGCAATATTTCGAGGCGCGGCTTTCCGACCAGAATCCGGGTCGACGCACGGGCAAAACCGAAACTTTCTCGGCCACCCAATGGGCGCTGTTTGCCGAGGACGAATGGCGCATGGTCGATGACTTCGCGCTGACCACCGGCCTGCGTCTCGATCACCACGAGGAATATGGCTACCATCTGAGCCCACGCATCTATGGCGTCTGGAACGCGACCGACATGCTGACGGTGAAGGGCGGCGTCTCCACCGGCTTCCGCGCGCCCGATATCCGCAGCATCGCCCCGGGCTATGCCTACACCACCGGTGGCGGCGGTTGCACCTACGGGCCGACCGGCACCTGCGGCGTCATCATCGCGGACCCGAACCTGAAGGCCGAATCGAGCACCAGCTATGAAATCGGCGCGGTTTGGGACAATGGCGATGTCATCCTCGGCGGAACCTATTTCTACACGGACTTCCGGGACAAGATCGCCAACATGCCGGTGATGGACGCCTCGGGCAATCCGGTCCGTTGGAGCGAGGATCCGAACTACCGCCTCTGGTACAACTACAACATCGACGACGCGATTATCCAGGGTGTGGAACTGACGGCGACCTGGAATGCGACCCCGGATCTGACACTTCGCGCCAGCTATACCTATACGCAGTCGGAACAGCAGACCGGAGATTTTGCCGGCTTCCCGCTGGCGCGCACACCGGAGCACATGGCCAATCTGAGAGCTGACTGGTTCACGCCGGTCGAAGGGCTCGAGGCCTGGGCATCGGTCAACTATCGCGGCGAGGAAGTCTCTGCCGGCCCGCGTGTCTCGACCACCAGCGGCAAGCCTGTGAAGATCAACGGCAAAACGGGCTACAAGTATGATGCCTACACCACCGTCGATATCGGCACGAAATATGATGTCGGCGAAGGCCTGACGCTGAACGCAGCCGTCTACAACCTTTTCGACAAGGAAGTGGAGCCGACCGATTTCAACGCCGTCGGGGAAGGTCGCCGTTTCTGGTTGAGCCTGACGGCGACATTCTGATCATCCGGCCGGCCCTTCCCGGCTTCGGATCGAGAACAGACGGCGCCTTCCCGGGCGCCGTCTGCGCTTTTCTCAAGCGCCCCTCTTTCTCAAGCGTTTTGGTCCACGCCAAAAGTCGATAGCAGGCTTTGCATCCGCTGCGCCGCCAGTTCCGGCCGGTCGAGTACATTGGCGCGGTCGGCGAGGCGGAAGATGTCGGCGTAGTGCAGCACCCCGCGGGCGGACTGCATGCCGGCGGGCATGGTGAAGTGGCGCTGGTGACCGTTCAGCCAGGCGAGGAGAACGACGCCGGCCTTGTAGTATTGCGTCGGCGCTTCGAAGATCTTGCGGGACAGCGGCACGGTCGGCTCGATCACGCCGCGGAAGGTCGCTAGATCGCCTTTCGCGAGTGCCGCCAAGGCCTTGGAGGCAGATGGCGCCACCGCATCGAAGATGCCGAGCAGCGCGTGGCTATACTTCGTGCCGTCGCCTTCGATCAGTTCGGCATAGTTGAAGTCATCGCCGGTGAAGCAGAGCACCCCTTCGGGCAGGCGATTGCGCAGTGCCACTTCCTTGGTGTTGTCGAGCAGCGAGATCTTGATGCCTTCAACCTTGTCGCGGTTGGCCTCGATGATCGACAGCACCGTATCGAGCGCCTTGTCGAAATCCTCCGAACCCCAGTAGCCCCGAAGCTGCGGATCGAACATGTCGCCGAGCCAGTGCAGCACCACCTTTTTTCGGGTCTGGCCGAGGATGCGGCCATAGACGTGGCGATAATCGTCGGCGGAACGGGCGACGCGGGCAAGCGCCCGGCTTGCCATCATGATCGCCCTGCCCCCCTCGCCTTCGACAAAGCCGACCTGTTCCTCATAGGCCGCAATCACGTCGTCCAGCGACCGCGCGTCTGCCGGGGCGAGATGATCGGTGCCGGCGCCGCAGGCAAGATCAGCGCCTGGAATTTGCCGCGCTTCGCCGAGCGAGCGGCGGATCAGTTCCTGCGCGCCCGGCCAGGCAAGGCCCATGCCGCGCTGGGCGGTGTCCATCGCCTCGGCGATCTTGAAGCCCAGGCTCCAGAGGTGATGGCGAAACGCCATGGTCGCGTCCCAGTCGATCGCCGGATTGCCCCAGGGATCGAGGTCGCGAAGCGGATCCGAAACCACATGGGCGGCCGCATAGGCGATGCGGTTGAAGGTCGGCGGCGTGCTGGGCCGTTCGATCGGCGTTCCGGTCAGACGATACTGTTCAAGCGAACCGTCTTGGCACGGCAGCGTCAGGCTTGTCATTGGGGTTGGTCTCCTCCGCGGACGTTTGTCTTGGAATACTTTGGATCGTTCCAAATGGCAAGCGACAATGTTTTTCAGGTGAGTGCCTCTCCTCTTGGTGATTGCGAATTTCCGATAATATTATTGAAATTCAATCGAATATTCTGCCTATAGCGCAAATCTTAACGTCTCTCTGGATGTCTTGTCTCTGCGTCGGGCGCGGCCGGACTCGAAAAAAGTGATCAGCGAACACTTGACGAAATTGGAACGTTCCAATTATGAAAGAGAAAAGCAGGCAGAAGAATTCGGGAGGATGCTGTGGTCAAGGAGAGGGTAACGGTCATCGATATTGCGCGCGCCGCCGGCGTGTCGAAGTCGACCGTGTCGCTCGTTCTTCAGGGCAGCTCGCTCGTCAACGAGACGACACGCGCCAAGGTGAATGCCGCCATCCGCGATCTCGGCTACGTCTATAACCGTAGCGCCGCCAATCTTCGCCAGGCGAAGTCCAAGATCATCGGCATCGTCGTCAACGATCTCACCAATAGCTTCTTTGCGGAGCTCGCCGTCGGCGTCGATGCGGTCGTGCAGTCGGCTGGCTTCGTGCAGTTCCTTGCCAATACCGGCGAAAAGATCGAGCGCCAGCGTGAAGTGGTGGCGTCGATGCGTGAGCACGGCGTTTCCGGCCTCATCGTCTCCCCGGCGCGCGGCACGGAAGCGGCCGATCTCGCGCCGCTGGTCGATAGCGGCATTCCGGTCGTGCTGGTCGTGCGCGATATCGCGGGTGCTGAGGTTTCCTCGCTGATTTCAGACAACCATGCCGGCGCCATGGCTGCTGTGCGTCACCTGATCGAGCGTGGCCACCAGCGCATCGCCTTCCTTGGCGGCTTTCCGGATACGGCCGTTTTCGAGGCGCGCATGCGCGGCTACCGCGACGCTCTTGTCGAGGCCGGCATGCCGGTTTCCGAGGCGCTGATCATCGGTTCGGCGCCGTCGCGTGCCGGCGGGGTGACGGCGGTGGAGCAGGCGATGATGCTCGCCGACCGGCCGACGGCCGCTCTCTGTTTCAACGATGCGGTCGCTTTCGGCGTCTGCGATGGTCTCCGGGCCCGGCGGCTGGAGCCGGGCGCAGACTTCGCCGTCATCGGTTTCGACGATGTGATCGAGGCGAAGACAGCAGTTCCGGCGCTGACGACGGTGTCCGTCGATCCACAAGGCATGGGCCAGCGGGCCGCCGAGTTGCTGTTGAAGCAGATCAAGGCCGGCAAGGCGGAGCCGGAAACGATCGTCGGTTCGGTCCGTCTCGTCGTTCGCCAGAGCTGCGGCGCTGCAGTCGAGAGAAAAAGGGAGGCACTGGCATGACGCGATGGGGTCTGATCGGCGCAAGCACGATTGCGCGTGAATGGGTGATCGGCGCGATCCGCGCCGCCGGAGGCGATGTCGTCTCGGTCATGAGCACCAGCGCCGAGCGCGGCGCGGCCTATGCCGAGGAGAACGGCATCGCCAAGTCGGTGACCTCGGTCGCGGACCTGGTCGGCGATCCCGATGTCGATGCCGTCTATGTCTCGACCACCAATGAGCTGCATCGCGAGCAGACCCTGGCGGCGATCGCCGCCGGCAAACACGTGCTCTGCGAAAAGCCACTGGCCATGACGCTTGAGGATGCGCGCGACATGGTGAGCGCGGCGCGGGAAGCGGGTGTGGTGCTTGCCACCAACCACCATCTGCGCAATGCCGCCAGCCATCGGGCGATGCACGATGCGATCGCCGAAGGCAAGATCGGCCGGCCGATTGCTGCTCGCGTCTTCCATGCGGTCTATCTGCCACCGCATCTCCAGGGCTGGCGGCTGGAGCGGCCGGATGCCGGCGGCGGCGTCATCCTCGACATCACCGTGCACGACGCCGATACGCTGCGCTTCATCCTCAATGACGACCCGATCGAAGTGGTCGCCATCAGCCATAGCGCCGGCATGGGCAAGGAAGGCCTGGAAGACGGCGTCATGGGTGTCATCCACTTCCGCTCCGGCCTCATCGCCCAGTTCCACGATGCCTTCACCACCAAATATGCCGAGACCGGGCTTGAGGTGCATGGCACCGAAGGTTCGCTCATCGGCCGCAACGTGATGACGCAGAAGCCGATCGGAACGGTGACGCTGCGCAATGCCGATGGCGAAAGCGAGCTTCCGCTCGACCATGCCAATCTCTACGAAACCGCACTTTCCGCCTTCCACGCTGCCGTCAGGGGCGAAGGCCGTGCTTCGGCGACAGGCGAAGACGGCGTCTGGTCGCTGGCAACAGGCCTTGCCGTCGTCAAGGCGGCGGCCACCGGTCAGGCCGTGGCGATCGAAACGGGACTTTGAACTGATGTCGATGAGCAAGCATATCTCGCCGGCCGAAGCGGCCGCCCTGATCCCGGATGGTGCCGTCGTTTCCGTCTCCTCGTCCAGCGGACTCGGTTGCCCCGACCTGATGCTGAAGGCGATCGGCGAGCGGTTCGAGACGACCGGCCATCCGCGCGACCTGACGACACTGCACCCGATTGCCGCCGGCGACATGAGCGGCATCAAGGGTGTCGACTACATCGCCAAGAAAGGTCTGCTGAAGAAGATCATCGGCGGCTCCTATCCCTCCGGCCCGTCCAGTGCCGAACCGCCACTGATCTGGCAGATGATCGGCGCCAACGAAGTGGCCGCCTACAACGTGCCGTCCGGCATTCTCTTCGACATGCACCGCGAAGCGGCAGCCAAGCGCCCAGGCGTGATGACCAAGGTCGGCCTCGACACCTTCGTCGATCCGTCGCGCGAAGGCTGCGCCATGAACGCTTCGGCGGCCGCCGAGCCGGTCGTGAAGAAGGTCTCGTTCGAAGGCGAGGACTGGCTCTACTTCAAGGCGATCGCGCCGCAGGTGGCAATCATCCGCGCGACGACGGCCGACGAGCGCGGCAACCTCACCTATGAGCACGAAGGCGCCTATCTCGGCGGGCTCGACCAGGCGCTCGCCGCCCGCAACAATGGCGGAATCGTCATTGCCCAGGTCAAGCGCATCACCAAGGAAGGTTCGTTGAAGCCGCATGACGTGCGTGTGCCCGGCGTGCTGGTGGATTACGTCATCGTCGACCCCGACCAGAAACAGACAACCCAGACGCTCTACGATCCGGCGATCTCCGGCGAGATCTTCCGGCCGCTCGACAGCTTCCGGGTGCCAGAATTCAATATCCAGAAGGTGATTGCCCGCCGCGTGGCGCAGGAGCTGCAAGCCGGCAGCGCCGTCAATCTGGGCTTTGGCATTTCGGCCAACGTGCCGCGCATCCTGCTCGAAGAAGGGCTGCATGGTGCCGTCACCTGGGTGATCGAGCAGGGTGCCGTCGGCGGCGTGCCGCTTCTCGACTTTGCCTTCGGCTGCGCTTCCAATGCCGATGCCTTCATGCCCTCTCCCTACCAGTTCACCTACTTCCAGGGTGCGGGCTTCGATGCCTCGCTGCTTTCCTTCCTTGAGATCGACCGCCATGGCTCGGTCAACGTATCGAAACTCTCCTTCCGCCCGCATGTGACGGCCGGTGCCGGCGGCTTCGTCGACATCACCGCACGGGCAAAGAAGATCGTCTTTTCCGGCATGTTCAATGCCGGCGCCAAGCTTTCTATCGCCGACGGCAGGCTGGTGATCGAGAAGGAAGGCAAGCTGAAGAAGCTGGTCAACGAAGTCGAGCACGTCACCTTCTCCGGCCGTCGCGGTATCGAGCAGGGCCAGGACATCACCTATGTGACCGAACGCTGCGTAATGAAGCTGACGCCCGAGGGCGTGATGCTGACCGAGATCGCGCCTGGCGTTGATCTGCAGACGCAAATCCTCGACCAGTCGGAATTCCCGCTGATCGTTTCCGACAGGCTGAAGACGATGGACGCAGCGCTGTTCCAGGAGGCGTTGATCGGATTGGAGCTGCCGAAAAAGCCGGCGCGCCGGCTTCAGGGAGGCGGTCGTGGCTGAAGGTCGTATTCGCATCGAGGTCGATGGGCCGATCGCGACCATGACGGTTGCCCGTCCGGACAAGCTCAACGCCTTCGACATCGACATGCTGAAGGCGCTGGCATCCGCCTGCGACACGGTCGAAGCTGACCGCAACGTGCGCGTCGTCATCCTCACCGGCGAGGGCAAGGCGTTTTCGGCCGGTGGCGACATCAAGGCGTGGGGCGGCATGGATGCGCCTGAATTCGGGCATGACTGGGTGCGTTTCGGTCACCGCGTGTTCGAGCGGCTGGCGACCCTGCGCATGCCTGTCATTGCGGCCCTCAACGGCCACGCGCTCGGCGGCGGGCTGGAGCTTGCGGCGGCCGCCGATATCCGGCTGGCCGAGGCGCAGATCAAGATCGGCTTGCCGGAGACGAGCCTTGGCATGGTGCCCGGCTGGTCGGGCACGCAGCGTCTCGTCTCACGCTTCGGCGCCCAGATCGTCAGGCGCATGGTTCTTGGCGGCGAGATGTTCACCGCCGAGGCTGCCCGCACTGAAGGTTTGGTCGACGCCGTCGTCGAGACCGGAACGGTGCTTGCCGCCGCCCGCGACTACGCAGCGCGTGTCGCCAAACGCGGGCCTGCGGCGCTCGAGATTTCGAAACTGATGCTCGCTTCGGCGAATGGCGAAGACAACGGATCTGCGGTCGAGGCACTCGGCTCGATCCTCGTCGCCAAGACCGGTGATCTTAAGGAAGGCGTCGCCGCCTTCACCGAGAAGCGTGAAGCTCAATTCAAGGGAGAATGGTAATGACCGTGCTCGTGAAGCCCAAGCCGATCGAAGGCCACAAGGTTCGCGCCTTCCAGATGCTGATCGACGGCAAGTGGGTGGATAGCGCCGAAGGGCGCACGATCGAGCGCGTGGCGCCGGGCCATGGTGTTGTCGTGAGCCGCTATCAGGCGGGCACCAAGGCCGACGCCGAAAAGGCGATTGCCGCTGCCCGCCGCGCTTTCGACGAAGGCGACTGGCCACGCATGACCGCATCCCAGCGGTCGCTGGTACTGCTGCGTGCCGCCGACGTCATTGCCGAGCGTGCCGACGAACTTGCCTATCTCGATGCGATCGAATCCGGCAAGCCGATCAGCCAGGCCAAGGGCGAACTCGGCGGTGCCGCCGATATCTGGCGTTATGCGGCGGCCCTTGCTCGCGACCTGCATGGCGAGAGCTACAACACACTCGGCGACGGCACGCTTGGCGTCGTCTTGCGCGAGGCGATCGGCGTCGTCTCGATCATCACGCCCTGGAATTTCCCGTTCCTGATCGTCAGCCAGAAGCTGCCCTTCGCACTTGCCGCGGGCTGCACCACGGTGGTCAAGCCGTCGGAACTGACCTCGGCCTCGACGCTGCTGCTCGGCGAGATCCTCGAAGCCGCCGGCGTCCCCGCCGGTGTCGTCAACATCATCACCGGCACGGGGCCGGAGGTCGGCGCGCCGATGACGACGCATCCTGATGTCGACATGGTGTCCTTCACCGGCTCGACCGGTGTTGGCCGCCTGACCATGGCCAATGCTGCACAGACGCTGAAGAAGGTCTCGCTGGAACTCGGCGGCAAGAACCCGCAGATCGTCTTCCCGGACGCCAATCTCGATGAGTTCATCGATGCCGCAGTGTTCGGCGCCTACTTCAATGCCGGCGAATGCTGCAATGCCGGCTCGCGGCTGATCCTGCATCGCGATATCGCCGACGAGGTGACGCGCCGCATTGCCGAGCTCTCGGCCAAGGTCAAGGTCGGCGATCCGCTTGATCCGGAAACCCAGGTGGGCGCGATCATCACGCCCCAGCATCTGGAGAAGATTGCCAGCTATGTTTCTGCCGCGTCCAAGGACGGCGCCGCGGTCGCTCATGGCGGCACGGCGCTCGATCTCGGCATGGGCCAGTTCATGGCGCCGACGATCCTTTCTTCCGTGCGGCCGGACATGGCAGTGGCGCGGGAAGAAGTGTTCGGGCCGGTTCTTTCCGTTTTGACCTTCGAGACGACCGAGGAGGCGATCCGCATCGCCAATGCGATCGACTACGGCCTTTCGGCCGGCGTCTGGAGCCGGGACTTCGACACCTGCCTGACGATCGGCCGCCGCGTGCGTGCTGGCACCATCTGGATGAACACCTTCATGGACGGTGCGTCGGAACTGCCCTTTGGCGGCTACCGCCAGTCCGGCCTCGGCCGTGAACTCGGCCGGCATTCGGTCGAGGACTACACCGAGACGAAGACGCTCAACATGCATATGGGGCCGCGCACCGGCTGGTGGATGCCGCGCTAAGGCTGAAACAAGGGAGGAGAGGACATGCGGACGACGGGGGGAACAATGGGGCAGGAGGCAGCGTCACGCGACGCCGTCCTGCGCGCCGTGTTCGCCCGCTCAGCCGGCCGTGCCGAAGCTCGATGGGATCTGCGGACAGAGCAGCAGCTGCAGCTTGCTGATGTCGCTCTCGCCGCCGATCTTCTGCAGAAGCACCCGGCCCATGTCCTCGCCGGTCGCCGTCAGGTCCTCGTAGATCGTTTCGACCTGCGGCTGGATGGCACTCAGCAGATGCGAGGTCTGCTTGGCGACGATGTCGTATTCGCGGCCGAGCGTCAGGCCGCAATCGCTCATGCCGGTGATGGTCGCCAGCGCACAGACCTCGCCGCCGCACATGAAACTATCCGGCGGATCGGGCTCGGCATAGCGCTGGCGCACACGGTCGCGGATCGCGCCGGCGGGGCTGTCGAGGTCGATGCCGGAGAGGATTTCGTAGGCGCAGCCGGCCTCGCGCACGGCGGTCATGAAGCCGTGCTGCAGATGGCCGGCAAACGTGAAGTCCGCCGGCCCGCTGATCAGCGCGGGCTTGCGCCTGCCCTTGGCGATCAGGCGCTTCGTCGCCTGGTAGGAGAAGGTGAAGTTGTCGTAGTCGACATAGGGATGTGGGGTGGAAAGCTCCGTACGCCCATGGGTGACGAAGGGAAAGCCGAGATCGGACAGCAATCGGACGCGGGGATCGAGCGGTTCCGTGCGCGAGAAGATCAGGCCATCGGCCATCGCGTTGCGGGTGATGTAGTTGACCGCTTCGACATTGGTCGAGTTCAGGAAATTCGGCATGACGATCAGGTGGTAGGCGGTGCCCTGCAGCGCCTTGGCGATGCCGCTCATGATCGAGGTGCCGTAGCCGAGAATTTCTTCGTGCGGATCGAGCAGCACGCCGATGACATTGGTGCGGCCGGTCTTCAGGCGCTGGGCGGCCCGGTCGGGCGAATAGCCGATCTCGTCGGCGACCTCGCGCACCCGCTTTCGGGTCTCGATGGAGATCTGCGGCGCATCGGAGAGCGCGCGCGAGACGGTGGTGACCGCAAGGCCGGTGATTTCCGCGATCGTGCGAAGGGTCGGCTTGCCGCGCTTGGCGGTGGCGCCGCTGTCTTCGTGGTGGGCGGGCTTGGAGGGATCGGCCAATGCTAGTCATCCTGAGAGCGGGCAAGAGCGGGTTTTGTAACGTGGCGCGAACGCTTAGGCAATCGAATCATGAAAACGTTTTAAATCTCGCATCGCGGCATGGATTGCTGCGCTGCAATAGCTAATGTGAGCTATATAATTCAGTAAATTCAAACGGTTCCGAAGGTGCTAAAGTACAAAATGGCGGAATGCTTGACTTGCTGAATTTATAACGTTTTAAATGGCCAGCCGCTGGCTTAAGCGGCGCGAATTCCGGGGTGGAGGAGGTTCCGCCTCGTTAACTTGCAAACGGGAGGAAAACGATGCGCAAGTTGATGACGACGACGGCCGTTGTGGCGCTGATGATGGCGGCCACCGCCGCGCGCGCAGCCGAAAATGTGGAAGTTCTGCACTGGTGGACATCCGGTGGCGAAGCCGCCGCACTCGACGTTCTGAAGAAGGATCTGGAAAGCAAGGGCATCACCTGGACCGACATGCCGGTCGCCGGCGGTGGCGGTACGGAAGCCATGACGGTGCTGCGCGCGCGCGTCACCGCAGGCAACGCTCCGACCGCCGTGCAGATGCTCGGCTTCGACATTCTCGACTGGGCCAAGGAAGGCGCACTCGGCAACCTCGACGAGACCGCTTCCAAGGAAGGGTGGGACAAGGTGATCCCGACCGCCCTGCAGCAGTTCTCGAAGTATGACGGCCACTGGATCGCAGCACCGGTCAACGTGCATTCGACCAACTGGGTCTGGATCAACAAGGCTGCCCTCGACAAGGCAGGCGGCAAGGAACCGACCAACTGGGACGAACTGGTTGCCCTACTCGACAACTTCAAGGCTCAGGGCATCACGCCGATCGCCCATGGTGGTCAGCCGTGGCAGGATTCGACGATCTTCGACGCCGTCGTGCTTTCACTGGGCACCGACTTCTACAAGCAGGCTTTCATCGACCTCGACCCGGCAGCGCTCGGCGGCGACAAGATGAAGGAAGCCTTCGACCGCATGACGAAGCTGCGCTCCTATGTCGACGACAACTTCTCGGGCCGTGACTGGAACCTCGCTTCCGCCATGGTCATCGAGAACAAGGCCGGCCTGCAGTTCATGGGCGACTGGGCCAAGGGCGAGTTCCTGAAGGCGAAGAAGGTGCCGGGCACCGATTTCGTCTGCATGCGCTTCCCGGGCACGCAAGGCTCCGTGACCTTCAACTCCGACCAGTTCGCGATGTTCAAGGTTGCCGACGACAAGGTTCCGGCCCAGCTCGCCATGGCTTCGGCGATCGAAAGCCCGACCTTCCAGTCGGCCTTTAACGTCGTCAAGGGCTCGGTCCCGGCCCGCACCGACGTTCCGGATACGGACTTCGACGCCTGCGGCAAGAAGGGCATCAAGGATCTGGCGGAAGCCAACACCAACGGCAAGCTCTTCGGCTCCATGGCCCATGGCCATGCCAATCCGGCTGCCGTCAAGAACGCGATCTACGACGTCGTGACGCGTGAGTTCAACGGCGAACTGACGTCCGAAGAGGCCGTCAAGGAACTGGTCTCGGCCGTCGAGGCCGCGAAGTAACGGGCTCGCTCCGGGGCGCGTACTGCATAATTCCTTAGATCCGCATGGATTAAAGGACAAAATTATGCAGCAACTTAGGTGTTGCAGCGACCTTAGCATGTCTTGCGAGACACGCGGCGCTGCTAGGCGCCCCGGGCACCCCATTCCGACATGCAAGCGCCGTCGAACCACCGTGGCCAATAGGACGCGGGGAGGGGCGCTTTGATACCCAGAACCTCGCGCGGATGCCGATATCAGGGTTGTGCCCGACGGCCGCGCCAGAAGTGGTGAACGTTCATGGATAGCCGCAGTCGCCTGCAGGACCTGATACCGAAGCTGGTGCTTGCCCCGAGCTTCCTCATCGTCCTGATCTTTGTCTATGGTTTCATTGCCTATACCGGCTTTCTGTCGATGACGGACAGCAAGATGCTGCCGTCCTACAATTTCGTCGGTTTAAGCAACTATACGAAGCTGTGGGCGCTGCCACATTGGTGGCGGGCGGTGAGCAACCTGGCGATCTTCGCCGCGCTCTATATCGCCATCTGCTCGGTGCTTGGCCTCGGGCTGGCGATCCTGCTCGACCAGAAGATCCGCGCTGAAGGCTTCCTGCGGCCGATCTATCTCTATCCGATGGCGCTTTCCTTCATCGTGACCGGCACGGCCTGGAAATGGTTCCTCGATCCGGGCATCGGGCTTGAGAACACCATGCACCTCTGGGGCTGGGAGAGCTTCTCGTTCAACTGGATCAAGGATCGCAACTACGCGATCTATTGCGTCGTCATCGCCGCCGTCTGGCAGTCGACCGGCTTCATCATGGCGATGTTCCTGGCGGGCCTTCGCGGCGTCGACAACGAGATCATCAAGGCCGCCCAGATCGACGGCGCCAAGACCTCGACGATCTATCGCCGGATCATCATTCCCTTGATGCGGCCGGTGTTCCTCTCCGCCTTCGTCGTGCTCGCGCATCTGGCGATCAAGGCCTACGACCTGATCATCGCGCTCACCGGCGGTGGGCCGGGGCAGGCGACCGAGCTGCCCGCGACCTTCATGTATTCCTACACCTTCACCCGCAACCAGATGGGCATCGGCGCGTCCTCGGCGATCATCATGCTGGTGATGATCTTCTCGATCATCGTTCCTTATCTCTATTCGGAAATCCGGGGAGCAAGACGCTGATGAGCGCTCCGAGCCCAGACAACATCATCTCGCACAACCGCCTCACCCGCGCGTTGATCTACATCGCGCTGATCCTCTTTGCGCTCTATTCGCTGCTGCCGCTCTATGTGATGCTGGTGAACTCGGTGAAGCCGCTCGACGAGATCCGCCAGGGCGGCATGCTCAACCTGCCGCAGACCTTTACGCTCGAACCCTGGCTTCAAGCCTGGTCGACGGCGCAGATCGGCGTGCAGCCGACGGGTCTCAAGCCCTTCTTCATCAACTCGATCCTGATGGTCGTGCCGGCCGTGGCGATCTCGACGATCATCGGCGCGCTCAATGGCTACGTGCTGACGAAGTGGCGCTTTCCCGGTGCCAACATCTTCTTTGCCATGCTGCTGCTCTCCTGCTTCATCCCGTTCCAGATCGTGCTGATCCCGATGGCGCGCATTCTCGGCATTCTCGGGCTCGCCGGTTCGATCTGGGGCCTGATCTTCGTCCATGTGATCTACGGCCTCGGCTTCACGACGCTCTATTTCCGCAACTACTACGAGGCGTTCCCGACCGAGCTGGTGCGCGCGGCGCAGATCGACGGGGCCAGCTTCTTCCAGATCTTCTGGCGCATCCTGCTGCCGTCGTCCGGCCCGATTATCGTTGTCTCCGTCATCTGGCAGTTCACCAACATCTGGAACGACTTCCTGTTCGGCGCGTCCTTCTCCGGCCCCTATTCGACGCCGATGACGGTCGCGCTCAACAACCTCGTTTCGTCCTCGACAGGCGTCAAGGAATACAACGTTCACTTCGCGGGCGCGATCCTCGCCGCCCTGCCAACGCTCATCGTCTACATCGTGTCCGGCCGCTACTTCGTTCGCGGCCTGATGTCGGGCGCCGTGAAAGGATAAGCTCATGTCTTTCTTGAAAATCAGCAACCTGCGCAAATCCTATGGCTCGCTTGAGATCCTGAAGGACATCAACCTGGAGATCGAAAAGGGCGGCTTCCTGGTGCTCGTCGGCCCCTCGGGCTGCGGCAAGTCCACGCTTCTCAACACGATTGCCGGGCTTGAGCCGATCACCTCGGGCGAGATCGCCATCAACGGCCGCTCGGTCGCCGACCTGCACCCGTCGAAGCGCGATATCGCCATGGTGTTCCAGTCCTACGCGCTCTACCCGAACATGACGGTCGCCGGAAACATCGCCTTCGGCATGGAAATCCGCGGCGTGCCGAAGGACGAGCGCGATAAGGCGATCAAGCAGGTGGCGGACATGCTGCAGATCGGCCATCTGCTCGACCGCAAGCCGAGCCAGCTCTCCGGTGGTCAGCGCCAGCGCGTCGCCATGGGCCGGGCGCTGGTGCGTAACCCGCAGGTCTTTCTGTTCGACGAGCCATTGTCCAACCTCGATGCCAAGCTGCGCGTCGACATGCGCACCGAGATCAAGCGGCTGCATAACCGCATGAAAACGACGATCGTCTACGTGACCCATGACCAGATCGAGGCGATGACGCTGGCGACGAAGATCGCCGTTCTGAAGGACGGCGTGCTGCAGCAGTTCGGCACGCCGGCCGAGATCTACAACAACCCGTCCAACATGTTCGTCGCTGACTTCATGGGCTCGCCGGCGATGAACCTCCTGACCGCGCGCATCGAGAAGAGCGGCTCCGATATCGCGGTTGCGCTGGCGCGCCCGAATGCCGAACCGCTGAAGCTGGCGGTGCCGCAGGCGAACGGCGCGCTGTCGGCCTATGCTGGCAAGGATGTCGTCTTCGGCATCCGCCCGGAAGCGCTGACCGATCCTGATGGCGCCGACCGCAATGCCAAGGTGGTTGCCGAGGGCGAATGCCTGATCGAAGTGGTCGAGCCGGCCGGTTCCGACACCTTTGCGGTCACCCGTCTCGGCGGCAAGGAAATCGTTGCCCGGCTGAGGGCCGATGCCCGCATCGCGGCCGGCCAAACGTCGCGGCTTGCCTTCAACCTCGACAAGGCGGTGTTCTTCGACCCGCAGAGCCAGCAGCGGATCGCGTAACCGATCATGCAGGAGCAGCCGGACATCGTCATCATCGGGTCGGGGATCGGCGGCTCCACGCTTGCGGCGGGGCTTGCCGGCTCCGGTGCCCGCATCGCCATCCTCGAGCGTGGCGAGCGCCTGCCCGACACGCCGGAGGCGCGCAGCTACAGTTCGATCTTCGTCAAGGGCCATTTCCGACCGAAGGAGATGTGGCGCGAGCCCGACGGGACCGCGTTCAATCCGGGCAACTTCTATTTCGTCGGCGGCAATTCCAAGCTCTTCGGCGCGGTGCTTTTGCGCTACCGGGCCGAGGATTTCACCGAGATGCAGCATCTCGGAGGTGTTTCGCCAGCCTGGCCCTTCCCCTATGAAGAGCTGGAACCGTGGTACGGCAAGGCCGAGCAGCTGTTCGAGGTGCGCGGCGAACTGGGGGACGACCCGACGGAACCGTTCCATAGCTCCCCGTATGCTTTCGGCCCGGTGCCGGATGAGCCGGCCATCGCCCGTGCCCGTGCCGAGTTGAAGGCGCAGGGGCTACATCCGGCGACCTTGCCGCTCGGCGTTGACATCGACACGTGGCTTGCCGGCGGGCGCACGCCCTGGGACGGGTTCCCGAACACCGGCAACGGCAAGAAGGATGCCGAGACCGCATCGCTCGCCGTCGCGCTGAAGGATCCGAACATCGAGCTGATCACGTCGGCGCATGTCGACACGCTGGAGGCAGGCCCGGGCGGACGGATCGAGGCGATCCACTACACGCACAGGGGCGAGAAGAAGAAGCTGTCGCCGAAGCTGGTGATCCTGTCGGCCGGCGCGATCAATTCCGCTGCCATCCTGTTGCGCTCCGGCGACGGCAAAGGGCTTGCCAACGCCTCCGACCAGGTCGGCCGCAACTTCATGAACCACAATTGCAGCGCCATGCTGGCAATCAACCCGTTCAAGCGCAACGACAGCATCTACCAGAAAACGCTGATGCTGAACGACTACTACCTGACCGGCGGCCGGGACGGTCTGCCGCTCGGCAACGTCCAGCTTCTCGGCAAGATCAACGGCGACATCCTGAAGGCCAATGCGCCGGTCTGGGGCCCACGCTTCGCCTTCGACCTCATGGCCGGCCATGCGATCGACTGGTACATGATGACGGAGGACCTGCCGAACCCGGAAAGCCGCATCATGGTCGACGGCAAGGGCATCATCATGCAGTGGCGGCGCTCTAACATGGAGGCGCTTTCGAGTCTTGAAGCGAAAATGCGCGCGCACTTCAAGGCGGCCGGCTATCCGATCGTGCTCTCTCAGCCCTTCGACAAGCGCACGCCGTCGCATCAGTGCGGGACGGTGCGGATGGGCAAAGACCCGAAGGACGCGCCGCTCGACGTCTATTGCCGCGCCTTCGACCATCCCAACCTCTTTGTCGTCGACGCCGGCTGCCTGCCGACATCGGCGGCCGTCAATCCGGCGCTGACGGTTGCTGCCCAGGCGCTCAGGGTCGCCGACCATATCCTTGCGAAGGAGATCCGATCATGACGTCATCGACGCGTCCCGTCGCCATCGTCACCGGCGGCCGCCGCGGCATCGGTCTCGGCGTCGCCCGCGCGCTCGCCCGCGAGGGCTTCGACATTGCGCTTACCGGCCTGGGTGCGGCAGACGCGACGACCGCCCAGACGCTATCGGAACTATCCGGTGAGCATGGACGGGCCATCTACATCGAGGCGAATCTGGCCGATGTCGGCGGTCATGCGGCGACGGTCGAGCGCGTCCGCGCCGAGCTCGGCCCGATCCGCTGCCTCGTCAACAATGCTGGTATTGCCTCGGTGGTGCGGGGTGACTTCCTCGATATGCTGCCGGAAAATTTCGACACGATCGTCGCCACCAATCTGCGCGGTACGGTGTTCTTCACCCAGGCCGTGCTCGTTTCGATGCTGACCGACCCGGCAGACCGGACGCCGCGCTCGATCATCAACATCACCTCGGTTTCGGCGACGATGACCTCGCCGGAGCGGCTCGACTATTGCATGACCAAGGCCGGGCTTGCCGCCTTCAGCCAGGGGCTGGCGCTTCGGCTTGCCAATACCGGCATCTCGGTTTTCGAGATCCGTCCGGGCATCATTCGCTCCGACATGACCGCCGGCGTCTCGGCGAAATACGATGGCTTGATTGATGGCGGACTGGTGCCGATGCGGCGCTGGGGCGAGCCCGACGATATCGGCAATATCGCGGCCGGGCTTGCCGGCGGCAAATTCGCCTTTGCCACCGGCTCGGTCATCCAGGCGGATGGCGGGCTGTCGATCGGCCGTCTCTAGGAACAGGCAGGACTTTTGAGGCTGGCAAGCGGGCAGGGTTTGAGTTGAACACGTCGAAAATTTGGAACGTTCCAAATAGATGACGGCGGAGGGAAGACAGGGAATGAGCTACGACTACATCATCACCGGCGCCGGTCCGGCCGGCTGCGTTCTCGCCAATCGCCTCTCCGAGGATCCATCGGTTCGCGTGCTGCTGCTGGAAGCCGGTGGCGGCGACTGGAACCCGCTGTTCCACATGCCGGCGGGCTTTGCCAAAATGACCAAGGGCGTCGCCAGCTGGGGCTGGGAGACCGTGCCGCAGAAGCACATGAAGGGCAGGGTGCTGCGTTACACTCAGGCCAAGGTGATCGGCGGCGGCTCGTCGATCAATGCCCAGCTCTATACCCGTGGCAACGCTGCCGACTACGACCTCTGGGCCTCCGAGGACGGCTGCACCGGCTGGGACTATCGCAGCGTGCTTCCCTATTTCAAACGCTCGGAAGACAACCAGCGCTTTGCCGACGACTACCATGCCTATGGCGGACCGCTCGGTGTCTCGATGCCCACGGCGGCGCTGCCGATCTGCGACGCCTATATCCGCGCCGGACAGGAACTCGGCATTCCTTACAATCACGATTTCAACGGCCGCCAGCAGGCGGGTGTCGGCTTCTACCAGCTCACCCAGCGCAACCGCCGCCGGTCGAGTGCGTCGCTCGCCTATCTCTCGCCGATCAAGGACCGCCGCAATCTGACGGTCCGCACCGGCGCGCGCGTGGCGCGGATCGTGCTCGAAGGCACTCGCGCCGTCGGCGTCGAAGTCGTCTCGGCCAAGGGCAGCGAGATCATCCGGGCGGATCGCGAGGTGCTCGTAACCTCCGGCGCCATCGGTTCGCCGAAGCTGCTTTTGCAGTCCGGCATCGGGCCGGCCGATCACTTGAAATCGGTGGGCGTCTCGGTGAAACACGACTTGCCCGGCGTCGGCGGCAATCTGCAGGATCATCTCGATCTCTTCGTGATCTCGGAATGCACCGGCGACCACACTTATGACGGTGTAGCGAAACTCCATCGTACGCTATGGGCTGGATTGCAGTATGTGCTCTTCCGCTCAGGCCCGGTGGCGTCCTCGCTGTTTGAGACCGGCGGTTTCTGGTACGCCGATCCGAACGCCCGTTCGCCGGATATCCAGTTTCATCTCGGTCTCGGCTCCGGCATCGAGGCGGGCGTCGAGAAGCTGAAGAATGCCGGCGTGACGCTGAATTCCGCCTATCTGCATCCGCGCTCGCGCGGCACGGTGCGGCTCTCGTCTTCCGATGCGGCGGCAGCACCGCTGATCGACCCCAACTACTGGGAAGATCCGCACGACCGCAAGATGTCGATCGAGGGCTTGAAGATCGCCCGCGAGATCATGCAGCAGGCGGCACTGAAGCCCTTCGTTCTGGCGGAGCGCCTGCCGGGCAACTCGGTCATGAGCGACGAGCAGTTCTTCGAATACGGCTGCGCCAACGCCAAGACCGATCATCACCCTGTCGGCACCTGCAAGATGGGGACGGATGCCTCGGCCGTAGTCGGGCTGGACTTGAAAGTGCGAGGGCTCGAAGGCCTTCGCGTCTGCGACAGCTCGGTGATGCCGCGCGTTCCCTCTTGCAACACCAATGGGCCGACGATCATGATGGGTGAGAAGGGCGCCGATATCATCCGTGAGCGCCAACCCCTGCCGCCGGCGATCTTCGCCCACGAACGCAACGACAGCCGCCCGCGCGCCCGCGCCGATATCCGTTGAGGTCCTCCATGATCCGCCACTGCGTCTTTATCCGCTTCCGCCCTGAAATCACACGTGGCGAGAAGGCGGCGATTTTTGCCGAGATATCCGCGCTGAAGTCCCGGCTACCCGGCTTCATGGCGGCCCATATTGGCAGCAACGTCAGCCCGGAAGTGGGCATGGACAAGGGCTTTGGCGAAGGCTTCATCGTCGACTTCACCGATGCGGCCGCGCGCGACGCCTATCTGGAGGACGAGGAGTACCGCAGGACCGGCGCCAAGATCGTGGCGGCCGCCGAAGGCGGCATTGCCGGCATCTTCGTCTACGACCTCGAAATTGCCGGCTGAGTGGCAGCGATGGTCGAAGCGCGTCCCTTCCTGACAGAGCTCTTCGAGGCCGCCGTGCGGGCCGCCGATCCCTATGAGGCGATCAAGGCGCATCTGCCCGAGCCGCCGAAAGGGCGGACCGTGGTGGTCGGCGCCGGCAAGGCGGCAAGCCAGATGGCAGCCGCTTTCGAGAAACTCTGGAAGCATCCCTTCTCCGGCACGGTGGTGGCGCGCCATGGACCGATCGAACATTGCGCGATAATCACGGTGCTGCAGTCGGCCCATCCGGTGCCGGATGAGGCGGGGCTTGCCGCGTCGGATGTCTTGCTGAAGGCGGTTGCAGGTCTGACGGCGGACGACCTCGTCATTGCGCTGATCTCCGGTGGCGGCTCGGCCCTGCTGCCGGCGCCGCCTGAAGGCTTGACCCTCGCTGACGAGATCGCCGTCAACAAAGCGCTGCTGGCCTCTGGCGCGCCGATCTCGGCGATGAACGTCGTGCGCAAGCACGTCTCGCGCATCAAGGGCGGTCGCCTCGCTGCCGCCGCCTTCCCGGCTCGTGTCGTCAGTCTCGTCGTTTCGGACGTACCAGGCGATACCCCGGCCTTCGTCGCCTCGGGGCCGACCGTTCCGGATCGTAGCACAGCGGTGGAAGCACTCGACATCGTCGCCCGCTACCGAATGGAACTGCCGGATGCTGTCATCGCCCATCTGCGCTCGGAGGCAGCATCAGCGCCTGCCCCCGATGATGCGCGGTTTGCCGGGCATGTGTGCCACGTCATCGCCTCGGCAAGCGTCTCATTGGAAGCGGCCGCGGCCAAGGCGCGGGAACTGGGCATTGAGGCGCATATCCTCTCCGATGCGATCGAAGGCGAAGCACGCGACATCGGTCGCATGCATGCAGCCCTTGCTCGCGAAGTGGCGCTGAGGAATCGTCCCTTCGCCAAGCCGGTCGTGCTTTTATCCGGCGGCGAAACGACGGTGACGATCTCCGGCGAGGACTATGGCAAGGGCGGGCGCAACAGCGAATTCCTGCTGTCGCTGGCGCTCGACATCGATGGTGTTGCAGGCATCGATGCACTTGCCGCCGATACGGATGGCATCGACGGTTCGGAAGACAATGCCGGCGCCTTTGCGGATGGGCAGAGCATCGCGCGCATGCGGGCGGCAGGTTTCGACCCGCGGCTCCATCTCGCCCGTCACGACGCCTGGTCGGCCTTTTCGGCGAGCGGCGATCTGTTCGTATTGGGCCCGACCGGAACGAACGTCAACGATTTCCGGGCGCTGTTGATCCGCTAGGGTGCGGCTCTTCTGTCGAGACGTTAGCCGGATTCAGCACTGTACCTGAAATGACAACGCCGCCGCCGAGATCTTCGGCAGCGGCATTGTTTTGATTTGCGGCGTTTCGACTTACTTGGCGCGCTTCAGAGCGTCGCCAAGGATCGAGACGATCTCGCCAAAGTGCTTCTCTTCGGCGATCAACGGCGGCGAGAAGGCGATGATGTCGCCGGTGACGCGGATCAGCAGACCCTTCTCGAAGCAATCAACAAAGACGTCGTAGGCGCGGGCACCGATTGCGCCGTCGCGCGACTGCAGCTCAATGCCGGCGATCAGGCCGATCGTGCGGATATCGATGACGTTGGGCAGGCCCTTCAGCGAATGCATGGCATCGTGCCAGGCGTCCTGGAGCTCGACGGCGCGGGTCATCAGGCCCTCGTCGCGGTAGATGTCAAGCGTCGCGATACCGGCGGCGCAGGCGGCCGGATGGCCGGAGTAGGTGTAGCCGTGGAAAAGCTCGATCGCGTTTTCCGGACCGTGCATCAGCGCGTCATGCACCTTGCGGCTGGCAAAGACCGCGCCCATCGGGATCGCGCCGTTGGTGAGGCCCTTGGCCGCCGTCACCATGTCGGGGGTCACGCCGAAGAAGTCGGTCGCGAAGGCTGCGCCCAGGCGGCCGAAGCCGGTGATGACCTCGTCGAAGATCAGGAGGATGCCGTGCTTGTCGCAGATGGCGCGCAGGCGCTCGAGATAGCCCTTCGGGGGGATGAGCACGCCGGTCGAGCCGGCGACCGGCTCGACGATGCAGGCGGCGATGGTCTCGGCGCCGTGCAGCGCCACCAGCCGCTCGAGATCGTCGGCAAGCTCGACGCCGTGCTCGGGCTGGCCCTTGACGAAGGCGTTCTTGGCGGGGTCATGAGTGTGGCGCAGGTGGTCGGAACCGGGAAGCTGCGGGAAGACGCGGCGGTTGTTGAGGATACCGCCGACCGAAATGCCGCCGAAGCCGACACCGTGATAACCGCGCTCGCGGCCGATGAGGCGCGTGCGGGTGCCCTGGCCGATCGCACGCTGGTAGGCGATCGCGATCTTGAGCGCCGTGTCGACCGATTCCGAACCGGAGCCGGTGAAGAACACGCGGTCGAGCTTCTGTCCTTCAGGCCCCGGAGCGATTTCGGCGAGGCGCTCGGCGAAGTCGAAGGCGATCGGGTGGCCCATCTGGAAGGAGGGGGCGAAATCCATCGTCGAGAGCTGGCGCTCGACGGCAGCGGCGATTTGGCGGCGGCCATGGCCGGCATTCACACACCAGAGCCCGGCGGTACCGTCGAGGATCGTGCGGCCATCGGTGCTGGTGTAGTGCATGCCCTCGGCCGAGGCCAGCAGGCGCGGGGCCTGCTTGAACTGCCGGTTGGCGGTAAACGGCATCCAATAGCTGTCGAGAACGGGGGCGTTGGGTTTGGTGTGCTGGTTCATGGCATCCTCCTGAGGTTGGCGATTGACGCCATGATTTGATTTGCCAAACAAGTCCTTTTCTGCTGTCAGTTAAGTCATTGAAATACATCACGCTGTTTCAGCGTGTTTGCGCTATTTCGAACAACCTGAACACCAAGGGTTCGGATCATATGACCGTCGATATCGGAAACCGGCTTCGTCATCTCCGCCTGATGCACACTCTGTCGCAGCGCGAACTGGCCAAGCGCGCCGGCGTCACCAATTCGACGATCTCGCTGATCGAGTCGAACGCCTCCAATCCTTCCGTCGGTGCGCTGAAGCGTATTCTCGACGGCATTCCGATCGGGCTTGCGGAGTTCTTCTCCTTCGAGCCGGAGAAGCCGCGCAAGGCGTTCTATGCGGCGGAGGAACTGGTCGAGATCGGCAAGGGGCCGATCTCCTACCGGCAGATCGGCGAAAATCTCTTCGGCCGCAGCCTGCAGATCCTGAAGGAGGTCTATCAGCCGGGCGCCGATACCGGAAAGGTGCCGCTGGTGCATGACGGCGAGGAGGGGGGCATCGTGTTGTCGGGCCGTATCGAGGTCACCGTCGACGATGAGCGGCGGATCCTGGGACCGGGGGATGCCTATTATTTTGAAAGCCGGCGGCCGCATCGTTTTCGCTGCGTCGGGCCGGTGCCCTGCGAAGTGATCAGCGCTTGTACGCCGCCGACGTTTTGAGGGCGGACGGCGCCGAGGCGCCGTCCGGAGTTCGTCACGAAAGCCGCGCGCAGGCGTCTGCGATGCGCTTCAGCGCTTCCTTCAGTTCCGCTTCAGAGGTCGCATAGGAGATGCGGAAGAACGGCGAGAGACCGAAGGCCGAGCCCGGAACGACGGCGACATGGGCGTCGTCGAGCAGGTAGGCGCAGAAGTCCGTATCCGTTGCGATCGTCTTGCCCGACGGCGTGACCTTGCCGAGCATGCCGGCGCAGCCGGAGAAGGTGTAGAAAGCACCTTCCGGAACGCGGCAATCGAGACCATCGATGGCGTTGAGGCCATTGACGACGAGATCGCGGCGGCGCTGGAAGCTGGCGGTGCGTTCCTTGAGGAACTCCTGCGGGCCGGTCAGCGCGGCAACGGAAGCGGCCTGGCTGACGGAGGAGGGGCAGGAGGTCGCCTGGCTCTGGACCACGGCCATCGCCTTGATCAGGTCACGCGGGCCGCCGGCATAGCCGATGCGCCAGCCGGTCATGGCATAGGCCTTGGAGACGCCGTTGACCGTCAGCGTGCGGTCCTTGAGCCGGGGCTCGAGCTGGGCCGGCGTGACGAAGCGGAAGCCGTCATAGACGATGTGCTCGTACATGTCGTCGACCAGCAGCCATACATGCGGATGCTTGAGGAGCACGTCGAGCAGCGGCCGATAGTCGCTCGCGCTATAGGCGGCACCCGACGGATTTGACGGCGAATTCAAGAGCACCCAGCGCGTTTTCGGTGTGATTGCCGCTTCGAGCTTGTCGGCCGTCAGCCGGAAGCCGGAGGAGGCGTCACAGGGGATCAGCACCGGCTTGCCTTCGCAGATCTGGACGATATCCGAATAGGAGGTCCAGTAGGGCGTCGGGATGACCACTTCGTCGCCGGGGTTGATCGACGCCATCATGGCGTTGAACAGGATCTGCTTGGCGCCGGTCGAAACCGTGATCTCGTCTTGCTCGTAGGCAAGGCCGTTTTCACGTTGGAATTTCTCTCGGATCGCCTTCTTCAGCTCCGGTGTGCCGTCGAGCGCGGTGTACTTGGTGTCGCCGCGCTTGATCGCTTCGCAGGCGGCGTCCTTGACGAAGTCGGGCGTGTCGAAATCCGGCTCGCCCGCACCGAGGATGATCACCGGCTTGCCTTCGCGCTTCATGGCTTGCGCGCGGGCGCCGATCTTGAGGATTTCGGACACTCCGATCGAGGAGATCCGCGAGGCGGGCTCAAAGCCCGCCTCCTTGACCGTTTGGTTGATAGTCATGGTCTCTACCTACCTGGGTGCGCCGATTATTCGATGTCGAACGACACGCCCTGCGCCAGCGGCAGAGCCTTCGAATAGTTCACCGTGTTGGTGGCGCGGCGCATGTAGGCCTTCCACGAGTCCGAACCGGATTCGCGGCCGCCGCCGGTTTCCTTCTCACCGCCGAAGGCGCCACCGATTTCAGCGCCCGAGGTGCCGATGTTGACGTTGGCGATGCCGCAATCCGAACCGTCGACGGCGAGGAAGCGTTCCGATTCCTGCATGTCGCGGGTGAAGATCGAGGACGACAGGCCGGCTGCGACCGCATTGTGATCGGCAACGACGGCGTCGAAGTCGCTGTACTTCATGACGTAGAGGATCGGCGCGAAGGTTTCTTCGAGAACCGGCCCGGCCTGCTTGGGCATTTCGACCAGAGCGGGCTTGGCGTAGTAGCCGTTGTCGTAGCCGAGCTCGACGCGCTCGCCGCCGGTGACGGTGCCACCATGCGACTTCGCCTCAGCGATCGCCTTCTGCATGCCGTCGAAGGCGGCCTTGTCGACGAGCGGGCCAACGAGGGCGGTGGTTTCGAGCGGGTTACCGACGGAGACCGAACCGTAGGCCTTCTTCAGGCGCGGCACGAGCTGGTCGTAGACGCTTTCATGCACGAACAGGCGACGCATGGTGGTGCAACGCTGGCCGGCGGTGCCCATGGCGCCGAAGGCGATGGCGCGCAGCGCCATGTCGAGATCGGCCGACGGGCAGACGATGCCGGCATTGTTGCCGCCGAGTTCGAGGATCGCGCGGGCGAAGCGCTTGGCAAGGCGCGGACCGACGTCGCGGCCCATGCGGGTCGAGCCGGTTGCCGAAACGAGCGGTAACTTCGGGTTGTCGACGAGAACTTCACCGACGGTGCGGTCGCCGATCAGGACCTGCGACAGGCCTTCCGGCGCATCGCCGAAGCGGGCGAGTGCGCGCTCGAAGATCGCCTGCGAGGCAAGCGCCGTGAGCGGCGTCTTTTCAGACGGCTTCCAGACGACGGAGTTGCCGCAGACGATGGCAAGGGCGGCGTTCCACGACCAGACGGCGACCGGGAAGTTGAAGGCCGAGATGACGCCGACGACGCCGAGCGGGTGCCAGGTTTCCATCATGCGGTGGCCGGGACGCTCGGTGGCGATGGTCAGGCCGTAGAGCTGGCGGGAAAGGCCGACTGCGAAATCGCAGATGTCGATCATTTCCTGGACTTCGCCGAGGCCTTCCGAGGTGATCTTGCCGGCTTCGATCGAAACCAGGCGGCCAAGGTCAGACTTGAAGGCGCGCAGTTCTTCGCCGAGCAGGCGGATCAGTTCGCCGCGCTTCGGCGCCGGAACCAGGCGCCAGGCCTTGAAGGCTTCATGGGCCTTTTCGATCTTGGCGGCAGCTTCAGCAGCCGAAACCGTCTTGAGGTTGCCGATCTTTTCGCCGGTAACCGGGCTGAAGGACGGCATGTCGCCGCCGGTGTAGAGTTCCTTGGCGACGCCCATCTTTTCGAGAAGCGCTGCGGCTTCCTTGGTCACGTCGACTTTCTTGGTTGCGATGTTCATGGTCTGACTCCCGTCTTATTGGTTTAGATCATTCGATGGAGCGGTATGGGGCGGAAAACCGCACACAGTATTTCGCTCTGGCCTATCCGAAACGCACGCTGCCGAGCTTTCCCGGCGAGGTCAGCGTCTTCAGGCCCGCGGCCATGTCCTTGAGTTTGTCTGGTGTATAAAAGTCGTAATAGGCCTGATTGCGGCGGCCGATCGCATGTTCCGCGCTGAAGCTGCCGTGATACTCCTCGACGGCGACTGCGAAAACCCACTCGCGCAGCCGCGGTTCGAACGTCTCGTCCTTGAGAAGGTCGCTGTCCTTCGGCACGACGAGGTTGAAGTGCACACCGCCGTCGCCGATATGACCGAAATCGCAGACGGTGACATCAGGGAATTTCGAGGGCATTTCGGCCTTCATATGGTCGCAGAAGGCCATGATGTCACCCCTTCGGAAGGAGACGTCAAAGGCGATCAGCTTGCCGAGATGCTTGACGCCCTCGGACAGAGCGTGGCGCAGCGCCCAGATCTCGTGCGGCGGGCCGACGAAGGCATCGGCGAGTGGTGCCTCCTCCATCTCCCAGATCTCGGCGAGCGCCGTCTCCAGCACGGCGTCGAGTGACTGCTCGCCCTCGCGCGGTGCCCAGGTGCGGCTGATTTCGGCGAGGATGACGTAGTCAGGGACGTTACCGCCCTGGAACGGGTTCTTCAGCGACGGCACATGGGCAAAGGCGGCCGTTACGGCGTTCTTCGACATGCCCTCGAAGGCCGAAAGATAAGCGCCGAGGCGTTCTTCCATGGCGCGCAGCAGAGGCAGCACATGGGCGCCGCTTGCCGGAACCAGCAGTGCGGTTGCCGTCTGTTGCGGCAGACGCTCGAGGTTGAGCACGCATTCGGTGACGATGCCGAAGGCGCCCGAGGTGCCGACGAAGATCTGCTTCCAGTCGACGCCGGTGTTGTTCTTGCGCAGGTCGCATTGCAGGTCGAGCACGGTTCCGTCCGCGTCGCCAAGCACGACCTTGAGGCCGAGCGTGTTGCGGCGCACGTCGCCGTATTTGAGGAACCGCGAACCGCCGGTATTGGTGGCGATCATGCCGCCGATGCGCGGGTCGGCGCCGAGATCGATCGGGAAGAACAGGCCGTGTTCTTCCAGCCGCCGGTTGAGATCGGACAGCCGGAAACCGGCGTCGAGCCGCACAGAGCGGTTGTCGAGGTCGAGTTCGAACCGCTTTGCCAGCCGGTCGAGGCTGAGGATGGCTTCGTCGCCCGACTGATCCGGGGTCGAACCGGAGACAAGCCCGGTGTTGCCCGACTGCGGGATCAGCGCAATGCCGTTCGCAACGCAGTAGGCGACGGCAGCAGAGACCTCTTCGGTCGTTGCCGGCCGCAGAACGAGCGAGGTCCGGCCGCGATCGTAGCGCGCGCCGGTCTCATAGGCTTCCAGGTCTTCAGGACGCGTCAAGACACCCTTGTCTCCAAGGATGCCAGTGAGCGCGTCGATGTGCAGTTGATCGATCATAGGATCAGTATCATTCCGCAGCGATGGCGCCGGTCAAGACCCGGAGGCAGCTTTCGATCGAAGCCTGCTCGATGCCGGCATAATGATCGAACTCGTTGAGCACGGTCGCGCCGAGATCGCTCTCGAAGCGCTTCTGGTTCGGGCTGGCAACAAAGTCCTGCTGGGCGCCGTCACCGAGGTTCGACTGGAAGATACCCGCGGCGCTGACCGGCAGGAAGTCTTCGTAGACGATCGCGTCGAACTGAACGAGGCCGGCTGCGATCAGCGCTTCGATGTCGCGTGCAGCAGAGATGCCAGCCTTGCGGCCTTTTTCCGTCAGCGAATAGCTGAAATAGCCGAGTCCGGCTTCGCGGATGCCTGCCCAGGTGTCCGGGAACGGCTCGAAGGCCCCTGCAAGCGCCGCTTCGTATTCGCGGGCGTTGGAACCGTCGGCGGCCGGCCGAACGATCTTGCGCGAGGCGTCGAGCAAGTCGTCATAGAGCGCGCGGCCCTTCGGGGTCAGCGCGATGCCACGCTGTTCGATCTCGCCGAAGCGGGCGGTGTGCGAACCTTCCTTCCAGGTGCCATCGGCGTTTTTGAAGGAGACCGCCTCTTCGAGCGCCTTGAACGAGGTCTGGCGCAAGAGGATCGGGCACTTGCGGGTCGGCGGACCCTCGACGACGGCCTTCGGGGCAATCGCGTATTCCGGCATCAGCGCCTGCACCTTGTCGATGTCGAGCGTGCGCGGCGTGAGATGATTGATGTGCGGGCCCTTGAAGGAGACGACGTCGGCGATCAGGCGATGGGCGTCATGCAGGCGCTTGTACATGTCAGGGCTGACATTGGCCTGGTCGTGCCAACGGAAGGTTTCTAGTACTTCGGAAACGAAGCGCTCGGCATCGGCCTTGTCGAGACCACCGTCGCGCTCGGCCTTTTCCGTGAGTTCGACGGCGCCCGTCGTGAAGATCTGGCGTGCAGCCAGAATGACGTCGGCTTCGGCGCGCAGCGCTTCGTCGGCGATCAGGTCGAGGCGCAGCAGCGAGGTGAACACGCGGAACGGGTTGCGCTTCAGCGCGGCGTCGCCGACCGGACGGAAGGCGGTGGAGTGAACCGGAACGCCGGCAGTCGAGAGATCATAGTAGCCGACCGGGTACATGCCCATGACGGCGAATACGCGGCGCATCATCGCAAGTTCGGCAGGCGTGCCGAGCCGGATCGCACCGTGGCGTTCCTCGGAGATGCGGTCGAGCGTATCCGTCGCGTCGAGGCGCTCCTTCAGCTTGGGATCGGCGGCGAGCGTATCGTCGTTGACCTTGGCGACCAGCTCCATCAGCGTGCCGTAAGCCGGCACCTCTTCGCGGTACATGACCGACATGGCTGCGGAAAAGGCCGAGCGGATGTCGTCGGCGGATACGAAACTATTCTCTTTCACTGGGGCTCGCCTCGCGCTATGGGTGAAGGACAAGGTCATTCTCATTTCGGATCATATCCGATCGATCTGGCCATTGATTGCGTTGCTTCTGACTATGTTGATGCGAGGGCGGAATGAAGTTGAGCCGCAGACTGGTTCCCGACGTGACGACGCTGCAGGCGTTCGAATGCGCGGCGCGACACGGCAGCTTCACGCAGGCCGCCGCCGAGCTGAACCTTACCCAGAGCGCCGTCAGCCGCCAGATCAAGGATCTCGAAAACCAGCTCGGCGTGCTCCTGTTCGAGCGCGTGCGCCAGCGGGTGATCCTGTCCGATGCCGGCCAGAAGTTTCTGCCGGAGGTGCGCCGTCTGCTCAACCAGACCGAGGAGCTGATGGTGCGGGCGATGGCGTCTGCCCGGGCGGATTCGACGCTCTCGATCGCGTCGTTGCCGACCTTCGGCAGCCGCTGGCTGGTGCCGCGGCTTCCCGATTTCCTCAAACGTTATCCGGACACGGTGATCAACATCGCCTCGCGCTCGGCGCCGTTCGATTTCGAAGAGCAGAATTTCGATCTCGCCATTCATTATGGCCAGCCGGTCTGGGCACGCGCCACCTGCAGCTATCTCTGCAGCGAGATCATCGTGCCGGCCGCAAGCCCTGCCCTGCTCGCCGACCATCCGATCGCAACCCCGGAAGATCTGGTCGCCGGTCCGCTCCTGCATCTGGCCACCCGGCCCAAACTCTGGGCGCAATGGTTCGAGGCCAACGACATGGACGGGCGAGGGGCCTATCGCGGCAACCGCTTTGACCAGTTCTCCATGGTGATCGAGGCGGCGACCGCCGGCCTCGGTTTTGCGCTTCTGCCGCGCTATCTGATCGAGCAGGAGATTGCCGCCGGCACGCTGCGGATCGTGCTCGACCGGCCGATGCAGACGGAAAACAGCTATTATCTCGCGGTGCCCGAGGGCAAGCTCGAAAACCCGATCAGCCTGGCGTTTCGCGAGTGGATTACCGAGCAGGTGGGCTGACCGATCGACGTTTTGTCGAAAATTCGTGGGAACCTTCCTCGCCCCCATCACGTTTCGCCTCGTCTGCCACCCGCATGAAGCTTGAAAGAGGGCGTTTGAGAGAGCTGTATCCTAGTGCCATTGGGGGCGCGTCCAGCGGCCTGTTCCGGCCTGTTTCGTCTGTGCGCAAATCGACCAATCTTGTATGAGCAATCCTTGCAAGCTGTTGGCACCACGGCTAAAAAATGCCATTTTCATGCATCACGCGGCCTTGAAAACCAATGCGCCGCCGGCTTTGCGATCTCCGATGCCCAGTCGTGGGCGGTGCCTGTTACCGCCAGGTCCCGGTTTCCCGGGAAATGACGGTGGATGGGAGGACACATGACCGTGTCTAGCAACGCGCCGGCTCAGCCTGATTTCTCAGGTCCGCAGCCAACCCGGCACCCCGACGAGGGCCGGGCCGATCAACCCCGGTTGGATTCAGAACCCGTACCCATGCAGCTCCAAACTACGCCGCCCACCTCTCCGCGCGAACCGGAAGCGAAGCAGATCGATTACAACGATTCGATCCGCGCCACCTTCTTCTCGATGGAGGACCTCCGCCAATGCGGCGAGGATCTCGCGGCCAAGGGTGTCTCCTCGCTGCCGGGTTTCTTCCCGTTCGAGTTCCGTCCGCGGCATCGCGAGAACGAGAACGAGATCCTGCGCGTCTACCGGGCGACGGCCGCGGACGTCGAAGCCGGCGCAACGATCACGCCGGCTGCCGAATGGCTGCTCGACAACCATCACGTCGTCGAAGAGGCGATACAAGAAGTGCGACGCGATTTCCCGCGCCGGTTCTATCGCCAGCTCCCGACGCTTTCGGTTTCGGGCACGGTGATCCCGCGCACCATGGCGCTCGCCTGGCTCTATGCTGCCCATACCCACAGCACGGTGACGCGTGAAAGCATCACGGCGATGGTCGAGGGCTTCCAGAAGCACGAGACTTTCAAGATCGGCGAACTCTGGGCCTTGCCTTCGATCCTGCGCTTCGTGCTGATCGAGAACCTGCGCCGGATTGCCATCCGGGTCGAACGCTCGCGCGGCATGCGGCGCAAGGCCAACGATGTCGCCGACCAGATCATTCGTCTCAGCGATCCGGAAAAGTCGCGCACGCTGCTTGCGGAATCGGAGGCATTGGCGGCCGACAACACCTTCGTCGCGCAGCTGCTCTACCGCATGCGCGATGGGTCGCAGACCTCGGGCGCCGTCATCGGCTGGATCGAGGAACAGCTTGAAAAACGCGGCAGCGACGTCGAAAGCGCGCTGGTCGCCGAGCAGAACCGCCTGTCGTCCGGCAACGCGACGATGAGCAACATCATCCGCAGCCTGCGTGAGATCGACGACACCGACTGGGCCGTCTGGTTCGAAAGCGTCAGCAAGATCGACGCGGCACTGCGTGAAGGTTCCGACTACGCGGCGCTCGATTTCGGCTCGCGCAACAAGTACCGCGACACGATCGAAAAGCTGGCGCGCCGCTCGGGGCACAGCGAATTCGAAGTGACGCAGATCGCCATCCAGATGGTGCGCGAGGCGGAAGTCGCGGCGGAGACGGAAGCGCCGCTGCAACAGCCGAATGTCGGATCGTTCCTCGTCGGCAAGCAGCGCAAGCTGCTGGAAAAGAAGATCAGCTACCGGCCGTCGGTGCTGCAGAGCATCATTCGCCTCAGCCGCAAGCTCGACTGGTTTGCGATCGCCGGGCCAAACATCCTTCTGACCATCCTGGCGATGATCGCCGTCTATTCCTTCGTCAGCCCGATGGAGATCCCGAACGGCGCGAAGCTGATCATGCTGCTGCTCTTCGCGCTGCCGGCTTCGGAAGGTGCGATGGGCCTGTTCAACACGCTGGTGACGCTGTTCGTCAAACCGTCGCGGCTGGTCGGCTACGAGTTCCTCGAGGGGATCCCTCAGGACGCCCGCACGCTCGTTGCGGTGCCGTGCCTGATTTCCAAGCGCGATCACGTCGACGAACTGGTGCGCAATCTCGAGGTCCATTACCTCGCCAACCCGCGCGGAGAGATCTACTTTGCGCTGGTCAGCGACTGGGCCGACAGCAAAGACGAGGAATCGAGCGCCGACGCCGACGTGCTCGACTATGCCAAGCGCGAGATCGCCCAGCTTTCGGCGCGTTATGCCTATGACGGCAAGACCCGCTTCTACCTGCTGCATCGCCGCCGCCTGTATAACGAGCAGGAAGGCGTGTGGATGGGCTGGGAGCGCAAGCGCGGCAAGCTGCACGAGCTGAACATGCTCCTGCGCGGTGACCGCGATACCTCGTTCCTGCAGGGCGCCAACACGGTGCCGGACAACGTGCAATACGTCATGACGCTCGATTCCGACACGCGCCTGATGCGCGACGCGGTGACGAAGCTCGTCGGCAAGATGTATCATCCGATCAACCGTCCGGTGGTCGATCCGAAGACCCAGGACGTGATCGCCGGCTACAGCCTGTTGCAGCCGCGCGTGACGCCGTCGCTGACGACCGGCAGCGAAGCCTCCGCCTTCCAGCGCATCTTCTCTTCCAACCGCGGCATCGACCCCTATGTCTTCACCGTGTCCGACGTCTACCAGGACATCGCCGGCGAAGGCAGCTTCACCGGCAAGGGCCTCTACCATGTCGACGCCTTCGAGGCGGCACTGAAGGGACGCATCCAGGAAAACGCCGTTCTCAGCCACGACCTGCTCGAAGGGTCCTATGTGCGCTGTGCGCTCGTCACCGACGTCGAGCTCGTCGAGGACTTCCCGACCCGCTACGAGGTCGAGATGTCGCGCCAGCATCGCTGGGCGCGGGGCGACTGGCAGCTCCTGCCCTACATCTTCAATTTCTCGAACGGGCTGTCGATGCTCGGTCGCTGGAAGATGTACGACAACCTGCGTCGCTCGCTGATCCCGCTCGCCTGGCTCGTCGCCTCGGTCATGGGCTGGTACTACATGGAGCCGACCGAAGCGCTGATCTGGCAGATCGTGCTGATCTTCAGCCTGTTCGTGGCCCCCACCCTGTCGCTGATCAACGGCCTCCTGCCGCGTCGCAACGACATCGTCGCCCGCGCGCACCTGCATGCGGTCCTGACCGAAGTCCGCGCCGCCAACGCGCAAGTTGCTCTTCGCATCGTCTTCATCGCCCACAATGCGGCGATGATGGGCGACGCCATCGTGCGTTCGCTCTACCGCACCTTCGTCAGCGGCAAGCTGATGCTCGAATGGCGCACGGCGGCGCAGGTGCAAAGCGCCGGCCACGGCACCATTGGCGACTATTACCGCGCCATGTGGATCGCGCCGGCGCTGTCGGCGATCTCGCTGGCCCTTGCGGCGATTTCCGACACCGGCCTGCCGTTCATCGGCATTCCCTTCGCGCTGCTCTGGGCGCTGTCGCCCGCCGTTGCCTGGTTCGTCAGCCAGTCGGCTGAAACAGAAGACCAGCTCGTCGTTTCCGACGAGGCGATCGACGAGATGCGCCTGATCGCGCGCCGCACCTGGCGCTACTTCGAGACCTTCGTCACTGCCGAGCAGCACTTCCTGCCGCCGGACAACTTCCAGGAAACGCCGCAGCCGGTTCTCGCCGAGCGGACGTCGCCGACCAATATCGGCGTCTATCTGCTCTCCGTCATGTCGGCGCGCGATTTCGGCTGGATCGGCTTCGAGGAGACGATCAACCGCCTGGAGCAGACGATCGCCACCATCGACCGGATGCCGAAATATCGCGGCCACCTGTTCAACTGGTACCGGACGAACACGCTCGAAACCATGGAACCGCGCTACATTTCGTCGGTCGACAGCGGCAATCTTGCCGGTCATCTGATCGCCGTGTCGTCAATGTGTCGCGACTGGGCGGAAGCGCCGTCGGCGCATGTCCAGGGCAGCCTTATCGGCATCGGCGACGTCGCTGCGATCCTTCAGGAAGTGCTGCGCGACCTGCCCGACGACCGCAAGACGGTGCGTCCGTTGCGCCGCCTGATCGAGGAGCGCATCGTCGGCTTCCAGAATGCGCTCGCCGCGATCATGCGCGAACATGAGTTCGCCTCGATCCGTGTGATCAACCTGGCCGTTCTGGCGCGCGACATGCACAAGCTCACGGTCAATCTCGACCACGAGGTGCGCACACCGCAAAGCAGCGAAGTGACGAAGTGGGCCAACTCGCTCGTCACCACCTGCGAAGCGCATATCGCCGATGGCGTCTTCGACCTCGGCGCAATCGAATCGCTGCGCCAGCGCCTGCTGGTGCTGAAGGATCGGGCGCGCGACATCGCCTTCTCGATGGATTTCGGCTTCCTCTTCCGTCCGGAGCGGCGCCTGCTGTCGATCGGCTTCCGCGTCAACGCCAACGAGCTCGACGAGGCTTGCTACGACCTTCTGGCGTCGGAGGCGCGTCTCACCAGCCTGTTTGCCATCGCCAAGGGCGATCTGCCGACCGAGCACTGGTACAAGCTCGGCCGACCGATCGTGCCGATCGGCGCGCGCGGCGCGCTGATCTCCTGGTCCGGCTCGATGTTCGAATATCTGATGCCGCCGCTGGTCATGCAGGAGCGTCAGGGCGGTATCCTCAACCAGACCAACAATCTGGTCGTGAAGGAGCAGATCAATCACGGCCGTCGCCTCGGCACCCCGTGGGGCATCTCGGAAGCGGCGTTTAACGCGCGCGACCACGAACTGACCTACCAGTACACCAACTTCGGTGTGCCGACGCTCGGCCTCAAGCGTGGTCTCGGCCAGAACGCGGTCATCGCGCCGTACGCCTCGATCCTCGCCTGCATGTACGATCCGAAGTCGGCGCTCGCCAACCTCGGGCGTCTTCGCGAGGTCGGCGCGCTCGGCGCCTACGGCTACCACGACGCCGTCGACTTCACGCCGACGCGCGTGCCCGAGGGGCAGAAGTGCGCGGTCGTTCGCAACTACTATGCGCACCACCATGGCATGTCGATCGCGGCTGTCGCCAACGTCGTCTTCAATGGCCGCCTGCGCGAGTGGTTCCACGCCGATCCGGTGATCGAGGCTGCCGAACTGCTGCTGCAGGAAAAGGCGCCGCGCGACATTCCGATCATGAATGCCAAGCGCGAGCCGGAATCGGTCGGCAAGGGCCAGGACGATCTCCTGCGCCCTGAGGTCCGCATCATCGAGAACCCGCTTTCGCAGGACCGCGAGACCGTGTTTCTCTCCAACGGCCACTACTCGGTGATGCTGACGGCCAACGGTGCGGGTTATGCGCGCTGGAACGGCCAGTCCGTCACCCGCTGGAAACCGGATCCGGTCGAGGACCGTACCGGCACCTTCATCTTCCTGCGCGATACGACGACCGGCGATTGGTGGTCGGCGACCGCGGAGCCGCGGCGTGCCGTCGGTGAGAAGATGCTGACCCGCTTCGGCGACGACAAGGCGGAATTCGTCAAGACCGTCGGCGACCTCACCAGCGAGGTCGAGTGCATCGTCGCCACGGAGCACGATGCCGAAGGCCGTCGTGTCATGCTGCTCAACACCGGCACCCAGGACCGCTTCATCGAAGTGACCTCCTATGCCGAGCCGGTGCTTTCGACCGACGAGGCCGACAGCGCCCACCCGGCGTTTTCGAAGATGTTCCTGCGCACGGAAATCAGCCGCCGCGGCGACGTCATTCGTGTCAGCCGCAACAAGCGCAGCTCCAGCGATCCGGACATGGAAGTGGCGCATCTCGTCACCGACAATGCCGGCAGCGACCGCCATACGGAAGCCGAGACCGACCGTCGCCGCTTCATCGGCCCGGGCCGCACGCTTGCCGAAGCCGCCGCCTTCGATACGGATGCGGCGCTTTCGGGCACGGACGGCTTCACGCTCGATCCGATCATGTCGCTGCGCCGGGTCGTGCGCGTACCCGCCGGCAAGAAGGTCAGCGTCGTCTTCTGGACGATCGCTGCCCCAAGCCGCGAGGAGGTCGATCGCGCGATCGATCGCTACCGCCATCCCGAGACCTTCAACCAGGAGCTCATCCACGCCTGGACCCGCAGCCAGGTGCAGATGCGCCATGTCGGCGTGACCTCGCAGGAAGCGGCAAGCTTCCAGATGCTCGGCCGCTATCTCGTCTATCCGGACATGCATCTGCGTGCCGATTCGGCGACGGTTCAGGCCGGCCTCGATTCCCAGTCGAAGCTCTGGCCGCTGGCGATTTCGGGCGACTACCCGATCTTCTGCCTGCGCATCAACGACGACGGCGATCTCGGCATCGCTCGCGAGGCGTTGCGCGCCCAGGAATACCTGCGCGCCCGCGGCATCACCGCCGATCTCGTCATCATCAACGAGCGCGCCTCGTCCTATGCCCAGGACATGCAGCACGCGCTCGATTCCATGTGCGAGAACCTGAGGCTTCGCGGCCTCTCGGACGGTCCGCGCCAGCACATCTTCTCGGTGCGCCGCGACCTGATGGAAGCCGAGACGTGGTCGACGCTGCTGTCGGCCTCGCGCGCCGTCTTCCATGCCCGCAACGGCACGATCTCCGACCAGATCGCCCGCGCCAACTCGCTCTATTCGCCGGCGCCGGTAAAGGGTGCCGAAAAGAGCAGCGAGTTCGTCGGTCCGCTCCTGGCGGCGCCGCAGGAAGCGGCAGATGTCGCACCGGCGGAGATCAAGGGCGACGATCTCTCCTTCTGGAACGGTTTCGGCGGCTTTGCCGAAGGCGGACGTGAATACGTCGTGCGCCTGCGCGGCGGCGAAGCGACGCCGCAGCCCTGGATCAATGTCATCTCCAACGAGCAGTTCGGCTTCCATGTTTCGGCCGAAGGCGCTGCCTTCTCCTGGAGCCGCAATTCGCGCGACTACCAGCTGACGCCTTGGACCAACGACACCGTCATCAACCGTCCGGGCGAAGCGATCTTCATCCGCGATATGGCGAGCGGCTCGGTGTCGACGCCCTATGCGGCGCTGTCGCGTCGTCGTTCGGTCGTCTTCGAGACGGTTCACGGGCTCGGCTACTCGCGCTTCCGCAGCAGCCAGGACGACCTCGACATCGAGGCGACCCACACGGTGCACCGCAGCCTGCCGGTCAAGCTCGTTCGTCTTACCATCCGCAACCGTGCGGCGACGGCGCGGCAGTTGAGGCTTTACGGCTATGCCGAATGGGTACTTGGCAACAACCGCGCGCGCTCGGCGCCGTTCATTCTCTCGAAGTGGGACGAAGAGACGTCGGCACTGGTGGCGACCAACCCCTACAGCATCGACTTCGGCGGGCGTTCCGCCTTCTTCACCGTCGATGGTGGCGAGGCGGCCGGCTACACCTCCAGCCGACGGGAGTTCCTCGGTTCGCTCGGGGGCATCCTCGTGCCGCAGGCCGTGCTTTCGGGGGCGGATCTCTCGGGCTCCGTCGATGTCGACGGCGATCCTTGCGCGGTCGTCGCCACCGATCTGACGATCGAGCCCGGTGCCGAGCGGCAGGTCACCTTCATTCTCGGCGATGCCGACAATGAAGAGCAGCTTCGCGCCGTTGTCGGCGAGCTGCGCCAAACCGCTTTCGATACCGTGCTCGATGCAGCAAAGTCGTTCTGGCGCGACTTCACCGACATCGTGAAGGTGGAAACGCCGGATCCGGCTTTCGATGCCATGATCAACAACTGGCTGCCCTATCAGAGCCTCGGGTGCCGCATCATGGCGCGCTCGGCCTTCTACCAGGCGAGCGGAGCCTTCGGCTTCCGCGACCAGTTGCAGGACACGCTGGCGTTCCTGATCCATCGGCCGGAGCTTGCCCGGGCGCAGATCCTCAACGCCGCGGCGCGCCAGTTCGTCGAAGGCGACGTACAGCACTGGTGGCTGCCGGGAACCGGCGCGGGCGTGCGCACGATGATCTCCGACGACGTCGTCTGGCTCGCCCATGCCGTCACCCACTATTGCACGGTGACCGGCACCTCCGACATCCTGGCGGAACGGATCGCCTTCATCACCGGCCCGGCGCTGGAAGAAGGGCAGCACGATGCCTTCTACAAGCCGGAGATCTCCGAAGAGATTGGCGACGTTTACGAGCATTGCGCCCGTGCCCTCGATCTTGCGATCAAGCGGACCGGCGAAAACGGCCTGCCGCTGTTCCTTGGCGGCGATTGGAACGACGGCATGAACCGGGTCGGCCAGGCCGGCAAGGGCACAAGCACCTGGCTCGGCTGGTTCCTCGCAGGCACGCTACGCGGCTTCCTGCCCTATGCGCGCGAGCGCAAGGACGAGGCCCGCATCACCCGTTGGGAAGCCCATCTCGAAGCGCTCAAGACGGCGCTCAACGCGGCGGGCTGGGACGGCGACTACTATCGCCGTGGCTACTACGACGACGGCACCCCGCTCGGCACCAGCGAAGCGCTCGAATGCCGGATCGATTCCATCGGCCAGTCCTGGAGCGTGCTCTCGGGCGAAGGCGACGAGCAGCGGTCGCTGAAGGCGATGGATGCGGTCATGGCCGAACTCGTCGATCCGGACCAGCACATCGTGCGGCTGTTCACGCCGCCGCTCGAGCGCACGGCGCAGGATCCGGGCTACATCAAGGCCTATCCGCCCGGCGTGCGCGAGAACGGTGGGCAGTATACCCATGCGGCCACCTGGGTGGCGCTCGCCTTTGCCGAACAGGGCAGGGCGGAAGAAGCCTGGCGCGTGTTCAACATGCTGAATCCGGTTTCCCATGCGGAAAGCCGCGAAGCGGCGGAACACTACCGCGTCGAGCCCTATGTGGTTGCCGCCGATATTTACGGCGAAGGCGACCTTGCGGGACGCGGCGGCTGGACCTGGTACACCGGTTCGGCCGGCTGGCTCTACCGCGTCGGTGTCGAAGGCATCCTCGGGATCCGCAGGCAGGGTGACAGACTGGTTATCCGGCCGGTGCTGCCGGCGGCCTGGAATGGCTACTCGGCCGAAGTGACGCTCAATGGCGCGCGGCACAAGATTTCGGTTGAGCGCGACAAGAAAAGTGGCGAGCCGATCGTCAGCGTCAACAATAGTGTCACAAAAAACGCGCATGAAGGCATTTTGCTGTAACGGCCGGCATTGAAGACAGGATGAAACCGGCTTTGTTCCCGCAAGGGCAAGGCCGGTTTTTTCTTTGCGGAGATGCGGGGCGGCACGACCTCGACGGCCGGGCGTCGTGCTCTAAATCTCCTGAGCGGGGTGTGGGCGGGAAACCGCAAGCACATTGACATCCCGCTCTCCTTAATGGTGCCGGGCATCGCGCGAAAAGCGGGACGTCGGTGCCCGTTTCAACAGGGATGGGGCAGGGGCGCCAAATCCTGGATAACGGACCGCATGCTGCAAAAGACTTTTCAGGGTGGCGTCGAGCCGATGTCCGCCCGATTGGTTCCGAAGGAGCGCGACACACGCCTTGATGTCTTCAGGGCGCTGTGTCTTCTGACGATCTTCGTCAATCACGTTCCCGGACAATATCTCGAATACCTGACGCACAAGAACTTCGGCTTTTCCGATTCAGCCGAAGCCTTCGTCCTGATCTCCGGCCTCTCGGTCGGGATCGCCTATGGCGGCAAGTTCGTCTCCGGCGCACGGCTGGCCATGACGCTGAAAATATGGCGCCGGGCCCTGGCGCTCTACGTCGCCCACATCATGACCAGCATCGTGACGCTGGCGATCTTTGCCGGCGGCGCACTCTATTTCGGGCGGCAGGACCTGATCGGCGAGATCAATATCCGCCCGATGGTGGAGCAGACGGAGCAGGGCATCGTCGCCATGGTGCTCCTGGGCCATCAGCTCGGCTACAACAACATCCTGTCGATGTATGCGGCGCTGTTTCTGATGCTGCCGGGCATCCTCTGGCTGAATGGAGTCAGCAAGAAACTTCTGCTGGTGCTCTCGGCCGCGTTGTGGCTCGCCGCGGGCATCTTCAAGTTCGTGCCGTCGAACTTCCTCGACGAGGGCTACTGGTTTCTCAATCCCTGGTCCTGGCAGTTCCTGTTCGTCATCGGCGTCGTCATGATGACCTACGTGCGCAACGGCGGATGGCTGCCGCGTTGGCCCTGGCTGATCGCGCTTTCCGGGCTCTATCTCGCGGTTTCCGCCGTCTGGGTCCTCTTCTCGTTCTGGAGCATCGATTTTTCCTTCGGTCTTCCGGCCGTTCTGACGGGCTTCGACAAGACCTTTCTGTCCACGCCGCGACTGCTGCATGTGCTGGCGCTCGGCTACCTCATCGCGGTGACGCCGCGGATCAGCAACCTTGCCAAACTCGACAGCGATCATCCGCTGGCGGTGGTCGGCCGGCATTCCCTGCCGATCTTCATTTTTGGCACGATCCTGGCGATGTCCGGCCAGGTGCTGCTGTTCGTGACGGGGAAAAACCCTGTTATCGGCAGCCTCTTCGTCGTCGCCGGCATCGGGCTGCACTTCGTCTATGCCTATTATCTCGAATGGCTGCGCGGCATCGCCATGGCTAAGCCGCTAAGGGCGATGTGAGAAACACCACCCGTCACAGGGCTTCAGTGTCAGGTTCGAGAACCTAGGGCCAGGCGGCAGGCGAGGGCGGTGAACACGCCGGCGAGAAGGTATTTCGGCAGTTTCGGGAAACGCCGGAACCCGGAGAGCCTTGCCCGCAGATGGCTGCCGACGAGGATGACCGAACCGTTCACGAGCAGGCCGATCCCGTTCAAAACCGTCGCAAGCAGCAGCATTTGCAGGACCATCGACCCGCCGTCTGGGTCGACGAATTGTGGAAACAGGGCCAGCACGAAGAGCGCCATCTTCGGATTGAGCAGGTTCGTCATCAGCCCCTCGCCGAAAACCCGGCGGGCCGAAAGCCGCTTGAGGGTTGCAATCGGGGAGGCGCCGAATGGATCCGAGCGGATGGTTTTCCAGGCGAGATAAAGCAGATAGGCGCAGCCGGCCCAGCGGACGATCTCATAGGCGATCGGAACGGTGACTACGAGCTGCGACAGACCGAGTGCGGCGGCGAGCGCGTGGCAATAGGTGCCGAGCGCGATGCCAGCATAGGTAAGAAACCCGACGGCACGTCCCTGGCTGAGGCTGCGAGAGGCAATCAGCATCATGTCAGGACCGGGTGTGGCGGTGAGCACGAGGCTTGCTGCGGCGAAAACTGCGATCGTGGAAATGTCCGGCATTGGTGGTTCCCTTGGAATTGAAGCCGGAATTCCGGAATACCAGCATTCCTCAGAATGGCAAGTCCGCTCTATGCAAGTGACGCCGAAACGAAAAAACCACCCGCAGTTGGCTGCGGGTGGCTTGAAGCTTGTTCGCTTGGCTTGAAGCGCGTGTCCTAGGCTGCCGTGTGGCTCATGCGGACATCGTCGTCCGTCAGGATGCCGCTGGCACGGAGCAGGGCGGCAAAGCGGCCGTTGCTCTGGCTGAGCTCGTTGAAGCCGCCCATCTCGACGATCCGGCCCTGATCCATGAAGATGACCAGGTCCGCCTCGCGCACCGTCGACAGGCGGTGGGCGATGATGAAGGTGGTGCGGTTCTTGCGCAGCGCGTCGATCGCATCCTTCACGCGGTTTTCGGTTTCGACGTCGAGCGCGCTGGTCGCCTCGTCGAGCACCAGGATCGGCGCGTTCTTCAGGATGGCGCGGGCGATGGCCACGCGCTGGCGTTCCCCGCCCGACAGGCGGTTGCCGCGCTCGCCGACCACCGTGTCGTAACCGGTCGTGCGGCCCTCGATGAAGTCGCAGGCGGCAGCCGCTTCGGCGGCAGCCATGATTTCCTCGATCGTCGCATCGTCACGGCCGAGGCGGATGTTGTCCGAGATCGAGCGGTTCATCAGCCCCGCATCCTGGAAGACAGTGGCGATCGAACGGCGCAGCGACTTGCGCGTCACCTTCGAGATGTCGTTGCCGTCGATCAGGATCTGACCGTCACGCGGATCGTGGACGCGCTGCAACAGGTTGACGAGCGTGGTCTTGCCGGCGCCGGTCGGGCCGACGATGGCGATCGTCTGGCCGGCCTTGGCCGTGAACGAGACGTTGTGCACGCCCTGGTTCGTGTTCGCAAAGTCGAAGGAGACGTTGCGGAACTCGACCTCGCCGACAACCGCCGGCAGTTCGGTCGCACCGGCCGGCTCGTCGCGTTCGCGCACGGCATCTTCGAGGGTGAAGAAGTCCTCAAGCTTGGCACGGGCCTCGAAGATCTGCGTGACGAAGGCCTTCATCTGGTCGAGACGGCCGATCAGCAGGTTGGCAAAGCCGATGAAGGCGATGACTTCGCCGACGCCGAGTTCGCCGCGCTGCACCAGCACGGTACCGATGACGAGGATCGCCATCATCGAGATGGTCGAGGCGACGCGGTTCAGCCCGCTTGCCAGCGCCCACCAGTCGAGAACCGGGAACTGGGCCGAGATCAGCCGTTCGGTGAACTTCTTCAGCTCGCGGGTTTCTGCCTCGATGCGGTTGTAGCTGTGCACGACCGAAACGTTGCTGATCGCATCGGAAACGTGGGAAAAAACCGTGTGGTAGTGGTTCTCGACCGAAGCCTGGCCTTCCTTGGTGCGGCTCATCACCACCTTGCTGATCACCACATAGAGCGCGCCGAGAACGACGAGCACGAGCGACAGGCGCACGTCCATGGCAAAGGCGGTCGGAACGAGCAGAATGAGGGCGACGGCGGTCGCCAGGTGCTGGCGCATGAATTCGAGCCAGAGACCGAAGAGGGTTTCGCAGGCGCGAAGCAGCGTGTGCAGCGCGTTGGATGTGCCGCGCTGGCTATGCCAGGCGAGCGGCATGGAAACGATGCGGCCGAAGGCTTCCGTCAAAAGCGTGGCGCGGCGGCCATGGGCCAGCCGGTCGGCCTCGCGGGCGACGAGCACGAAGGCGACGGTGTTGAAGACGCCGAGACCTGCCCACATGAGCAGCATCGGCGTGACTTCGCCCTTCGACGAGATGGCGTCGATGATGCGTCCGAACAGGATCGGTTCGGCAATGGTGATGGCTGCCAGAACGACGTTGGCGAGAACGATCGCTGAGACGCGAAACTTGTGAACCGCAAGATACTGAAGCGCTCTTGCATACACCTGGAACAATGACACTGTCTCACCCCTTCCGGGTACCGGATTTGACGCGCCGCAGACCTTCTGCGGCGGATGCACCCGCGTCCTCGAGGTTCCCTTTGGCGAAGATTGAAGCTTCGCGCTGCTGGTAGAACACTCGGGGCCGCGCTGAGACGGTCTTTGGCGGCAATGGGAAGCCGTAGCCGGACGCAGGACAGCTATTCCTTTTCCCGTTTCGCTCGTCTGCGAGCTTGGCGAGAATATTCATAGTCTGCTATCTGTCGTGCCAACTCCGATTTCTTGCATATTTCGCATAAGACCGGGCGTGGTATGACGGATTATCGCGGGTGCAACATGAATGGTCGCTGAACGGTGCCTTTATGTCCGGATTCGGAAATGCGACCATATGCATCGACCTGGAAGGTGATCCATGAACATTACGCTGCTCGTACAGTTTCTCGCGCTTCTGGAGGAGATGAAGACTCGCGAGGAAATCATCCCTGAATTCGAGCGTCTGCTCGATCGCTGTGGCTTCGACTTCTACGGCGTCGTGCGCCAGCCCAAGCCGCATGACAACCCGCTGAGGCTGCTGCTTGCCGGTCGCTGGCCCGAGGGCTGGCCGCAGATCTACATCCGCAAGAAGTTCGTGGTGATCGACCCGACCATCCGCTATCTCGGCCATGCCCAGCGCGGTTTCCGCTGGCGCGATACGCTCTTTGCCTTCCGCTCCGATCCGCATCGCAAGCGCATGGAAAGCATGATGATCGAGGCCCGCAACCACGGTCTCTACGACGGCTATATCTTCCCGGTGCACGGCCGGCGCGGCCTGCTCGGCAACCTGACGGTCGGCGGGCGTGTCGTCGACCTGAGCCCGGTCGAGATCAGCCTGTTCGACTCGATCGCCAAGCGGCTGTTCTGGAAGCTCCTGGACCTGACCGACCCGGAGGTTTCGGCCGAACTCGGCTCGCGCGTCGAAGTGCAAATGACGCGGCGCGAAATGGAAGCGCTCAACTATCTGGCCGACGGCCTGACCTCCAACGACATCGGCAAGGTACTCGATATTTCGAGCCACACGGTCGATTGGTACATGAACGGAATCCAGGAAAAGCTGAAGGCCAAGAACCGCCACCACGTCGTGGCGATCGCCTTCCGTCTCGGCCTGATTTCCTAAAGTCGAAAGGCATTCGGTTTCCTGTCGCATCTGAAATTGCGCTCTGCCCGGTGACCCGCTAATACTTTATTTCGCGGGTGCAGCATTTCCCGCAATATCAAGTCATTGAGGAGACCGACTTGCCTATCTCGAAGATCCTTGTTGCTAACCGTTCTGAAATTGCCATCCGCGTTTTTCGCGCTGCAAACGAACTCGGTCTGAAAACGGTCGCGATATGGGCGGAAGAGGACAAACTCGCGCTGCACCGCTTTAAAGCGGATGAAAGCTACCAGATCGGCCGCGGTCCGCATCTGGCCCGCGACCTCGGTCCGATCGAGAGCTACCTGTCGATCGAGGAAGTGATCCGCGTCGCCAAGCTCTCGGGTGCCGATGCCATTCACCCGGGCTACGGCCTGCTGTCGGAAAGCCCCGAGTTCGTCGATGCCTGTGACGCCGCCGGCATCATCTTCATCGGTCCGCGGCCGGCGACCATGCGCCAGCTCGGCAACAAGGTGGCAGCCCGCAACCTCGCCATTTCCGTCGGCGTGCCGGTCGTGCCGGCCACCGATCCGCTGCCGGAAGACGAAAAGGAAATCCATCGCCTGGCCGCCGAGATCGGCTACCCCGTCATGCTCAAGGCCTCCTGGGGCGGCGGCGGACGCGGCATGCGCGCCATTCGCGACCCGAAGGACCTGATCCGCGAGGTGACGGAAGCCAAGCGCGAGGCCAAGGCCGCCTTCGGCAAGGACGAGGTCTACCTCGAAAAGCTGGTCGAGCGCGCCCGCCACGTCGAAAGCCAGATCCTCGGCGACACCCACGGCAATGTCGTGCACCTGTTCGAGCGCGACTGCTCCATCCAGCGCCGCAACCAGAAGGTTGTCGAGCGGGCGCCTGCGCCCTACCTCTCGGACGCGCAGCGCCAGGAACTGGCCAACTATTCGCTGAAGATTGCCGAGGCGACCAGCTATGTCGGCGCCGGCACGGTCGAGTATCTGATGGATGCCGACACCGGCAAATTCTACTTCATCGAAGTGAACCCGCGCATTCAGGTCGAGCACACCGTCACCGAAGTGGTGACCGGCATCGACATCGTCAAGGCGCAGATCCATATCCTCGACGGCGAAGCGATCGGCACGCCGGCATCGGGCGTACCGAAGCAGCAAGACATCCGGCTCAACGGCCACGCGCTGCAGTGCCGCATCACCACGGAAGATCCGGAACAGAACTTCATTCCCGACTATGGCCGCATCACCGGCTATCGTTCGGCGGCCGGTTTCGGCATCCGTCTCGACGGCGGCACGGCCTATACCGGTGCCTACATCACGCGCTACTACGATCCGCTGCTGGTGAAAGTGACGGCCTCGGGCAGCACGCCCGAGGAAGCGATCAGCCGTATGGACCGGGCGCTGCGCGAATTCCGTATCCGCGGCGTGGCGACCAACCTCACCTTCCTCGAGGCGATCATCGGCCACGAGCAGTTCCGCAACAACACCTACACCACCCGCTTCATCGACACGACGCCGGAGCTGTTCCAGCAGGTGCGGCGCCAGGACCGTGCGACGAAGCTCTTGACCTATCTCGCCGACGTCACCGTCAACGGCCATCCGGAGGCCAAGGGCCGTCCGCGGCCGCCGGCAGACGCGGCCAAGCCCGTCGTGCCCTTCTTCCAGGGCGAGATCCCCGCGGGTACCAAGCAGAAGCTCGACGAACTCGGCCCGAAGAAGTTTGCCGAGTGGGTGCGCGGCGAAAAGCAGGTATTCCTCACCGATACGACGATGCGCGACGGCCACCAGTCGCTGCTTGCGACCCGCATGCGCACGCACGACATCGCCCGTGTCGCCGGCACCTATGCCCGTGCCCTGCCGCAGCTCTTCTCGCTCGAATGCTGGGGTGGCGCGACCTTCGACGTCTCCATGCGCTTCCTTACCGAGGATCCGTGGGATCGCCTTGCCCGCATTCGCGAGGATGCGCCGAACCTGCTGCTGCAGATGCTTTTGCGCGGCGCCAACGGCGTCGGCTACAAGAACTACCCCGACAACGTCGTGAAGTACTTCGTCCGCCAGGCGGCGAAGGGCGGCATCGACGTCTTCCGCGTCTTCGACTGCCTCAACTGGGTCGATAACATGCGCGTCTCGATGGAGGCCGTTGCCGAGGAGAACCGCATCTGCGAGGCGGCGATCTGCTACACCGGCGACATCCTGAATTCGGCCCGCCCGAAGTACGATCTCAAGTACTACACGGCTTTGGCGGCCGAGCTCGAAAAGGCCGGCGCGCACACGATCGCCGTCAAGGACATGGCGGGCCTCTTGAAGCCGGCGGCTGCGCGGGTGCTCTTCAAGGCGCTGCGCGAGGCGACGGACCTGCCGATCCATTTCCACACGCACGACACCTCAGGCATCGCGGCTGCGACCGTGCTTGCCGCCGTCGATAGCGGCGTCGACGTGGTCGATGCGGCCATGGACGCGCTCTCCGGCAACACCTCGCAGCCCTGCCTCGGCTCGATCGTCGAGGCGCTGCGCGGTTCGGATCGCGATCCGGGCCTCGATCCCGAATGGATCCGCCGGATCTCGTTCTACTGGGAAGCTGTGCGCTTCCAGTACGCCGCCTTCGAAAGCGACCTCAAGGGTCCGGCCTCGGAAGTCTACCTGCACGAAATGCCGGGCGGCCAGTTCACCAACCTCAAGGAACAGGCCCGTTCGCTCGGGCTGGAAACCAAGTGGCACCGCGTCGCCCAGGCCTATGCCGACGCCAACCAGATGTTCGGCGATATCGTCAAGGTGACGCCGTCATCAAAGGTCGTTGGCGACATGGCGCTTATGATGGTCTCCCAGGACCTGACGGTTGCCGACGTCGAGAACCCGGCAAAGGACATCGCTTTCCCGGATTCGGTCGTCTCGATGCTGAAGGGCGATCTCGGTCAGCCCCCGGGCGGCTGGCCGGAAGCGCTGCAGAAGAAGGCGCTGAAGGGCGAGAAGGCCTACACCGCCGTTCCCGGCTCGCTGCTGCCGCCGGCCGATCTCGATGCGGAACGTAAAAGCATCGAGGACAAGCTCGAGCGCAAGGTCGACGACTTCGAGTTCGCCTCCTACCTGATGTACCCGAAGGTCTTCACCGACTATGCGATCGCGGCCGACACCTATGGTCCGGTCAGCGTTCTGCCGACGCCGGCTTACTTCTACGGGCTGGCACCGGGCGAGGAGCTGCAGCCGGAGATCGAGAGGGGCAAGTCGCTGGTGATCCTGCACCAGGCCAAGAGCGAGCCGGACGAGAAGGGCATGGTCAAGGTGTTCTTCGAACTCAACGGCCAGCCGCGCCTGATCAAGGTTCCGGACCGCAACCGAAGTGCAACGAGCGCGGTACGCCGCAAGGCCGAGGGCGGCAATGCAGCGCAACTCGGTGCGCCGATGCCGGGCGTCATCTCGACCGTTGCCGTTGCCGCCGGCCAGACGGTGAAGGCCGGCGACGTGCTGCTTTCGATCGAAGCGATGAAGATGGAAACGGCGCTGCACGCCGAGAAGGACGGCACGGTCGCCGAAGTGCTGGTGCGCGCCGGCGACCAGATCGACGCCAAGGACCTACTGATCGTGTTCGAGGCGTAAGCGTTTGCCACACGGATAGACAAAAACGGCCGGATGCGAATCCGGCCGTTGTTGTTTTGCGAGAGGCGCAAAGGGCCACTGTAGCGGACGTACTTCTCCGCCGTCATCCTCGGGTCAAGCCCGAGGATTACAACTGTTGGGGGGAGGCGAAGATAATGGAGACGCCTGTCGCCTCCCGCTCCTGATCCATCGTAACCGGTCCCAATGCTTCCCTTCAGATCTCGTAGTCGTGCGGGGCGCTGAGCGAGGCGATGAACTTCTTGGTGCGCTCGCGCTCGGGCGCCGAGAAGATCGTCTTCGGCGCGCCGCTCTCGACGACGAGGCCGCCGTCGAGGAAGATCACCTTGTCGGCGACGCGCGAGGCGAGCCGGAGGTCATGGGTCGCCATGACCATTGTGGTTCCTTCGCGGGCAAGCCGGCTCAGGACTTCGACCACTTCTTCCGCCAGTTCAGGGTCGAGCGCCGAGGTCGGCTCGTCGCAGAGAAGCACGCGCGGCGAAGGGGCAAGGGCACGGGCGATCGCCACGCGCTGCTGCTGGCCGCCGGAAAGTGTTGCCGGCCAGGCGTCGGCCTTGTGCGTCATGCCGACCTTTTCGAGCAGTTCCATTGCCCTGGTCTTTGCCCTGTCCGCCGGCCATTTCAGCACGGTGACGAGGCCTTCCATGACATTGCCGAGTACGGTCTGGTGCGGGAAGAGCTGGAAGTTCTGGAACACCATGCCGGTCTGCCGGCGCAGACGCTGGATCGCCGTCCAGCCGATCTTGCGGCCAGGGGCGAATTCAAGCTTCTCGTCGCCAAGCCTGATCGATCCGGAGGTCGGGATCTCCAGAAGGTTGATGCAGCGCAGCAGCGTGCTCTTGCCGCCGCCGGACGGGCCGACCAGCGCGGTCACAGTGCCCTCGGCGAGCGTCACGGAAATATCCTTCAGCACGAGATTGTCGCCGAAGCGCTTTTCGATGTGGGAGAGCTCGATCATGTGCGTGCCTCCAGGAAGCCGCCATAGCGGGCGAAGCGACGCTCCAGCCTGACCTGCAGGGCGGAAAGCACGGAGCTCATGGCAAGATAGATCAGCGCCGCCTCGATGTAGAGGATCAGCGGCTCGTAGGTGGTGGCGACGATGCGCTGCGCTGTCTGGAACATCTCGGGCACGGTAATGGCGGCGGCAAGCGACGTGTCCTTCACCAGCGAGATGAAGGTGTTCGACAATGGCGGCACCGCGACGCGGGCTGCCTGCGGCAGGATGGTGCGGCGCATCGCCTGGCTCCAGCTCATGCCGATCGAATAGGCCGCTTCCCACTGGCCACGCGGCACCGAGGAAATTACCGCCCGAATGATCTCGGAGGTGTAGGCCCCGACATTCAGCGAGAAGCCGATGAGGGCTGCGGTAAAGGCGTCGAGCAGGATGCCGGCGCTCGGCAGGCCGTAGAAAATCACGAACAGCTGCACCAGCAGCGGCGTGCCGCGGATCACCCAGACGTAAAAGCGCGCGATCCAGGCGACCGGCGCCGGCCCGAAGAGCCGGGCGACGGCGGTAACGAGCCCCAGGATCAGGCCGAAGATGAAGGAAAGCAGCGTCAGCGGGATGGTAAAGGTCAGGCCGGCCCAGAGCAGGGACGGCAAGGATTCCAGCATCAGTGGGAGCCAGGTGGTCAAGGGCGAGCCTTTCAAAAAGCGCGATCCGCCCCGGGGTCCGGAACGGATCGCTTTTCATAGCCGAGAATGGCCGGCTGAGAAACCGGCCGAAGGCTCAGGGTTACTTCGAGACGTCGGCGCCGAAGTACTTCTGCGAGATCTTGTCGTAGGTGCCGTCCGCCTTGATGTCGACGAGCGCCTTGTTGATCGCTTCCAGCAGTTCCGGCTCGCCCTTGCGGATGATGATGCCGGAAAAGTCGGCATCGGCCTGCTCGGCGGCAATCTTGACCGGGGCGTCGGGCTTCTTCTTCTTGAAGTCGAGGAAGGAGAGGCTATCGTTGATCGTCGCGTCGGCGCGGCCGGTCAGCACCAGCTGGATCGACTGGTCGAAGCCGTCGGTGCCGACGAGCTCGGCGCCGGATGCGGTTGCGAGCTTGCCGAAGTTGCTGGTCAGCGATTGGGCGGACTTCTTGCCCTTGAGATCGGCAAAGCCCTTGATCTCTTCGTTGTCTGACTTGACGATCAGCACCGCCTTCGAGGCGATGTAGGGCTCGGAGAAGTCGTACTTCTTCTTGCGCTCTTCGGTGATGCCGACCTGATTGATGACCGTGTCGTAGCGGTTGGCGTCGAGGCCGGCGATCAGGCCATCCCACTTGCCTTCGAGGAATTCCGCCTTGACGCCGAGCTTCTCGGCGACCGCCTGGCCGATCTCGACGTCGAAGCCGACGAGGGCGCCGGAGGTGTCATGATAGGTGAAGGGCGCATAGGTACCCTCGGTGCCGATCTTCAGGACACCGGCGGATTTGACCGCATTGAGGTTCTCGCCGGCTTCAGCGGAAGCGAGCGCGGCGACCTGCATCAGAGCGGCGGCAAACAGCGTGGGGAGGAGTTTCATCGTGATTTTCCATCTTCTTTCTGGCCCGGCCCGTCGTCCGGATTGAGCGGACAATCGCATAAAAAATCGGCGATCTGAGCGTATAAAACACCAATTCCTGAGCGTTTTGATGAAGAATTTTCCTCGAAATGGCACCGGCCGGGCGCAAAAGCCACGGTTTGTCGGAAATCGCGCGCGGCCCCGATTTGCTCGCTGCATCGGCTTGAAAACGGTTTCAAAAGTTGATATGCACATTTATAGCGATTCATGCACGTTTATGCACGGTTGATGGCGATGTCCGGTGAACTCCTTCTTCGTGAGCGAAAGACGCTGATCCAGGAACGGCTGAAGGCCAACGGCCGGGTGCTTGCAGCCGACCTTGCGGCTGAGCTCAGCGTTTCCGAGGATACGATCCGCCGCGACCTCAGGGAGATGGCGGCGGCGGGACTGTGCGAGCGCGTCTATGGCGGTGCGCTTCCGGTTGCGCCGGCAGCGCACAGCACCTTGCGGGAACGGGTGGCGATGGCGCCGGAACGCAAGGCGGCGCTGGCGCGCGCGGCCGTCGGCCTGATCAAGCCTGATATGACCGTGTTTCTCGATGCCGGCTCCACCAATCTCGCCATCGCGCACCTGATCGAGCCGGACCTGCCGGTCACTGTCGTCACCAATACGCCGCTGATTGCCGTCGCGCTCATGGAGAAACCGGGCGTCGATCTCATCCTGCTCGGCGGTCCGCTCAATCGCGCCGTCGGCGCGGCGATCAGCGCCAGGGCGCAACGCGATGCGGAACTGCTCCGGCCCGATCTCTGCTTTCTCGGTACCTGTGGCGCCGACGCCGTCGCGGGCCTGACGGCGATCTATTTCGAGGATGCGGAATTCAAGCGGCTCATTGCGTTGCGCAGCCGGCGCCTGGTTGTCGCTGTCACCAGCGACAAGCTCGGTACGGCCGCCGCGCACGGGGTTGCCGATATCAATGACAAGGTGACGCTGCTGCTCGAGGCGGATGCATCGGCTGAGCATCGGTCGGCCTTCGAGGCCGCAGGGGCAGAGGTCCTGATGGCGGGAGAGACGGAATGACGACGATCACGCATGTGGCGCTCTGGACGCGGGACCTCGAGGCGATCGCCCGGTTCTGGTCGTCCTTCTTCGGCGCCGAAGTCGGCGAGATCTATGAAAGCCGGCGGCGTCCCGGCTTTCGTTCGCGGTTCCTGACGCTTGGCGACGGGCCGGCATTCGAGATTATGGAAGGCCCCTGGGTTGAGCCGGCCGATCCCGCCGAAGAACGCATCGGCCTTGCCCATGTGGCGCTGTCGCTCGGCAGCGAGCAGGCGGTCGAGGCCATGGCCGCGCGCGCCGAGGCCGACGGCATTCTGGTCGCAAAACCGCGCTGGACCGGCGACGGCTTCTACGAGGCCGTTGTTCGCGACCCCGATGGAAATCTGATCGAAATCACAATCTGAGCCGGGCGATCCGGCACTGAGGCAAGACCATGGACCAACGTTCTCCCACCGCGACCGGCCGCCAGGGCTACATGACCCGCAACCGGCTGGCGGTATCGCTGCTCTTTCTGTTGAATGGCTTCGTCATCGGCAGCTGGGCGCCGAAGATCCCCGAATTCAAGGACCGGCTCGGCATCAGCGAAAGCGTGCTCGGCCTGCTGATCCTGATGTTCGGCATCGGCTCGCTGGTGCTCATGCCGATTGCCGGCGGCTTTATCGCCCGCGTCGGTTCGCAGAAGGTGGTCAAGGTCACCGCCATCATCCTGTCGCCCTTGCTTCTGCTTCTGACGCTTGTCCCCGATGTCTGGACGGCGGCCGTCGCCATGTTCCTGCTTGGCGGTTTTGCCGGCGCAATGGACGTCGCGATGAACGCCAATGCGGTCGAGGTCGAAAAATCCATGCGCCGGGCGATCATGTCGTCCTGCCATGCCTATTGGAGTCTCGGCGGTCTGATCGGTGCCGGCATCGGCGGCTTCCTCATGGCTCGCTTCGGTGTGCTGCCGCATGTGCTCGTCGTCACTGCGATCTGCCTGGCATTAATCGTTGCCGCCTGGCCGATGATCCTGGCCGACAAGCCGCATCCGGGTGCCGCCAAGGAAAAGCTGCGCCTGCCGATGACGCCGCTTCCCTGGCTGATCGGCATCATGGCGCTGTTCTCGATGGTGCCGGAGGGCACGGTGCTCGACTGGGGCGCGCTTTATCTGCGCAACGAGCTTGGCGCCTCCGTCGAGCTTTCCGGCTTCGGCTTTGCCGCCTTCTCCGCAACCATGGCGACCATGCGTTTTGCCGGCGATTTCGTGCGGGACCGCTTCGGCGCCAAACGGACGCTGCGCATCTGCACCGTCACGGCACTCGTCGGCATGATCATAGCGGGCACGGCGCCCAATGCCTACATCGCCATCCTTGGCTTTGCGATCGCCGGCATCGGCATCTCCAACATGGTGCCGATCGCGTTCTCGGCCGCCGGCAACATGCCGGGCCTGCAGCCGGGCATCGGCCTGTCGGTCGCGACCTTCATGGGCTATTCCGGGATGCTGTTCGCACCGTCGCTGATCGGCTTCGTCGCCGAGCATACGGGCTTTGCCATCATCTTCGCGTCGGTGCCGCTGCTCTTCATCGTCGTGCTTCTCTTGTCGCACCATGCCGATCATGCGGATGGCGCCAAGGGGCACTGAGGCGCAGCGCCGCCATCAAATCGCCGTCAGGGCATGATGTCGCCGTTGACAATCAGACTTTCCTCATCCACCTGATGGGCCAATGGCCAGGGCGAGTTGAGGAAAGTCCATGTGGGTTCTGCCCGCATCCTCGCCCGGCTCAGTGACCCACGAAGAGGCCTTCATGTCTTCCGCCTTCGATTTCGATCCGCAGCCCCGCCGCGCCTCCGTCGCCGTCGATGTCGGCGGCGTCATCGTCGGGGGTGGCGCACCGGTCGTGGTCCAGTCGATGACCAACACCGATACGGCCGATATCGATGGCACCGTGGCGCAGGTGGCCGCGCTGCACAAAGCCGGTTCGGAACTGGTGCGCATTACCGTCGACCGCGACGAGAGTGCGGCGGCGGTGCCGAAGATCCGCGAGCGGCTCGAGCGGCTCGGCCTTGATGTCCCACTCGTTGGCGACTTCCACTATATCGGCCACAAGCTGCTTGCCGATCATCCGGCCTGCGCGGAAGCGCTGGCGAAATACCGCATCAATCCGGGCAATGTCGGCTTCAAGGACAAGAAGGACAAGCAGTTCGCCGAGATCGTCGAGATGGCGATCCGCTACGACAAGCCGGTGCGCATCGGCGTCAACTGGGGCTCGCTTGACCAGGAGCTGCTGACGCGGCTGATGGACGAGAACAAGGCGAACGGCTTTCCGCTCACGGCCCAGGAAGTGACGCGCGAAACGATCGTGCAGTCGGCGCTGCTGTCGGCGGAACTTGCCGAAGAGATCGGCCTGCCGCGCAACCGCATCATCCTGTCGGCCAAGGTTTCCGGCGTTCAGGACCTGATCGCCGTCTACGCCATGCTGTCGGCCCGTTCCGACCATGCGCTGCATCTCGGCCTCACCGAGGCCGGCATGGGCACCAAGGGCATCGTCGCCTCGTCGGCTTCGCTCGGTATTCTGATGCAGCAGGGCATCGGCGACACGATCCGCATTTCGCTGACGCCGGAGCCCGGCGGCGACCGCACCCGCGAGGTGCAGGTAGCCCAGGAACTGCTGCAGGTCATGGGCTTTCGCCAGTTCATTCCCGTCGTTGCCGCCTGTCCCGGCTGTGGCCGCACCACGTCGACCGTCTTCCAGGAACTCGCCCAGAAGATCCAGGACGACATTCGCCGCAACATGCCGGTCTGGCGCGAGAAGTATCCCGGCGTCGAGGGCCTGAAGGTCGCGGTCATGGGCTGCATCGTCAACGGTCCCGGCGAAAGCAAACATGCCGATATCGGCATCTCGCTACCGGGCACCGGCGAAATGCCGGCCGCTCCGGTCTTCATCGACGGCGAGAAGGCGATGACGCTACGCGGCCCCAACATCGCCGGTGACTTCGAGACGCTGGTTTCCGACTATATCGAGAAGCGCTACGGCCGCGGCCAGGCGGCTGCCGAGTAAGCAGCCTGCGCTTGGTCTGAGCGCGATGATCTCAGAGCCGTGACGTCAGCAGCTTGAAGCCGGCAAAGGCGAAGAAGCCGGCCATCAGGCTCTCGATCAGCCGCTTGGACTTCAGATAAGCACGGTGGACCGGCGACAGCGAGAAGACGATCGCAAAGCCGCAGAAGGTCATCAGGCCGAGCACCATGCAGCCGCCGATGAATGTGGCGGTGACGCCGACGGGCGCACCCTCGGGCATCCCCAGCGAAACGAGCATGATCCAGGAAAAGATCGCCTTGGGGTTGGTGAGGTGAATGCCAAGCCCCTTGAGATAGAGCCGCTTCAGCGACGTCTGCGCCTTCGCCATCGGCACGATCGCGCTTTTGTCGCTGCGCACGGCAGCGCGCAGTGCGTTGTAGGCGAGCCAGAAGAGATAGCAGGCACCGGCGATCTTCAAGACGATGATCGCGTGGCCATAGGCGCGGATCAGCGCCGAGAGACCGGAGGCCGTCAGCATCGCCCAGGTGTAACTTCCCGTCAGAACGCCAAAGGCAAGCGCCAGTCCGGCCTTGCGTCCCTGGCTGACCGAGGTGGTGATGATCGCGAGGATCGCGGGCCCCGGTGAAGCGGTCGCGATCAGATAGGCGGTCCAGGCGATGAGCAACTGCGGCAGATAGGGCGTCAGGTCGAACATGTCAGACAAAGCTCCGGCGAGGTCGCCGGAGGCTAGATCAGTTCGTCGCTGGTTTGAAACGGCGAAATGTCACCGAGACAAGATGTCAGACGATCTCGTCGAGCGCCTCGGTCAGACGGGCGCATTCCTGATCGGTGCCGATGGTGATGCGCAGGAAATCGCCGATGCGCGGCTTGGCGAAATGGCGCACCAGCACGGCGCGTTCACGGAGCGCCTTCATCAGGGTTTCGCCGCTATGGCCGGGATGGCGGGCGAAAACGAAGTTTGCCGATGACGGCAACACCTCGAAGCCGCGCGCGGTGAGATCGGCCGCAAGGCGCTCGCGCGACGCGATGATCTTGGCGCGGGTCTCCTCGAACCATGCTTCGTCCTCGATCGCGGCGATTGCGCCGGCCTGGGCCGGGCGGCCGAGCGGATAGGAGTTGAAGCTGTCCTTCACCCGCTCCAGCGCCTCGATCAACGGGCGTTGGCCGATGGCGAAGCCGACGCGCAAGCCGGCAAGCGCGCGCGACTTGGAGAAGGTCTGGACGACCAGCAGGTTCTCGTATTTCGAAACCAGTTCTGCCGCCGACTGGCCGCCGAAGTCGACATAGGCCTCGTCGATGACGACGGGCTGGTCCGGATGGCTTGCAACCAGCTGCTCGATGTCGGCGAGCGGCAAGGCGATGCCGGTCGGAGCGTTGGGGTTCGGCAGGATGATGGCGCCGCAGGGCCGGTCGTAATCGACGAGATCGATCTCGAAGCGATCGTTGATCGGTACCTCGACCGTGTCGATCTCGAAGAGCCGGGCGTAGGTCGAATAGAAGCTGTAGGAAATATCCGGGTAAAGCAGCGGCGCGTCGTGCTTCAGCAAGCCGGCGAAGATATGCGCCAGCACCTCGTCGGATCCGTTGCCGACGAAGACTTCTTCGGCGGTCACGCCATAGCGTGTGGCAATCGCCTGGCGCAGCGTCAACGCCAGCGGGTCGGGGTAGAGGCGAAGATCGCTGCTCGCTGCCGCGGCGATCGCGTCGAGCACCTTCTCAGACGGGCCGTAGGGGCATTCGTTGGTGTTGAGCTTCACCAGGTTTTCGATACGCGGCTGTTCGCCGGGCACGTAGGGTTTCAGCTTGGAGACGATCGGCGACCAGTATTTGCTCATGGATCTAGCTCCTGCGGTTGGCGATGAAACGGGCGGCTTCGACGAGAATGGCCGAGCGCTCGCCATAGGGCGCAAGCAGCGCTTCGGCTTCTGCGACCAGTTGCTCCAGCCGCTCTTCCGCCCAGGCCTGGCCGTGTAGCGCCAGCAGCGTGCCCTTGCCGCGGGCGGCGTCCTTGCCGGTTGCCTTGCCCATGGTCTCCGCATCGGCGGTGAGGTCCAGCAGGTCGTCGGCAAGCTGGAAGGCAAGGCCGATCTTTTCGCCAAAGGCGCGAAGCCGCGCGCGATCGTCCCTGGAGGCGTCGGCGACGATGGCGCCTGCCTCACAGGCGAAACGGATGAGGGCGCCCGTCTTCATCGCCTGCAGCGTGACGATCCCGGCTTCGTCCGGCGGCGACTTTTCCGCGGCCAGGTCAAGCGCCTGTCCGCCGGCCATGCCGCCGTGGCCGGCGGCGCGTCCAAGCGCCAGCACCAGCTCCACCTTCTGCGCATCCGAAACCGCTGTCTCGGGGGCTGCGATGATATCGAAGGCGAAAGTCAGCAGACTGTCGCCGGCAAGGATCGCCGTTGCCTCGTCGAAGGCCTTGTGCACGGTCGGCTGGCCGCGGCGCATATCGTCGTCGTCCATCGCCGGCAGGTCGTCATGGACGAGCGAGTAGCAATGCACGCATTCGAGTGCCGCGCCGACCCGCAGAGCCGCGTCGGCATTGCCGCCGAGAAGATCGGCGCATTCGGTCACCAGGAAGGGGCGCAGGCGCTTGCCGCCGTTCAGCACGCCGTGGCGCATGGCAGCCAACAGGTTTGCCGGCCGGGCGATTTCGTCGGCTTCCGTCGTCTGGCCGAGCAGACGTTCCAGCAGCGCCTCGACGGCGCGGGCATTGGTGGCGAGGCGACGGGTAAAAGGCGATGGTTCCTGGCTCATGCGCGCTCTTTGACATGGGCGAAGAGGGCTTTCAACGGGGATTCGTGTCGCAGCCGCGCGCTTTCCCTGGGACAGCCGCCTGCACGCCTTGCCTTTTGCCAGAAAGCCCGTTCAACTCTGCCTGCGCATGCACTAAGAGAAGCGGATGGACAGCGAGGTGAACAGTCAGGCCGCGAACGTCGTTCCGGAAGCGCGCGAGGAGGGCGAAGTGCCTTCCAGTCGCTGGTCTTCGCTTCGTCGGACGTTGCGCACGCGCCGCCGCCAGATCGTGCTCGCCGTGCTTGGCCTGCTCGTCCTTCCTTACGCACTGATCGTTCTCTATCTGGTGGAGTTCATCCATCCCGTCTCGACGCTGATGCTGCGTGATCTCGTGCTGCTGCGCGGCTACGATCGGCAATGGGTCGAGTTCGACGATATCGCCCCGGTTCTCGTGCAATCGGTGATGATGTCGGAGGATGGCCAATTCTGCGCCCATGACGGCGTCGACTGGGGCCAGATGCGGGGTGTGGTCGAGGATGCGCTCGAAGGGGAATCCACCCGCGGCGCCAGCACCATTCCGATGCAGACGGTGAAGAACCTCTATCTCTGGAACGGCCGCTCCTTCCTGCGCAAAGGCATGGAACTGCCGCTGGCGGTCGCCGCCGACTTCGTCTGGAGCAAGCGGCGGATGATGGAGATCTATCTCAATATCGCCGAATGGGGCGACGGGATCTACGGTATCGAGGCGGCTGCTCGCCACCATTTCGGGGTTTCGGCGTCGAAGCTTTCGCGACGGCAGGCGGCGCTGCTTGCTGTCTCGCTGCCCAATCCGAAAGAGCGCAACGCCGGCAAGCCGGGCCGCGGGTTGAAGCGCCTGGCGAACCTGATCGAGCGCCGCGCCAGCCGCTCTGGCGGTTACATCACCTGCCTTTATAATTAGGATCAGACCTTTTCATTGGATGGGCTCACTGGGCGATGTCATGCTCGCGTTGTAGAGTTCTGCCATCTGGGCCTCTCTCCCTTTGAAAGGCCCGATCGCTCCATGACCTTGATTTCCCCCTCGCTTCTCGCCTTTGGCCGCAACGCCAACCATGCCCCGCCGAGACATCTCGGAACGCGCTACGACACCGAAGGCCGCTTCCTGCCGGAACCGGGCAACACGGTCGTCTCTCACGTCACTGCCGGGTCGCCGTCCGAGGCCGCCGTGCTTGGCGTGCGCGACCGGTTGATGGCGATGCCCGAGGCGCGGCAGTTCGCCTTTACCGCGCCCTCCAGCCTGCACATGACCATCTTCCAGGGCATCATCGAACACCGCCGGAAACTCCCTTACTGGCCGGCTGACATGCCGTTCGATACGCCGATCGAGGTGATGACCGCGCACTACCGCGAACAGCTCGCGAATTTTGTGCCGCTGGAGCCGTTCCGCGCCCGCGTGACCGAGGTCACCCCGACGGGCCTTGCACTCGAAGGCGACAGTGCCGCCGATCGCGCCTGTCTCAAGGCTTGGCGCGACGCCTTCGCAGACGCCTTCGGCTACCGGCATCCTGATCATGACGATTACGAATTCCACATCACCTATGCCTACCCCGTCGACTGGCTCGACGATGGGGCGCTGCTGCGCTGGCAGGTGATGCTGGACGAACAGCTCGCTTTTTTGCGCGAGCAGGCGCCGGTGATCGCGCTCGCCCCACCCGCTTTCTGCTCGTTCGAGGACATGAACCATTTCGAGGAACTGATCGTTTTCTCGGAGAGACCAGCAACCAAGGAACGGAAATGACCGGACTTACACTTTTTGTCGGCAACAAGAACTATTCGTCCTGGTCGATGCGGCCATGGATCGCGATGACGGCGGCCGGCATCGCCTTCGACGAGGTGGTCATCCCCTTCGACTTCGCCGCGGGAAACCCGGACATTCGCGCGGTCTCGCCGACAGGAAAGGTGCCGCTGCTTAGGCATGGCGATTTCCTTGTCTGGGAATCGCTGGCGATCATCGACTAAGTCGCCGAGCTTTTTCCCGATGCCGGGCTGTGGCCGGCCGACCGTCAGTCGCGCGCCCGGGCGCGGAGCTATTCGATGGAAATGCTCTCCGGTTTCAGGGCGTTGCGCGGCGCTTGCCCGATGAACATCCGTCGGGCGAAGAAGGCGCTGGACGTTGCCGAGGACGTCCGTGCGGATGTCGCCCGCATCGAAACGATCTGGCGGCAGGCGCTCGCCCAATCCGGCGGTCCGTTCCTCTTTGGCGCCTTCACCGCGGCCGATGCGATGTACGCACCTGTGGTCAACCGCTTCGACGTCTATGATCTCGTTGCGGATCCAGAAACGCTCGGCTACATGAACCGCGTAAAGGCACATCCGGCGTTCCTGAAATGGGAAGAAGCCGCCCGCGCAGAGCCTTGGGTCGTCATCGAAGACGAGGTCTGAAAAGGTCGAGTCGAAAAATTGCCCGTGGGGACTGGTCAAACAGCAGCTGGCCATGTATAAGCGCGCCAAATTTCCGTGATTAACATCTGTTTTACACGGCCATTTCGGCTGCTGAACAGTGTTTGCCCGATAAGTGGAGAATGAAATGGCTGTACCTAAAAGAAAAACGAGCCCGTCCAAGCGTGGCATGCGCCGTTCGGCTGACGCTCTGAAGACCCCGACCTACGTCGAAGACAAGAACTCCGGCGAACTGCGCCGCCCGCACCACATCGACCTGAAGACCGGCATGTACCGTGGCCGTCAGGTTCTGACCCCGAAGGAAAGCGCATAAGCGTTTCCGTTCGCGGATTAGGTTCAAAGGGCTGGCTCTGCCGGCCCTTTTGTTTTGCATCTGACATGATCTTGCTTGGTCGCCGTGGTATCGCTGGCGCCTTGCGTGACGACGCCGCACAAACATGGTCCCCCATAAACGCGGTCAAGGAGTTCTGATGCTTGCTGCCATACCGCTGCTGATCCTGCCTTTTGCAATCTACAATCTCGCGATGATCGGAATGTTCGGCGGCCTCGCCGGCCTGAACGCCGACATGGTGTCGCTCTCCATGCTTTCAGGCGCGACGTGGACGATGCGCTTCGGCGACCTCCTGATCGTCGGCGCCCTGCTGCTGCTCTTCGTCGAGCTGCTGAAAGCGACGCGCACGAGCAGCCGCGCACTGATGGATCATCTGCTCTCGATGATCCTGTTCATCGTCTTTTTGATCGAATTTCTGCTGCTCGCACCTGCGGCAACGCAGCTCTTCTTCATCCTGATGACGATCAGCTTCATCGATGTCATCGCCGGCTTTGCCGTCTCGATGCGCTCGGCCGGCCGCGACGTGTCGATTGGCCTCTAGGCCCTTACGGTTCGGGGCGGCGTCGCCCCGATTTCCGCGATCGCTGTTGCAGGTGAAGTGAAGGCAGGAAGCGTTTTCCCTGCCTGGTCGTCCTTTAGCCGAGATTGTCGAGCTTGGTCTGGAGCGCGCGCAGCTGCTCCTTCAGTTCGTCGATATCCTTGGCTTCGGCCTTCTTCGTTTCCTTCACCGGCGGCGCGGTGATGAAGGGCGAAAACATCTGCATGGCCTGATGGAACATCTCGGTGTTGCGACGCACCTGCTCTTCGACAAGTTGCAGCGGAACCTGCAGGTTCTTGCCGAGCGGCGTGTCGCCGAAGGCCTTGTTGATCTGCTCGCGCATCTGCGACTGCTGCTCGGTGAAAGCCTGCATCGAATGTTCGAGATAGCTCGGCACCACCATCTGCATCTGGTCGCCGTAGAACGAGATCAGCTGGCGCAGGAAGGAGATCGGCAGCAGCGTATTGCCGGTCTTGGACTCCTGCTCGAAGATGATCTGCGTCAGCACGGAATGGGTGATGTCCTCGCCGGATTTTGCATCCTGAACGATGAAGTCCTCACCCTTCTTCACCATCACAGCCAGGTCGTCGAGCGTGACATAGGTGCTGGTCCCGGTGTTGTAGAGCCGCCGGTTCGCATATTTTTTGATAACGATCTGGCCTTCGTGCTTCGCCATCAGGGTCTCCTCTCCCCCATCATCCCGTCTTTATTGCGTTTTTCAGAGTATCCGCAAAAGCGCGCCGCTGACAATGTCTTTGTGCGTTGCGGCGACGCAAGTGCAAAATCTTGCGGTTGCGTTTTAGGTGATGCTTTTATGGCACTGCATCAAGGCGTTTGACTTGCGTCGCGCGCTTTGCCAGTCTGCCTCCATTAGGCCAGAAGATCTGAGGAAACGTCCCATGAGCAATCCCTCCATCGTGATCGCCAGCGCCGGCCGCACCGCGGTCGGATCCTTCAACGGCGCCTTCGGCAACACGCCGGCGCACGAGCTTGGCGCAGCCGTCATCAAGGGCGTGCTCGAGCGCGCAGGCGTCGAAGCCGGTGAGGTCGACGAGGTTATCCTCGGCCAGGTGCTGCAGGCCGGCGAAGGCCAGAACCCGGCGCGCCAAGCTGCGATGAAGGCCGGCGTTCCGCAGGAAAAGACCGCCTGGGGCATGAACCAGCTCTGCGGCTCGGGGCTTCGTGCCGTGGCTCTCGGCATGCAGCAGATTGCAACCGGTGATGCTGAGATCATCGTCGCCGGCGGCATGGAATCCATGTCGATGGCGCCGCACTGCTCGCATCTTCGCGGCGGCGTTAAGATGGGCGACTTCAAGATGATCGATACGATGATCAAGGACGGCCTGACCGACGCCTTCTACGGTTATCACATGGGCATTACCGCCGAGAACGTCGCTCGCCAGTGGCAGCTCAGCCGCGAGGAGCAGGATGCGTTCGCGCTCGCCTCGCAAAACAAGGCGGAAGCCGCCCAGAAGGCCGGGCGCTTTGTGGACGAGATCATTCCCTTCATCGTCAAGGGCCGCAAGGGCGACGTCACCGTCGACCAGGACGAATATATCCGCCACGGTGCAACGCTCGACCAGATGACGAAGCTGCGCCCCGCCTTCGACAAGGAAGGCACGGTCACCGCCGGCAACGCCTCGGGCCTCAATGACGGCGCTGCAGCAACGCTACTGATGACCGAGGCGCAGGCCTCCAAGCGCGGTATCCAGCCGCTTGCCCGCATCGTTTCCTGGGCAACCGCCGGCGTCGATCCACAGGTCATGGGCACCGGCCCGATCCCGGCCTCGCGCAAGGCGCTGGCTAGGGCCGGCTGGGCGATCGGTGATGTCGAACTGGTGGAAGCCAACGAAGCCTTCGCGGCCCAGGCCTGCGCCGTCAACAAGGATCTCGGCTGGGATCCGTCGATCGTCAACGTCAATGGCGGCGCGATCGCCATCGGTCACCCGATCGGCGCTTCCGGCGCCCGCGTGCTCAACACGCTGCTGTTTGAAATGAAGCGCCGCGGCGTTTCCAAGGGGCTCGCAACGCTCTGCATCGGCGGCGGCATGGGCGTTGCCATGTGCGTCGAGCGGCTCTGATCGGTCTGGCGGCATGAACAGCGCCAGGTGGGTTCCATTTTCCCTGCTTCTGGCCGGTTCGCCGATCGTTTCTGCATATGCCAATCCCGCGCCTCTCGACGAGGCGCGGCTGGTACAGTGCATGCTGAAACATACGACTTCCGACGAGGAGAGCGTTTTCAAGGACGTGATGGTCGCGGCCTTGAACGATGACAGCGGTGCGCTGAAGGCGTCGCTGGAGCAGCTCTCCGAGGTGATGATGGGTCTCGCTCTGGAAAAGTGCGAGGTGGCTCTGTCCGCTCTGGCTACGCCGCAGTTTCAAGCGGCCGCCGGGCTCTACGGGCAACAGGTCGGCGAAAAGCTGATGAAGAAGGCATTCGGAAAACTGAACTGATCAAGTGGGAGGCGCATATGAGCAGGGTAGCATTGGTCACGGGTGGGTCGCGCGGCATTGGTGCGGCAATTTCCATCGCACTCAAGAATGCCGGCTACAGGGTGGCTGCCAACTATGCCGGCAATGACGAGAAGGCCCAGGCCTTCAAGCAGGAAACCGGCATCCCGGTCTACAAGTGGGACGTCTCCAACTATCAGGCCTGCGCCGAAGGCATCGCCAAGGTCGAGGCCGACCTCGGTCCGGTGGACGTGCTGGTCAACAACGCAGGCATCACCCGCGACGCCATGTTCCACAAGATGACGCCGGAACAGTGGGGCGAGGTGATCGGCACCAACCTCACCGGTCTCTTCAACATGACGCATCCGCTCTGGTCGGCCATGCGCGACCGCGGCTTCGGTCGCGTCATCAACATCTCGTCGATCAACGGCCAGAAGGGCCAGATGGGCCAGGCCAACTATTCGGCGGCCAAGGCCGGCGATCTCGGCTTCACCAAGGCGCTTGCCCAGGAAGGGGCCGCCAAGGGCATTACAGTGAACGCGATCTGCCCCGGCTATATCGGTACGGAGATGGTGCTGGCGGTGCCGGAGAAGGTGCTCAACGAGCGCATCATCCCGCAGATCCCGGTCGGCCGCCTCGGCGAGCCCGAAGAAATCGCCCGCTGCGTGGTGTTCCTGGCCTCCGACGATGCCGGCTTCATCACCGGTTCGACGATTTCGGCGAACGGTGGACAGTTTTTCGTTTAAGCATCAGGCAAGCTGAACACCAGCGAACGGCGCCTTTCGAGGCGCCGTTTCCATGTGGTGGCGGCGCATGAGAATCCTGCTCGAAATCCTGAAGTTGCGCCGGCAGTTCCGTTGCCGGGGCGGTGCGTAGACACTATATCTTGTGGAGAACAAAGGTGGAATGACGCGCGGTCTGCGAGTCGCTGCCGAATGTTCCCGCACCGGTCGCGACTCCGAACTGCGATTCTCATTCTCTCGCTTGGGTGAATCCCTGACGAATTTCGTGAAAAAAATTCCAGGCTTTCCAGAGTCTTGGATTCGGAATCCTTGGGCCTGTGAGGCAAAGGGAGAGCCGGGATTATTGTGCGCCCAAGCGCCTGATGGGCGGAATCATTGCCAGATTCAGCATGTGGTGCAACGTTCGGTGTTGAAATCTATATGTAGTCGTGAACATACAGTGAATCACAATGAGTCGTCGATTCGTCGCCGATTCGTTCCACGGCTGTTCCAATTGTCGATTGCGCCGACCACAACAGGTGGTGCAATGGGCTGAGAGATGCCAAGCGATGGTTTTAGTTGTCTGCGCCCCTTGCGTTTGGCTCGGTGCGTGGGCATGTGTTTGCCGCCAGCGTGAAAAGACGCTGCCGTAATTTCTGAATGCCCGGGATCGATGACGTGTCCGTTCACCCCATGATCCTGAGCGGCCGCGGCGTCACCGCGGTGCTCGGGCCCACCAATACCGGCAAGACGCATTACGCGATCGAGCGCATGATTGCGCACGACAGCGGCGTCATCGGCCTGCCGCTGCGCCTCTTGGCGCGCGAGGTCTATACGCGCCTGGTCGAAAGGGTCGGCCATCACAACGTCGCGCTGATCACCGGCGAGGAAAAGATCACGCCGCACCGGGCGCGCTATTCGGTCTGCACCGTCGAAGCCATGCCGCGCGAGACGACGGCCTCCTTCGTGGCGATCGATGAAGTGCAGCTTGCCGGGGATCTCGAGCGCGGCCACATCTTTACCGACCGGATCCTGCACCTGCGCGGCCGCGGCGAGACGCTGCTGCTCGGTGCCGGGACGATGCGGCCGATCCTCGAGCAATTGCTGCCCGGCATCACCGTGGTCGAGCGGCCGCGCATGTCGCAGCTGCTCTATGCCGGCTCGAAGAAGATCACCCGCCTGCCGCATCGCACGGCAATCGTCGCCTTCTCGGCCGACGAAGTCTATGCGATCGCCGAGCTGATCCGCCGGCAGCGCGGCGGTGCCGCCGTCGTTCTCGGCGCGCTGTCGCCGCGCACGCGCAATGCCCAGGTGGCGCTCTACCAGGAAGGCGACGTCGAATACCTGGTCGCGACCGACGCGATCGGCATGGGGCTCAATCTCGACGTCGACCATGTCGCCTTTGCGCAGGACCGCAAGTTCGACGGCTATCAGTTCCGCAATCTCAATCCGGCCGAGCTTGCGCAGATCGCCGGCCGCGCCGGTCGGCATTTGCGCGACGGTACGTTCGGGGTGACCGGCCGCGTCGATCCCTTCGACAACGAACTCGTCCATCGCATCGAGGCGCATGAGTTCGATCCGGTGAAGGTGCTGCAGTGGCGCTCGAAGGCTTTCGATTACGCTTCTATCGCCGCTCTGAAGAAGAGTCTTGAGGCCGCGCCGACGGTTCCCGGCCTTGCCCGGGCGCTACCTGCGGTAGACCAGCAGGCATTCGAGCATTTGGCCCGCTATCCCGAGGTCGTCGACATAACGACCAATGCCGAGCGGGTGGAAAAACTGTGGGAAGCCTGCGCGCTGCCGGACTATCGGCGCATTACACCGGCTCAACATGCCGACTTGATCTCGACGATCTACGCGGATCTTGTCCGCCGCGGTACCGTAAACGAAGATTTCATGGCCGAGCAGGTCAGGCGTGCCGATCATACGGACGGTGAGATCGACACACTTTCGGCGCGAATCGCGCAGATCAGGACATGGACTTATGTGTCGAACCGGCCCGGATGGCTGGCCGATCCGACACACTGGCAAGAAAAGACGCGGGAAATTGAAGATCGATTATCCGACGCACTACATGAACGGTTGACGAAACGCTTTGTTGATCGCAGGACATCTGTGCTCATGAAGCGCCTGAGAGAGAATGCTATGCTGGAAGCTGAAATCAGTGTGAATGGTGATGTCTTCGTCGAAGGACACCACGTAGGACAACTAACCGGTTTCCGGTTTACGCTGGCGACCGGCGGCGATGGCCCGGATGCCAAGGCTGTGCAGGGTGCTGCCCAGAAGGCGCTGGCGCTCGAGTTCGAAGCACGCGCCGCGCGGCTGCATGCTTCCGGCAACAACGACCTGGCGCTTTCGTCGGATGGTCTGGTGCGCTGGCTCGGCGATCCCGTCGCCCGTCTGACGGCAAGCGACCACGTCATGCGCCCGCGCGTCATCCTTCTGGCCGACGATCAGCTGCAGGCGAACGCCCGCGAGCATGTTCTGGCGCGCATCGAGCGTTTCGTGAACCATCACATCGGCACGGTCTTGAAGCCGCTCGACGATATCTCGCGCGCCGAGGATCTCGAAGGTCTTGCCAAGGGCCTCGCTTTCCAGCTCGTCGAGAACCTCGGCGTGCTCTTCCGCCGCGATGTCGCAGACGACGTCAAGTCGCTGGACCAGGACGGCCGCGCTTCGATCCGCAAGTACGGCGTTCGCTTCGGCGCCTACCACATCTTCCTGCCGGCGCTGCTGAAGCCGGCTCCGGCCGAACTCATCACGCTCCTCTGGGCGCTGAAGAACGACGGCCTCGACAAGCCCGGCTATGGCGACCTCATCCCGATGCTCGCTGCCGGCCGGACGTCTGTCGTTACCGATCCGTCCTTCGAGCGGACCTTCTACAAGCTGGCCGGTTTCCGCTTCCTCGGAAAGCGTGCGGTGCGCATCGATATCCTCGAGCGCCTCGCCGATCTCATCCGGCCGCTCCTGCAGTGGAAGCCAGGCACGCAGCCGCGTCCGGAAGGCGCCTATGACGGTCGTCGCTTCACCGCGACCACCTCGATGCTCTCGATCCTCGGCGCGACGCCCGACGACATGGAAGAGATCCTGAAGGGCCTCGGCTACCGTGCAGACAGCGTCAAGGCCGAGGAGGCCCAGGCCTTCCTCGCTGGCCAGGATGGCGGTGCTGCCGTTGCTGCCGCCGCTTCCGAGCCGGTTTCTGCCGTCGATGATGTCGATGCCGGCGACAGTGCAGCTGAAGGCGAGACTGCAGTCGTCGAGGCGCCTGCCGCGGAAGGCGAGAAGCCCGAAGCTGACGTTTCCGTCGAAGCCCAGCCTGCTGAGGCCCAGGCGACTGAGACCCAAGTTACGGACACCGGTGAGCCGGTAGAAGCCAAGCCCGTTCTGCTCTGGCGTCCCGGCACCCGCCAGGACAACCAGCGCCAGGGCGGTGGCCGCCACGAGGGTGAACAGCGTCGCGGCGGTCAGCGCCACGGGCGTGGTCAAGGCCAGGGCCAGGGCGAAGGACGTGAAGGCGGCCGCAAGAGTGGTCAGCAGACGCGCGGTAAGCGTCATGACGGTGGCAAGCCGGAAGGCGGGCCGCGTCAGGAACGCGGCGATCGTCATGATCGTCACGACCGCGGCGGCAAGCCGGGCCAGGGCAAGTTCGAGTCGCGTCCGCCGCGTCGCGAGAAGCCGGTGGATCCGGATTCGCCCTTCGCAAAGCTTGCTGCTCTCAAGGAGCAGATGAAGAAGTAAGGTAGACCATGGAAAAACAGCCTGCGTCCAACCCGGCCTCGCGCCAGCGTCTCGACAAGTGGCTGTTTTTCACGCGGCTGATCAAATCCCGATCGCTTGCGCAAAAGGCGATCGAGGATGGCCGCGTCGCCGTCAACGACGAGCGCGTGACGCAGTCTTCGTTTCAATTGAAGACGGGCGATCTGCTCGAACTCGCGCTCGACCGACGCAGCCTGATCGTCCGGGTCCTTGGCCCGGGCGAGCGGCGCGGTCCCTATGAGGAAGCGCGCCTGCTCTACGAAGATCTGACGCCGGAGCAGCCGAAGGAGAAATTGTCGGCCTACGAGCTTGCCACGCGTGAACGTGGCGCAGGCCGGCCGACGAAGAAGGAGCGGCGGGAAACCGACCGGCTGAAGCCCGATTTCGATCCTCGCGACGACTGAAGGGCGTCTCGTTCCCTACCGGCCCCTGGCTGCAAAACGCTAAGCGCTTTTGCGCGACAGCCTTTAGAAAACTCTGCCTTTGCCGTGGCGTTTCGCGCATTGAATATTCTTGCAAAGGGTCCATAAAGCCTTTACCTGACAGACCCACGTTGGGTGCATCGGGTTTGCTTCGGCAGCTATGCGCGCCGGACATTCCTAGCATGCGCGGACGACGAGCATCACCATTGATTGCCGTCTGCCATCAAACGTGAGCATCGGCTGGAGTACCTCATGACGTATGTCGTGACCGACAATTGCATTCGCTGCAAGTATACCGACTGTGTCGAAGTCTGCCCCGTGGATTGCTTCTACGAGGGTGAGAATTTCCTCGTCATTCATCCGGACGAGTGCATCGACTGTGGCGTTTGCGAACCGGAATGTCCTGCCGAGGCGATCAAGCCGGATACCGAGCCGGGTCTTGATATGTGGCTGAAACTGAACGCGGATTTCGCTTCGAAGTGGCCGAACATCACCGTCAAGCGCGATCCGATGCCGGAAGCGAAGGAAATGGACGGCGTCGAAGGCAAGTACGAGAAGTTCTTCTCGACCGAGCCGGGCCAGGGCGACTGAGACGAAGCGGTCGCCACCGTTCGCCGAGCCTGACGAAGCATAACTGCTCCCGGGCGCAAAGCTGGGGAAAACACGAGCCGCGCTCGCAGTTGCGAGAATGGTGGCTTGATGGCTGCCATGCAGCAAATTATTGATTTCGGCACTTTTTTGTGATAGGTTCCTTCTACTGATCCACAGAGGGTGTTTTTGCGCGCCCGAAAACCATCACGAAAGCAAACGATCTCCAAAACGCGGTTTCTCCCTAGTACGCAACATGGCGTTGCTCTGTTGTGACCGCATTTCATGAGGCTGTTTGCATTCCTTGGACGGACCAGGATGTACCCACCCGGCGGTATCCCCGTCTATCCCGGGCCTCACTGACCCGGCCCCGGCCAGAATGGCCGGCGCGAAACAGGGAGTTTTTGAAACGAATGACGACCCAGCAGAAAAAATCTTCGACACGCCAGGGCTTCAAGACCGGTGAATCGATCGTCTATCCGGCCCACGGTGTTGGCCAGATCGTGGCGATCGAAGAGCAGGAAGTCGCCGGCATGAAGCTTGAGCTTTTTGTCATCGATTTCGAGAAGGACAAGATGCGCCTGAAAGTGCCGGTGGCCAAGGCCGTCAGCATCGGCATGCGCAAGCTCTCCGAAACCGATTTCGTCGACCGCGCGTTGAAGGTTGTGCAGGGCAAGGCTCGCGTGAAGCGCACCATGTGGTCGCGCCGCGCCCAGGAATACGATGCCAAGATCAATTCCGGCGACCTGATTTCCATCGCGGAAGTCGTGCGCGACCTCTACCGCGCCGAAAACCAGCCGGAACAGTCCTATTCCGAACGCCAGCTCTATGAAGCTGCCCTCGACCGCATGGCGCGCGAAATCGCTGCCGTCAACAAGATGTCGGAAACCGAAGCTGTTCGCCTCGTCGAGGCCAATCTCAGCAAGGGTCCGAAGCGCGGCAAGGCGATCGATGAAGACGACGCTCAGGACGAAGCTGCATAAGCCGTCCGACTGCACTGAGACTACCAAAAAGCCCGGCCATCGCGCCGGGCTTTTTCTTTGATCGCGTGGAACTTTTGCCGCCTGCGCGCATTTATAAAAGCCGGCAGAAACGCGCCGCTTGCGCGCCGGGCGATCTTGGTTCTGTGCTTCGTCACCGTTCAGGTTCGTGACTTGGAAGTTAGGGCGCCGCGTCGTTTCTTCAAGTTTCGACATCGCGGCGCGAGACGCCCCCTGCTGCCGGACACTGCATCCGTCCGGCCTTTTGGACTTCACACGCAATGGCGCCCGGCGCCAGTCACGGAGTGATCGATGAAGACTCTCACTGCAGACCGGCGGATGATCAAGATCGCGATGGAGGCGCCGTATCTCGAGCGCGACGAGGAGCACAAGCTGGCGCAAGCCTGGCGAAACGACAACGATCAGGAAGCCCGCAACAAGATCGCCATGTCGCATATGCGCCTGGTCATTTCGATGGCCGCAAAGTTCCGCAATTTCGGCCTGCCGATGGGTGACCTCGTCCAGGAGGGCCATATCGGTCTCCTGGAGGCGGCAGCCCGTTTTGAGCCGAGCCGCGAGGTTCGCTTCTCGACCTATGCCACCTGGTGGATCCGGGCGTCGATGCAGGACTATGTCCTGCGCAACTGGTCGATTGTCCGCGGTGGCACCAGCTCTGCGCAGAAGGCCCTGTTCTTCAACCTTCGGCGCCTTCGTGCCCGGCTTGCCCAGGGTGACAGGCAACTTACATCGCAGGCTATGCATGAGGAGATTGCCGCTGCCCTCGGTGTCAGCATCGCTGACGTGCAGACGATGGATGCGCGGCTTTCCGGCAGCGACACCTCGCTGCAGGCGCCGGTCGGCGGCAGCGATTCCGATGGCGGTGAACGGCTCGATTTCCTCGCCAGCGACGCGCCGTTGCCGGACGAGCAGGTGAGCGAGATGATCGACGGCGAACGGGCCCGCGTCTGGCTGCGCGATGCGCTGGGAGCGCTGACGGAGCGCGAGATGCGCATCATCCGCGCCCGGCGGCTGACGGAAGAAGGGGCGACGCTCGAAGAGCTCGGCATCGATCTCGGAATTTCCAAGGAACGCGTGCGGCAGATCGAAACCCGGGCCTTGGAAAAGCTCCGGGCAGCCCTGGCGACGAGAGCGCCGGCGCTGACCGCGGGCATTCATTGACCGTCTGACGCCGCCACGCCAGTGCTGTGCTCGGCGACCCGGCACTGAGCCGGGCTTGCAGTTCTGCGCGTTGATGGCTTGGCAATGAGACGATTGGCGCTGGGCTTTTTGGCAATCGTAGAGGCACCCAACGACGCGCTTGTCTAATAGACGGCAGGCAGTCACGCGCGCACCAACGCGCTGCAACCGCGCCCACCTCACGCTATTCGGAAACGATCTTCACCTTGTCGCCCGGCTTTATCGTCGAGCTGACCTGCATCGCATTGATCACCCGGAAGAGGTCGAGCTTCCGGTCGGTTCCCATCATGCGGGCCGACAACGTGGTGATCGTATCGCCGGGCCGGACGGTCACGACCCGGATCCGCAGCGGCTTCAGCGACTGTGTCTCGGCGGCCGTCATGCGGCGGAACGAGGTGCGCAACTGGTTTGCGGTCGGCTCAAGCGCGTTCGACCCCTTGGGCACGGCGGTCAGGAAGCGGTAAATCCGCGTATCGATACGAATGACCGTCACGTCGAAATCCCAACGGTCAGCGGAGGCGCGCGCTGTTGCGGCTTCCAGGCCGTTGACGCTGATCTGCCGGATCGTATCGGGCTTGAGGCCCGTGACCCAACCACTGGCGATATAGTCGGTCAGGCTTCGGCCGCCCGTGTCGGCGACGCCGTCGAAGCGCACGGCGATGTCGCCGGCGCCGGTTGCCAGCACCGCCTCGGCCTTGTTGTCGATCTGGAATCCGGCGGGCACGTCGAAGCGGATGCCGAGTTGGCCGTGCAGGAAGGTCTGGCCGCGCACATAGCCTTCTTGCGGGCTGTCGCCATAGAGCAGGCCGTCGATACCGGCGAGATAGTAGTCGCGCCCGCGGTCGCCACTGGTGCCTTCGGGACCGAAGGCACGGGCATGCCGGCGCGCGAGATCGACACGCTGGGGCGCGTTCGGGTGGCTCGACAGGAAGTCGAGGCTCTGGTCGGATTCCGGATCGACCGCCGTGAAGCGGCTATAGGCGGCCATCGAGTCGAGGAAGCGCGCGGCGGCATAGGGGTCGTAGCCGGCCTCGCCGAGCATGCGCACACCGATCACGTCGGCCTGGAGTTCCTGGTTGCGCGAGAAGGCCGCGAGCCGGAGCTTGCCGCGGGCGAGTGCCTGCTTCCCGGCGATATCGGAGGACAGCACCTCGGAGACCACCCGGCTGGCGATCACTTCCGCTTCCTCGCGCTGCTGCCGCTCGATGCCATGGTTGGCGGTGACGTGGGCCATCTCGTGCGACAGCACGGCGGCGACCTCGGAGGCGTCGTTCGCAAGCGCGAGCAGGCCGCGGGTGACGTAGAGATAACCGCCCGGCAACGCGAAGGCGTTGATCGCCGGCGAATTCAGGATGGTGATGCGATAGGACTGTTGCGGATTCTCGGAGACCGCCGTCAGCGCGCCGGTGATGCGCGCCACCAGGCGCTCGGTCTTGGCGTCCTTGTACTCGCCGCCGTAGCTTGCGACGATACGCGGATGTTCGCGCGCGCCCAGCTGTGCCCGCGGATCGTTCTTCTGGACTTCCTCGACGATCTGCGGATTGGATGAAGGCGAAACCGTCGGCTGATAAGTCTGCTCGATCACGGATTGGCATGCGGAAAGGAGCGTGGTCGCAAGCAATGCAACCACGGCGCGTCCACGCAGCCGTCCGCCCGTCGGCGGGATCCGGTCGTGTGTGACTGTATGCCTCTCCATGCCTCAGCCCGTTTCCGTCCGTCGCTCCGCCCGCATTCTGCGGAAACGTGGAACGACAGCGTTGAAAGTCCTACTTTTTCAGCGCGGCAGCGTTGCTCTGCCGCGACCTTTCAGTCCTGGTCTTGCTGTATCTGATTTCAGCGCCACCTGCCTAGTTTATCTCGGTAGAAATAGTTGCCCCGTGGTATCACGGCAACGGATGCGGGAATATTCGCGCCTTGCCAGATATTTCGCGCGTCGCATGGCGCCGCGGTCAAATTGTGGCAACCGGCCAAGGGCGTGGTGAATCCCGTCCGTCCTTCAAGTATTGCCGAGAAAGCGATCGATCGCCGCATTATCCCGCCGCGCCAGGAAGCGGTCGACGGCGTCGTTTGCGATGATACGCCCCCGGTCGAGAAAAAGCACGCTGTCGGCCAGGGCTTTCACGTCTTCGGGATGGTGTGTGATCATCAGGATCGTGTTGCCTTCCTCCGCGTGCAGTTCGCGCAGGAGTGTGCGCATGCCGGCGCGCATGCCGGGATCAAGCGCCGCGAAGGGTTCGTCGAGCAACAGCAGCGGGCGCTTTCGCACAAGCGCCCGGGCAAGGGCAACCCGCTGGCGTTCGCCGCCGGAAAGCGTCGGCGGCAGCCTTTTCCCGAAGCCTTCGAGCCCGACGCGGCGGAGCGCGTCTTCGATCTTGTCGCGATCGGTCGCGGTCAATCGAAGCGCCGGGTCGATGCCGAGGCCGATATTGGTCGCGACGTCGAGATGGGCGAAAAGGTTGTTGTCCTGGAAGATCATCGAGACCGGCCGTTCCGACGGCGCCCGATCGGCCACGTTCTCGCCGAGAATGCGGACCTCGCCGCGATCGGGGTCCTCGAACCCGGCAATGATGTGGAGCAGCGTCGACTTGCCGGAGCCCGACGCACCGGCGACGGCGACGATGCCACCGGTGGCAATCGTGCAATCGAAGGTGAGCGCGGCCGTTTCGAAACGGACCTCGACATCGCGCAGCTCTATCGCGGGAACGGGGTGGGTCATGCTTTGCGTCTTTCCGGCCGGCTGTCATTCGCCGTGCCGAGGATGGTGAAGATCAGGCACAGAAGCCCGAGGAAAAGGGCGAGACCGGCGGCGTCGGCGGTGCGGTAGCTGCCCATGCGGCTATAGAGCAGCCAGGGCAGCGTCACCATGTCCTGGCTGCCGAAGAGGGCGACGGCGCCGAGGTCGCCGAGCGACAGCGCCATGGCGAAGGAAAGTGCCATCAGCAGCGGCTTGCGCAGCGCCGGAAAGTCGATCCATCGCAGGCGATCAAAGCCACGGATGCCAAGGCTTGCCGTCAGCCGTTCCGACCGCGCCGCATGGGTCGCCATTGCCGGCGCGAGGATGCGGTGGACGAAGGGAAGCGCCATCAGCGCATTGATCGCCACGACGATAAAGGGCGCAAAACGCGCGACATCGCCGAAGGGACGCAGCAGAAGGAACCAGCCGGCGCCGAGCACCACGGGCGGCACCAGCAGGATCAGCGAGGTGCTGGCGCCGATGGCGCCGGCAAAGCCGCGGGCGAGCGACGTCGCGTGACGCGGCGCGGTGACGGTCGCGGCTGCGCGGATCATCACGGCCGCCATGGTGACGGAGGCGAGGGCCGACGCGAGCGCGATTGCCGCGCTGGTCAGCAGCGCCCGGTGCACCGCCGGGTCGCGCGCGAGCTTCAGCAGATCGGCTTCGAGGCCGGAGGTGAGGACGGCGATCAGCGGTGCGCCAAGAAACAGAAAGGCAAGGGCGATCCAGGCGCCATCACTCAGGCGCGCGATCCTGGACGCGCCATCGAAGCGGCGCACGGTGCGGCCACCGGTCATGCCCTCTTCCGGCTCGGTCGCCAGATAACGAAGCAGGAACAGCAGCAGGCCGGTCATGGCGATCTGCAGGGCCGATAGCGCGATGGCGCGCGGCGGATCGAAGTCGAAGCGCAGCGCCTGGTAGATTGCCACTTCGATTGTGCTGGCCGCAGGCCCGCCGCCAAGCGTCAACACGAGGGTGAAGCTGGTGGCACAGAGCATGAAGACGAGGCCGGCGGCACCTGGAAGGAGGCCGCGCAGGACCGGCCATTCGATGAAACGGAAGAGTGCTCGCGACGGCATGCCGAGATTGGCGGCGCTGCGCCAATACTCGGCGGGGATGCGCTCGAGCCCGGCCAGGAAGAGGCGCGCCGCAAGCGGCATGTTGAAGAAGACGTGGGCGAGCAGGATGCCGAACAGGCCGTAGATGCTGACGGGCTGCGCGAGGCCGAGCCAGCGCAGGCCGGAATTGAGGAAGCCCTGGCGCCCCCAGATCTCGATCAAGCCGAGTGCGCCGACGAGAACGGGCAGGCCGAGCGGCAACGCCATCAGGCGCAAGAGCCAGATGCGGCCGGGAAACTGCGGCCGTCGCGCCAGCGCCCGGGCGACCGGGATGGCAAAGAGAACCGACAGCAGCGTCGAGAGTGTCGCCTGCAGCAGGGTGAAGCGGGTGACGCGCCAGATATAGGCGTCGAACAGCGCGTCATCGCTCGCGCCGCCCGTCTGGCTCAGCAAGGCGACGATCGCCAGGCCGACGAAAAGCACGAAGGCGCCGAGGCAGGCTGCCCCGGCGACCACTGTCATGCGATTTTCGCGCAGTGCGAACAATCCGGCCTCAGTTCTTGCTCATGGCGGCGAGCCATTCGTCGATCCAGGCCTTGCGGTTCTTGGCGACCTCCTCCGAAGGCAGGAGGAAGGTGTTCTCCGGCTTGACCAGCTTGTTGAAGGCGTCCGGCAGCGGCTCCTTGGTCGCTGCGACCGGCATCATCCAGTTGGTCGTCGGGATGATCGACTGGAAGTCCGGACCGGTCATGAAGGCGAGGAACTGCTTTGCCAGTTCCGGCTCCTTGGCGTTCTTGGTCATGCCGGCGACTTCGATCTGGATGTAGTGGCCTTCGGAGAAGGCAGCCGCCTGATAGCGCTCGGTGTTTTCCGCGACCATGTGGTAGGCCGGCGACGTGGTGTAGGACAGCACCATCGGCGCCTCGCCCTTGGTGAAGAGGCCATAGGCTTCCGACCAGCCGGGAGTGACGGTCAGGACGCGGTCCTTCAGCTTCGCCCAGGCGGCACCCGCCTCGTCGCCATAGACGGCCTTGACCCAGAGGAGCAGGCCGAGGCCCGGCGTCGACGTGCGCGGATCCTCGATGACGATCTTTTGTGACGGGTCACCTTCGACCAGTTCCTTGAGGCTCTTCGGTGGCGTCTTCAGCGTCTCGGTATCGTAGACGACGGCGAAGTGGCCGTAGTCATAGGGCAGGAAGGTGTCGTCGGAGAAGTTGCCGGGCACGGTGACGCCGGTTGCCTCGATGCCGTGCGGCGCGAAGAAGCCGGTCGCCTTGGCTTCGGCCACGAGGTTGGTGTCGAGGCCGAGCACGATGTCGGCCTTGGAAGCCGCGCCTTCGAGCTTCAGGCGGGTGAGAAGCTCGACGCCGTCGGCGACGCCGACGTAGTTGACCTTGCACTCGCAGGTCTTCTCGAAGGCTTCCGCAACCTTGGCGCCCGGTCCCCATTCGGTGATGAAGCTCTCATAGGTAAAGACCGTCAGCGTCGTGTCGGCCGCGGTCGCGACGCCGGAAAAAACGAGGCTTGCGGCGGCCGCAAGGGCTAGCCGGCTAAAGAGTTTGAGTTGCGATGAATTGGACATGGCGAGGACCTCTCTCCCAAAGTTCGTTGTTGCATGGGAAAAGGGCGTATCGATCCGATCGCGTCTAATCCCTCCGCCGGTATGAGCCGGATCAGGTTCCGCGGGTTGGCGTTTTTACGCCTCTCAGCCTCCGGCCGCCATGCGGTCGGGAGGCACCCCGTTAGAGCGGCAAGAGATTTACCGCTGCCAAGGCCCCAAGGCAAGCGATGTTTGCGAGGAAGCAAGGGCGCCTGGCCGGCACAACGGCGCATGTTTGCGTAAGCCGCCAACTGCGCTACACAACGGCAGCGAGGAGGAAATGTCATGCCCGATATGCTCGTTCGACTTTATGCCCTGCCGGCTGAGCCTCAGTCGAAGCTTGATCCTGGCATCAGCATTCGCCGCGCCATGGCGCCGGAGCGCCGCCTGGTCGTGTCCTGGATCGAAAAGACCTTTGGCGCCGGATGGGCGGGCGAGGCGGAAGCCGCCTTTTCCTCGACCCCGACACGCATGCATGTCGCAGTCCATGACGAAAAGATCGTCGGCTTTTCCTGCCACGACGTGACGGCGCTCGGCTTTTTCGGTCCGACCGGTGTCGACGAAGGCATGCGCGGGCAGGGGATCGGCGAGGCGCTGCTGCTTGCAAGCCTGACGGCCATGCGCGCGGCCGGCTACGGCTATGCGATTATCGGCGGTGTCGGGCCCGCGAAGTTCTACGAGCGGGTGGCCGGGGCTGTCGAGATCCCGGATTCGACCCCCGGCATTTATGCCGGCATGCTGTTCCCCGATCCGGTGCCCGAGGGGCATTGACGGTCTGACCAAAATACCGAGAACCGGTCGCCCGACGGTTTTCTTCGTTTTCCTTCGGCGGTCCTTTGCGCTATGGGCTTTGCCATGGCTCGATCGACCTTCACCATTCTGCTTGGCGGCGCCCTTTCGCTGACCGACCGGCTGGCTCACCAACTGGCCGCAAGTCGCTTCATCGCGGCTGATGGCGGCATGCGCCATGCGCGGCTGCTCGGCATCGTGCCCGATGTCTGGGTCGGTGATTTCGATTCGACCGAGGAAGCCCTTCTTGCGGACTACGCGTCGGTCCCGCGCGAGCCCTATCCGGCGGCAAAGGCCGCGACGGATGGCGAGATCGCGGTCGAGGCGGCGCTGTCGCGCGGGGCCGATCGCCTGATCTTCGCCGGCGCGCTCGGCGGCACCCGCAGTGATCATGCGTTCATGCATCTGCTTCATGCCGTCGCCCTTGCCGAGCGCGGGCTTTCGGTGTTGATGACGTCGGGCGAGGAAGAGGCCTATCCACTGCTGGCCGGCCCGCTCGAAGTCGACCTGCCCAAGGGCTGCCTCTTCTCGGTGCTGGGTCTGACCGAGCTTACCGGCCTTTCGATCGTCAATGCGCGCTACCCGCTTGACGATTTCACCCTGCCGTTCGGTTCGTCCCGAACCGTTTCCAACGTTGCGGAGGGTCCCCTTCGCTTCACTCTCAAGAGCGGCCGCGCCCTGGTGCTTGCCCGCCCCTATGATCTTTCCGGAGCCTGAGCCTTGGCGCCTCCCATTCTGAAACTCGACGATATCTTCCTCACCTTTGGCGGCACGCCGCTGCTTGCCGGCGCCAATTTTCAAGTGGAGCCGGGCGACAAGATCTGCCTGGTCGGCCGCAACGGCTCGGGCAAATCGACGCTGATGAAGATCGCCGCGGGCCTTGCAGAGGCGCAGTCGGGCGAAGTGTTCCGCCATCCCTCGGCGACCATCCGCTATCTGCACCAGGCGCCGGACTTCGACGGTTACGACACGGTGCAGGCCTATGCCGAGGCGGGCCTCGGCCCGAGCGACGATCCCTATCGCGTCGCCTACCTGCTGCAACACCTGGGTCTGACCGGCGAAGAAGACCCGAAGCGCCTTTCTGGCGGCGAGGCGCGTCGCGCAGCACTTGCCCGCGTCATGGCGCCGGAGCCGGACATCCTTTTGCTCGACGAGCCGACCAACCATCTCGACCTGCCGACGATCGAATGGCTGGAAGACGAACTGATCCGCAGCCGTTCGGCGCTGGTGCTGATCTCGCACGACCGGCGCTTCCTGGAAAAGGTCTCGACCGCCACCGTCTGGCTCGACCGCGGCCAGTCGCGCCGCCTTGACCGTGGCTTCGCTCATTTCGAGGCCTGGCGTGATGAAGTGCTAGAGGCGGAAGAACTGGAACAGCACAAGCTCGGCAAGGCGATCGAACGCGAAGAGCATTGGCTGCGCTACGGCGTGACCGCGCGGCGCAAGCGCAACATGCGTCGCCTTGGCGAGCTGCAGACCATGCGGGCGACCTATCGCGGCCACAAGGGGCCGCAGGGCACCGTGCAGGCGACGGCCGCCGACGCCAAGGAATCCGGCAAGCTGGTGATCGAGGCCGAGAAGATCACCAAGGCCTATGGCGAGCGCACAATCGTCGCGCCGTTCTCGATCCGCGTGCACCGCGGCGACCGCATCGGTCTCGTCGGCCCGAACGGTGCCGGCAAGACGACGCTCCTGAAGATACTGACCGGGCAGATCGAGCCCGACACAGGCACGGTAAAGCTCGGCACCAATCTGGAAATCGCGACGCTCGACCAGAAGCGCGAAGACCTCAATCTCGACGATACGCTGGCGCACTACCTGACGGACGGGCGCGGCGACAACCTGCTGGTCAATGGCGAGCAGCGCCACGTTACCGGTTACATGAAGGACTTCCTGTTCCAGCCGGAGCAGGCGCGCACCCCGATCCGTGAGCTTTCGGGCGGCGAGCGCGCAAGGCTGATGCTGGCGCGCATCCTCGCGCGGGCGACGAACCTTCTGATCCTCGACGAGCCGACCAACGATCTCGACATCGAGACGCTCGACCTGCTGCAGGAGATCGTCGCCGGTTTTGCCGGAACTGTGATCCTCGTCAGCCACGACCGTGACTTCCTCGACCGCACCGTCACCTCGACGATCGCACCAGCCAATCCGGAGGCGCCGGATGGACGCTGGATCGAGTATGCCGGCGGCTATTCCGACATGATGGCGCAGCGCAAGGGCGCGATCGAGGAGAAGCGCAAGGCCGAGAAGGCGGAGAAGGCCAGGGCCGATGCCGCCGCACCCACGGCCGAAGCGCCGAAGGCTGCCAAGGGCAAGCTTTCCTACAAGCAGAAATTCGCGCTCGAAAACCTGCCGAAGGAGATCGCCAAGGCGGAGGCCGAGGCTGCCAAGCGCGAAGAAAAGATGGCGGATCCCAACCTCTTCACAAAAGATCCAAATGCTTTTGCGAAACTGGCGCAGGAGCTGGAGAAGCTGCGTGCCGACCTTGCTCGCATGGAAGAGGAATGGCTGGAGCTCGAGATGCTGCGCGAGGAGCTCGAGGGCTGAGGGACAGCCAAGACGGTTCCATGCGTGAATGCAAAGGTAATACGTTGAATCCTTGCGGGTTTTACCGTTAAACTGGTAAGGGAATGATCGCTTGCCGCGTTGAACGTTATCAGATGATATGATAAGTAAAACTTATTATATCACCTGTGAACGATCATGATGCCCTTCAAGCTAGAATCCGAAACCATTGGAATGCTTCTGACCGATGTCTCGCGCCTCTTGCGCGGGGCCTTCGACCGCAAGGTCAATGCCATGGACCTGGGCATCACGCCCGGCGAGGCGCGCACGCTGATCCAGGCGGCGCTTACCGAGGGCATCAAACAGGCCGAAATCGCCACACGCATGGGCATCGAGCCGATGACGCTGTCGGCCTATCTCGACCGGCTGGAGACCAACGGGCTCGTCGCCCGTGTTCCCGATCCGGCGGATCGTCGCGCCAAGAATGTTATCATCACCGAAAAGGCGGGTCCGCTGCTCAACGAGTTGATGACCGGCCTCCGCGAAATGATGGATGCCTATACCGAAGGGCTGGATGCGGAAGCGCGCGCGCTTCTCTGTTCCAACCTGCGCATCCTGCGTGACAATCTGCGTCAGCTCGATCCGTGCCTTGCGGGCAAGGATACAGCGGAGAAGGCCGAGGTCCGGGCCGGAGCCGCGCAATGACGCGTCGCATGAGCGAGCGGCGCACAAGCATCATCGGTGCCTTCCTGGTGGCGCTCGGCCCCGTTTCCATGGCGCTCTACACGCCGGCGATGCCCGAACTGGTGCGTGCGTTCTCCTCAAGCGAAGCGGCGATCAAGATGACGCTGTCGCTCTATTTCGCCGGCTTCGCCTTTGCCCAGCTTGTCTCCGGCACGCTTTCCGACGTCATCGGACGCCGGCGCGCGACGCTGATCTTCATGGCCATCTACCTCGTCGGCAGCCTGATGGCGGCCTTTGCGCCTTCCGTCGCGGTGCTTTTGGCCGGCCGCCTGGTGCAGGGCATCGGCGCCTCCGTCGGGATGACCGTGGCGCGTGCGATCGTGCGCGACCAGTTCACCGGGACTGAAGCCGCACGCATCATGAACATGATCGGCATGATGCTGGCCCTCGGACCCGCCGTGTCGCCGACGCTTGGCGGCCTGGCGCTCGGTCTCTTCGGGTGGCAGTCGATCTTCTTCCTGATGGTCGGCTTTGCCGCCATGGCCTGTCTCACCGTGCAGTTCTTCATGGCCGAGACCGCGACCCCGGATCCGGCCAAGGGCCGCCTGAAGCCCATCCTTGCGGCCTACCGGCGGTTGGTGAGCGACAGCCGCTTCGTTTCCTCGACACTTGTGATCGGCGGAGCGGTCGGCGCACTTTATGCTTGGGCGACCATGTTGCCCTTCGTGCTGATCAATGCGGTGGGGCTGACACCGACCGAGTTCGGCGTCGGCATGCTGATGCAGTCGGGCCTTTTCTTTTCGGGAACCGTTGTGGTGCGGCTGCTGATGCGGCGTTTCACGCCGCAGGCGCTAGTGCCGGCCGGCCTCGTCTTCATCGGTGCGGCCAGCCTCGCGCTTGCCTACACCATGCACATGCTGCCGCCGAGCTTCCTCTCGGTCATGCTGCCGATCGGCATCTATGCCTTCGGCATCGCCTTCGTCATGCCCTACATGATGACGGCGGCGATGGCGCCGTTTCCGGACATCGCTGGCACGGCGTCGGCAGTGATGGGTTTCGTACAGATGGGCTCGGGGCTGCTTGGTGGCGCGATCGCCGCGGCGGTCGGCGCTCCGGTGCTGGCGCTCGGCACGATCATTCCATGCTTCGGCCTCGTCTGCATCCTGAGCTATGTCTGGTATCGCCGCAACGTTCGCTCGCAGCCGCTCGCCGTGCCGGTCGAGCGCAAGGATCCCTCGCAGCAAGCGGCGGAGTAGTGGACACGAAAAAAGCCTCCGCGAAAGCATCGCGGAGGCTTTTTTCTTCACTGGATAGTGGCTTAGCGGTTGCGCGCGGCTAGCGTGCGCAGGCGCAGCGCGTTGAGCTTGATGAAGCCGGCGGCATCCTTCTGGTCGTAGGCGCCCTGGTCGTCCTCGAAGGTGACGAGCTTGTCGGAGTAGAGCGACTTGTCGCTCTCGCGGCCGATGACCATGACGTTGCCCTTGTAAAGCTTCAGCGTCACTTCGCCTTCGACATGTTCCTGGCTCTTGTCGATCGCCGCCTGTAACATTTCGCGCTCCGGCGAGAACCAGAAGCCGTAATAGATCAGCTCGGCGTAGCGCGGCATCAGCTCGTCCTTGAGGTGGGCAGCACCCCGGTCGAGCGTGATGCTCTCGATTGCGCGGTGCGCGGAGAGCAGGATGGTGCCGCCGGGGGTCTCGTAGACACCGCGCGACTTCATGCCGACGAAGCGGTTCTCGACGAGGTCGAGGCGGCCGATACCGTTGTCGCGGCCGTATTCATTGAGCTTGGCAAGCAGGCTTGCCGGCGACAGGCGCACGCCGTTGATCGAGACGGCGTCCCCGCGCTCGAAGCCGATCTTGATGACGGTCGCCTGATCCGGAGCGGCTTCCGGCGAGATCGTGCGCATGTGCACGTATTCAGGGGCTTCCAGTGCCGGGTCTTCGAGAACCTTGCCCTCGGACGAGGAGTGCAGCAGGTTGGCGTCGACGGAGAACGGCGCTTCGCCCTTCTTGTCCTTGGCAACCGGGATCTGGTGCTTTTCGGCGAATTCGAGCAGGTCGGTGCGGCTCTTGAACGACCAGTCGCGCCACGGCGCGATGATCTTGATGTCCGGGTTCAGCGCATAGGCGGAAAGCTCGAAGCGAACCTGGTCGTTGCCCTTGCCGGTCGCGCCATGGGCGATCGCGTCGGCGCCGGTCTTCTTGGCGATATCGATCAGGTGCTTGGAGATCAGCGGGCGGGCAATCGAAGTGCCGAGCAGGTAGACGCCCTCATAGACGGCGTTGGCGCGGAACATCGGGAAGACGAAATCCTTGACGAACTCCTCGCGGACGTCCTCGATGTAGATCTCCTTGATGCCGAGCATCTCGGCCTTCTTGCGGGCCGGCTCGAGCTCTTCGCCCTGGCCGAGGTCGGCGGTGAAGGTGACGACTTCCGCGCCGAGTTCGGTCTGCAGCCACTTCAGGATGATCGAGGTGTCGAGACCGCCCGAATAGGCGAGAACGACCTTTTTCACGTCTTTATGCGATGCCATGGTTTCCGTCCGTCTGGTCTTGGGGAGGGCGGCGATGCCGCGTGCAAATCTGCGGCACTTTAGCCAGAACCTGCGGCGATACAAGCGCTAGAACGCTTGACGATGCGAATCCGCTGGCAAAAGCGCAGGCGCAGGATTACTGGAGGCGACCTCCGTGCCGAGGAAACGACGATGGACTTCATTCCCAGCCTGCCGCCCCTCCTGACCTTTGCCGCTGCGACGCTGCTTCTGGCGGCCACACCCGGCCCGGACATGACGCTTTCGATCAGCCGGGCACTCGCCCAGGGCAAGAAGGCCGCGCTCTTCGTCGTGCTCGGCACCAGCTTCGGCATCGTCGTGCATACGCTGCTCGTCGCATTCGGCATCTCGGCGCTGATCACCGCCTCGCCAACCGCATTCACCATCCTCAAGACCGGCGGTGCCGCCTACCTGCTCTGGCTTGCGGTGCAGGCGATGCGCTTCGGCTCCAGCATTTCGGTGCATAAGGTCGAGCCGACGGAAGGCAAGGCGCTTGCCAACATCTCGGCCGGCTTCTGGGTGAACCTGTTGAACCCCAAGGTCATCATCTTCTTCATGACTTTCCTGCCGCAGTTCGTCAGCGCCGATGATCCCTCGGTCACCGGCAAGCTTCTGTTCCTCGGCCTGTTCTTCATCACCATCGGCATGCCGGTGAACATGCTGGTCGTCTTCACTGCCGACTGGCTTGCCTCCTGGCTGCAGCGCAACAGGGGCGTGATGCGGGCACTGGACTTCAGCTTCGCCGGCGTCTTCTCGGTGTTCGCGGTGAAGATATTCATGACGACGGCGCGGTAAACAAAAAGCCCGGACATCGTGGATGCTCGGGCCTTGTTCTGAAGGCGTCTTCCGTACTCAGCCGATCAGCAGCGCATCGTCGTCGAGCGTCTGGCCGCGGATGCGGCGGAACATGGCGATCAGGTCCTCGACCTGCAGTTCCTTGCGGCTGTCGCCGGCGACGTCGAGCACGATCTCGCCGCCGTGGAGCATGATGGTGCGGTGGCCGTAGTCGAGTGCCTGGCGCATCGAATGGGTGACCATCATCGTCGTCAGCTTGCGCTCGGAGACGATCTTCTGCGTCAGGTTCATCACGAACTCGGCCATACCAGGGTCGAGGGCTGCCGTATGCTCGTCGAGCAGCAGCACTTCGGAGCCTGCGAGCGTCGCCATAACCAGCGAGACCGCCTGGCGTTGGCCGCCGGACAGAAGATCCATGCGGTCGCCCATGCGGTTTTCAAGGCCGAGGTTGAGCTCGGCGATGCGCTCGCGGAAATGCTCGCGGCGCTTCGGGCCGAGGGCGGCCGCGAGGCCGCGTGCTTCGCCACGCTTGGCGGCAAGCGCCAGGTTTTCCTCAATCGAGAGTGCGCCGCAGCTGCCGGTCAGCGGATCCTGGAAGACGCGGGCGACGAGGCCGGCGCGGGCGGCGGTGCCCTTGCGGCTGACGTCGGTCTTGCCGATCATCACCTGGCCGGCACTCGGCAGCACGTCGCCCGCGAGCACGCCGAGCAGCGTCGACTTGCCGGCGCCGTTGGAGCCGATGACGGTGACGAAGGAGCCCTGCTCGATGGTCAGGCTGACGCCGTTCAGCGCCTGCTTCTGCAGCGGCGTACCCTTGCCGAAGATGACCTGGATGTTGTTGACGCTGATCATGCCGCACCTCCGCGACGAAGACGGGGAAGGACGAGGGCGAAGGTCACGAGTGCCGCCGTCACGAAGTTGAGGTCGGAGGCCTGCAGGCCGAGCATGTCGGTCGACAGCGCCAGCTGGATGGCGATGCGGTAGAGGATCGAGCCGAGCACGCAGCCGATGAGCGCAATCAGGATGCCGCGGGCACCGAGAAGCGTCTCGCCGATGATAACGGCTGCGAGGCCGACGACGATCGTGCCGACGCCCGAGGTGACGTCGGCGAAACCGTTGGTCTGGGCAAAGAGTGCGCCGCCGAAGGCGACGAGCGCGTTGGAGATTGCCATGCCGAGATAGATCTGGCGGTTGGTGTCGACACCCTGTGCGCGGGCCATGCGGGCATTGGCGCCGGTGGCGCGCATCGCAAGACCGGCATCGCTCTCAAGGAAGCGCCAGACGATGATGACGGCGACGACGACGAGCACGCCGATGAACAGCGGCCGGACGTAGAAATCACGTAAGCCCAGGCCATAGAAGGGCGAGAGCATCGTGTCGGCATTGATCAGCGCGACGTTCGGCTTGCCCATGACGCGCAGGTTCACCGAGAACAGCGCGATCATCGTCAGGATCGAGGCGAGCAGGTTGAGGATCTTGAAGCGCACGTTGAGCATCGCCGTGACGATACCGGCAGCGGCACCCGCCACCATGGCGACACAGGCCGCAAGCCACGGGTTGACGCCAGCGATGATCAGCACGGCGGTGACGGCTGCCCCCAGCGGAAAGGATCCGTCGACAGTCAGGTCGGGGAAATCGAGCACCCGGAATGCGAGAAAGACGCCAAGGGCGACGAAGGCGTAGACCAGCCCCAGTTCCACGGCTCCCCAGAAAGCGATTAGACTCAACCCCAGACCCTCTTTTTACATGTCGCGCGTGGTTGTCGTTATGGGCGCGACGCTCCCGCTTGGCACATGGGGCCCAAGGCCGGCGCATGTGCGGCTCAGAACTTTCGGAGCGGCCCCGCGATCCAAAGGATCAGGCCCCTCATAGCGAACCGCCCCCGTATGGAACGGAGGCGGGCAAAACGCAACAAACTTGAACCTGAAAAGGTCGAAAGCGTTATTCAACGACGCGGGTTGCGCGCTTTACGACACTTTCCGGAAGGGTGACGCCCATTTTCTCGGCGGCCTTCTTGTTGATCACCAGGTCGGAACCCGCAGCAACCTTGACGCCGATATCACCCGGGTTTTCGCCCTTGAGGATGCGAACGACGATTTCGCCGGTCTGCTTGCCGACATCGTAGTAGTTGAAGCCGAGGGCTGCGAGAGAGCCGCGGGCAACTGAATCCGTGTCGGCGGTGAAGAGCGGCAGCTTGGCTTCCTCGGCTACGGCTACGGCACCTTCAAGCGCGGAGATGATCGTGTTGTCGGTCGGTACGTAGATCGCATCGGCGCGGCCGACGAGAGCGCGGGCAGCACCCTGGACTTCAGCCGACTTGGTCGCGGCGGACTCGACGACGGTCAGGCCCGCCTTTTCGGCTTCGGTCTTCAAGACGGCGAGCAGCGAAACGGAGTTGGCTTCGCCGGAATTGTAGAGGTAGCCGATCGACTTGGCGTTCGGCAGAATTTCCTTGATCAGGGCGACGTGCTCGGCAACCGGCGACATGTCGGAGAGGCCGGTGACGTTGCCGCCGGGCTTGTCCATGTCCTTGACCAGCTGCGCGCCGACCGGGTCGGACACGGCTGTGAAGACGACCGGGATATCACGGGTCGAGGAGACGACCGCCTGTGCCGACGGCGTGGAGATCGGAACGATCACGTTCGGGGCTTCGCCTGCGAACTGACGGGCGATCTGGGCAGCAGTCGCCGGGTTGCCCTGGGCCGACTCGTAGAGGAACTTGAGGTTCTCGCCTTCCTTGTAACCGGCGGCGGCCAGCGCATCCTTCACGCCGTCGCGGGCGGCATCGAGCGCCGGATGCTCGACGATCGCGGTCACGGCGACGGTCACCTCATCGGCACGGGCGGGCAGGGTGAATGCCACCGTGGCGGCAAGGGCGATGAGAAGTGAGCGCATGGGTTGTCCTCCTGAATTGATTTCCCGCTTTCTTAGGAAACCGGGGACATGAAATCAATCGATAGGATCTGCATCACCCATCAAAGTTCTTCATCAATGGGTGATGGCACAGCGGAGGAACCGCAAGCAGGCGCTGCGCCTCAGTCTTCGCCGTGGTTGGCGATCATCATCGCCTCGAAGGCGAGGCGGTCGACCTTGCGCATGCGTTCCGATTCCGACTTCAACTGGCCGCAGGCGGCGAGGATGTCGCGGCCGCGGGGCGTGCGGATCGGCGAAGCGTAGCCGGCCTGGTTGATGAAGTCGGCGAACTTCTCGATGTGCTCCCAGTCGGAACACTGATAGTTGGTGCCCGGCCAGGGGTTGAAGGGGATGAGGTTTATCTTCGCCGGCACGCCCTTGAGCAGCTTCACCAGTTGCTTGGCGTCTTCCAGGCTGTCGTTGACGTCCTTCAGCATCACATATTCGAAGGTGATGCGACGAGCGTTGGAAAGTCCCGGATAGGCGCGGCAGGCGTCCATCAGCTCCTTCAGCGGATACTTCTTGTTGATCGGCACCAGCATGTCGCGCAGGTCGTCGCGCACGGCATGGAGCGAGATCGCCAGCATGACGCCGATTTCCTCGCCGGTGCGGTAGATCTCCGGCACGATGCCGGAGGTCGAAAGGGTGATGCGGCGCTTGGAAAGCGACAGGCCTTCGCCGTCGGAGGCGATCAGAAGCGCGGTCTTGACGTGCTCGAAATTGTAGAGCGGTTCGCCCATGCCCATCATCACGATGTTGGTGATCTTGCGGCCTTCGGCCGGCACGATTGCGCCCTGCGGCGTATCGCGCTCGGGGAAATCGCCGAGCCGGTCGCGGGCAAGCAGCAACTGCGCGAGGATTTCCTCGGCCGTCAGGTTGCGTACCAGCTTCTGCGTGCCAGTATGACAGAAGGAACAGGTGAGCGTGCAGCCGACCTGGCTCGAAATGCAGAGCGTGCCGCGGCCTTCCTCGGGAATGTAGACGGTCTCGATCTCGACTGGACGGCCGGCGCCGCGGGCCGGGAAGCGCAGCAGCCACTTGCGGGTGCCGTCACCGGAAATCTGCTCTTCGACGATCTCGGGGCGCGCGATGGTGAAATGCTGCTTCAGCATCTCGCGCATGTCCTTCGACACGTTCGTCATATGGTCGAAGTCGGAGACGCCGCGCACATAGAGCCAATGCCAGAGCTGGCTGACGCGCATCTTGACCTGGCGCTCCGGCACGCCCTTTTCGACCAGCGCCTTAGCCATGTCCTCGCGCAGCAGGCCGATCAGCGACGGCTTTTCCGCCTCTACGGCTGCGCGCACTTGGGGCGCCTTCGCGATTTCCACCCGGTTCAGAATTTCAGTGGCTGCCATGCTCATGATGTCCTGTCATACGGCGTGAGGCCGTCCGGAGAGCGGGTCCGGAAATCGTCCTGATGCGCGAATTGAAATCGGTCGAGCCATCGAAAGCGGCCAATTGGGGCGCGGAGGCTCTCAAGTTGGGCCGGGCTTTAGCATTGTTTTGGCCCGGAGTCACGAGGCAGGGTCCGTGAACGCAAAAGGCCGGCTCTGCAGCCGGCCCTTTGCGCGCGACGTGTCGTCCCGTGATTACTTGCAGGCCTCGATCTGCTTCAGCGCAGCGGAGATGCCCGAGAGCGAGTAGGAGTAGGAGGTTGCCGTTCCCTTGCGCGACTTGGCGTTGACCGACATGGCCTTGCCGTTCTTCATCGCGGCGACGAGCGCCGGCTCTTCGGCAGCGTTTTCGACCCAGGCAGAGTTGCCCTTGGTGAACATCACGAAGGTGCGGCCGTCGATGACGACGTTGACCTTGGAGTTTTCCTGAAGGGGGTAGCCCATCATCGCCTGCGGCTCGTAGCTGATGTTCTGGCCGGGGCGCTGGGAAACGAGGAAGAAGATGTCGCCGTGGTCGACGCCGGCCGGGCTCTTTTCCTTCGGAACCGAGAGGACGTAGCAGACCTTGCCGCCGCCGGCGTTGTAGGAATAGGCACCCCAGGCGTTGAACTGCTGGATGCGCGTCGGAGACTGGGCGGCAGCCATGCTGGCGGTCGCCAGAACGAGTGCGATTGCGGTTGCGATCTTTCTTACAAACATGAGGTCCTGCCGCTTTTCTTGCTCTTCGATCACCCGAAACAGGTTAGACGGGCGACGCGTAGTCGTCATTTGAATTTGTTTTGACTTAATTCAGGTTACCAAACCGTCAACGATGGCCGAAAACCTCGGCTTTTAGCCCCGAAACGGAGCGGTTCGCCCCGTTGCGCAATGCTTTCCGACCGCCGCTTCGCATCTTCGCCGAACCGGGTTCGATGCCGGATGCGCCTTGCCTCGGAATGCCGTTCCGGAAGGTTTCCTGCCCCAAGCCAATCTTTGACGTCAGCCGCGCCAAATCGCGCGGCCAGCGTCATTTGCATGTGTATGCCACAAAGAATTGGGCAAGAGTTTGACTTTTGGGCGGGAATGGGGCGCCACAACCGGACAGCCGTGCGTCCGACGTCAGCTCTCCGGCGTGTCGGCCAGCGTCTCGTCGGCCTTGGTATAGTGCGTTTCCTTGATCTGCCCGCTGATCGCAGCAAAGGCCGCGGTCAAGACGGCCACGTCGTCGGAGAAGCCGACAACGGCCAGCACGTCCGGGATGATATCGATCGGCAGCACGAAGTAGGCGAGGGCGGCAAGCAGGATGCCGCGGGTGCGCGTCGGCGTCTTCGGATCGATGGCGCAGTAGTAGGCGGCGACTAGGTCGCGGCTGAAGGGGATCTGCCGGGCAGCCCTTCGAAAGGTGGGCCAGAAGCGGCGCTTCACGCGCTTTTCCCGCCGCTCCTGCTCGGATTCTTCGCCCGGCAAGAGAATTTCACCGATCTTGATGTCGTCCATCGTCCCGCTTCCGCTGTTGCAGCGCTTCACAATATGGGGATTGGCTGTTCTATTTCAAATGATCGGGCATGCGGCCGGCCGCTGCCTTGTCCATGCGCGCAGCCAGTTTGAAGTCGAGTTCGCTCAAGCCGCCGGCGTCATGGGTCGTCAGCGTCACGTCGACGCGATTGTAGACGTTGAACCATTCCGGGTGATGGTTGAGCTTCTCGGCGACGATCGCGCATTCCGTCATGAAGCCGAAGGCCTCGACGAAGTTCTTGAAGCGGAACGCCTTCCAGATCGAGTTGCCGTCTTCGGCCCGCACCCAGCCTTCCATCTTGTGCAGGTTGTCGGCAATCGCTGCCTCGTCCAGTTTCTCCGCTGCCATCGCTCTCTTCCTCCCATCCGCCTGTTCGAAGGCCGAGCTGTCGCGTATAAGCGTCCACTGTCTCCAGCCTTCGAATCTGAATAGCATGAAACCGGTCAGAGTTCTTTTCGTTTGTCTCGGCAACATCTGCCGGTCGCCGCTTGCCGAGGGCGTGTTGCGCGCCTTGGCGGAGCAAAAGGGATTGGCGTTCGCGTTGGAGGTCGATTCGGCGGGAACCGGCGCCTGGCATATCGGCGATCCGCCGGACCGGCGATCAATCCAGGCGGCAAGGCGTCACGGCATCGATATTTCCACGCTGCGCGGACGCCAGGTGGCGGCGGCAGATTTCAGTGATTTCGACCTCATCCTCGGCATGGACGAGAACAATGTCCGCACGCTGAAAAGGCTCGCGCCTGCGGGCACGGCGCACAAGGCGCATCTCTTTCTCGACTATGCGTCAGGCGAGAGCCGGGACGTGCCGGATCCCTACTACGACGGGCCGGAAGCCTTCGAGGCGCTTTACCAGATGCTTGAGGCCGGGTGTTCGTCGTTACTCGAAAGGTTCGGCGAACGCACCTCGTGAAGCGGGAAGACTTCTTCCGTCAGGTAGGGTCCGCCGCCGACTGAATCGCGCGACGAGAGCAGCACGAAGCGAGAAACCGTGAACAGCGAGGTCATGAAGTTGCCGCGCCCGGAGAGGTACTCGACCACGTCTTCGACACGGCTGGAGCGCAGCCGGGCGAGCGTCACGTGCGGGGTGAACTTGCGCGGGTCCGGCCCCAGTCCGAGCCTCTGGCAGATGCGCTCGATTTCGGCCTGCAGCGCATACATTTCCGGATGGTTGGTAACGCCGGCCCAGACCGAGTGGGGCTTCTTCGAGCCGAAGGCGCCGGTGCCGGTCAGTTGCAGCTGGAATTCAGGACGTTCGATGCGATCGAGCTTGTCGATGATCTCGTCGGCGGTGCGCCAATCGACGTCACCGATGAAGCGCAGTGTGATGTGGTAGTTCTCCACATCGATCCAGCGAGCTCCGGGAAGACCTCCGCGCAGCAATGAAAGACTCATTGCAGCATTGCGCGGAATTTCGAGGGCGGTGAATAGTCTCGGCATGGCGAGCTCCCCGAATCTCTTGCAGATGTCTTAGCGAATCACGCATCGCATCTGCACGCAACTGGTATTTGACGCTTCAGAATATTAACGTTGTCTTAACTGTGGACGATGTCATCACTCCGTCTTGTTCAGCGTTGCCAGAAACCGCTCGACGACGGGCAGGGCCTTCTCGACCATGACGCCGACGCCGTCGCCATTGGGATGCATGCCGTCTTCGAGCTTGAGCTTGGCCTCGGTCACCACGCCATCGAGAAAGAACGGATAGAGTTCCAGCCCGTATTTTTCGGCGAGTTCCGGATAGATCGGGTTGAAGCGGGCGGCGTAGTCGGCGCCCATGTTCGGCGGCGCCATCATGCCGGCCAACAGCACGGCGATGCCGCGGTCCTTTAGCCTTGTGATCATCGCCTCGATGTTCTTGCGGGTCTCTTCAGGCGCGATGCCGCGCAGCGCGTCGTTGGCGCCGAGCTCGAGGATCACGCCCTTGGTGCCATCCGGCACCGACCAGTCGATGCGGGCAAGACCGCCTGAACTCGTGTCGCCGGAAACGCCGGCGTTCGCGATCGTCACGTCGAAGCCCTTTTCCTTCAGCGCCTTTTCGAGCCGGGCCGGGAAGGCGTCTTCCGGCGGGAGCTGATAACCCGCCATCAGGCTGTCGCCGAAGCCGATGAGGCTGATCGTCTCGGCGCGTGCCGTGTATGATAACGCAAATGTCATCATCAGTGCCAAGAAAACCCGTTGAAATCCTTTTAATGCCATGGGCCTGTTCCTAAATCCCGAATGCCGTTTCTGTTCCCCACTTCGTTTCATATAGGGTTGTTTCGCTTGGCCAGCACCATCATCGAACTTAAAAACGCGGATCTGACGCTGGGCGAGGCGGCCGCCTCGGTGCATGTGCTGAAAGGCATGAGCCTGACGATCGATGCCGGAGAATCCGTCGGCATCGTCGGCCCGTCCGGTTCGGGCAAGTCAACATTGCTGATGGTGCTTGCCGGGCTCGAGCGGCTGGATCGCGGCGAGATCGTTATCGACGGCACGCCGCTGCACCGGCTCGACGAGGACCGGGTCGCGGACTTTCGCGGACGCAACATCGGCATCGTCTTCCAGTCCTTCCACCTCATTCCCAACATGACGGCGCTCGAAAACGTCGCCGTGCCGCTTGAGCTTGCCAATGTCCCCGGCGCCTTCGAGATTGCGCGCAAGGAGCTTGTCGCCGTCGGCCTCGGCGAGCGGCTCAGCCACTATCCGGGCCAGCTCTCGGGCGGCGAGCAGCAGCGCGTTGCGATCGCACGGGCGCTTGCGCCTTCGCCGAAGCTTCTGATCGCCGACGAACCGACCGGTAACCTCGACGCCGAAACCGGACGGCAGATCGCCGATCTGCTTTTCGCCGAACAGCGTGACCGTGGCATGACACTCGTGCTCGTGACCCATGACGCCGCCCTTGCCGACCGTTGCGCGCGGCAGGTGCGGGTGCGCTCGGGCGAGATCGTTGCCGGCGGCGCGGCGGACCCCGTGGCGGTGGCGCCGGTCCAGCAGGCGGCCTCCGCATGATCGGCGCGCCTTCGGTACGGCTGCGGCCGCTGCTTGCGCTCAGGCTGGCGCTGCGTGAAATGCGCGGCGGGCTCAAGGGCTTCTACATCTTCCTCGCCTGCATTGCGCTCGGGACCGCAGCGATTGCCGGCGTCAACTCGCTGTCGCAATCGATCACCGCGACGATCGCCTCGCAAGGGCAGGAACTGCTCGCCGGCGATATTCGCTTCGAGCTCAACAATCGTGTCGCAACGGCCGAAGAGCGCGCTTATCTCGATGGCCTTGGAACCGTTGCGGTTTCCGCTGGCCTCAGATCGATGGCGCGGTTGCCGGATGGCTCCAACCAGGCCCTGGTGGAGCTGAAGGCCGTCGATGCGGCCTATCCGCTCTACGGCACGCTGGAAAGCGAACCCGACCGGCCGCTACACGACCTCATCGCCCGCGACGGCGAGGTCTTCGGTGCGGTCGTGGCGCCTCTGCTGCTCGACCGCCTCGACGTCAAGGTCGGAGACGAAATCCTTCTCGGCAACGCCCGTGTCCGGATCGCCGGCACGATCACGCGCGAACCGGACGCGCTTTCCGACGGCTTCGGCTTCGCGCCGCGCCTGATGATCTCGGAAGAAGCCCTGGCGGCGACGGGACTGGTGCAGACCGGAAGCCTCGTCGAGCACACATACAAGGTGAAGCTTGCCGACCCGGCAGGGGTCGCCGCCGTTCGCACCGAGGCGGAGAAAAGCCAGCCGGCCGCCGGCTGGTCGATCCGTACCAGCGGCAACGCAGCACCGGCGCTGACGGCCAACATCACCCGCTTCTCGCAGTTCCTGACGCTTGTCGGCCTGACGGCGCTGATCGTCGGCGGCGTCGGCGTCGCCAATGCGGTGCGCGCCTATCTCGAGGCCAAACGCAGCGTGATCGCGACCTTCAAATGCCTGGGCGCGCCTGCCGCCTTGGTGGCGATGATCTATCTCGCACAGATCCTGATGATCGCGCTGATCGGCATCGTCATCGGGCTCGTGCTCGGGGCTCTGATCCCCTTTGTCGCAGCGCAATTCCTGGCCGACCTGCTGCCGATTTCGACCGCTTTCCATCTCTATCCGGGCGCGCTCGGGCTTGCCGCCCTGTTCGGCGTGCTGACGGCGCTGACCTTCGCCATCCTGCCGCTCGGCCGGGCGCGCGCCATTCCGGCGACGGCGCTCTTCCGCCAGCAGGGCTTCGATCCCTCGGGCTTTCCGGCATGGCCCTATCTGCTCGGTGCCGTCGCGTGTCTGGCCGCGCTTGCCGGCCTGGCGATCTTTACGGCCTACGACCGCTACATCTCGCTCGTCTTCCTCGGCGCGATCGCCTTCGCCTTCATCGTGCTCAGGGCCGTTGCTCTTGCTATCGCCTGGCTGGCGCGCCGCAGCCCGCGGGTCAATTCGCCGGCTCTCAGGCTGGCGATCGGCAACATTCACCGTCCGGGTGCGCTGACCTCCTCGGTGGTGCTGTCGCTCGGCCTCGGGCTTGCGCTGCTCGTGACGCTGGCGCTGATCGACGGCAATCTGCGCCGCGAACTCACCGGAAGCATGGCGGAGCGCGCGCCGAACTTCTTCTTCGTCGATATCCAGGGCAGCGAGATCGAAGGTTTCCGCTCGGTGCTGAACCAGGCGATCCCGAAGGGCAAGGTCATCGAGGTGCCGATGCTGCGCGGCCGCATCACCGCCTTCAACGGCGAGGACGTGAACAGACGCAACGTGCCGCCCGCAGGCCAATGGGTGCTGCGCGGCGACCGAGGCATCACGTACGCCAAGAACAAGCCGGAGAACTCGACGCTGTCCGAGGGCACCTGGTGGCCGGCCGACTACAGCGGCGAACCCCTGGTTTCCTTTTCGTCCGAGGAGGCCGGCGAACTCGGCCTGAAGATCGGCGATACGGTCACGGTCAACGTGCTCGGCCGCAACATCACCGCCAAGATCGCCAACTTCCGCAATGTCGAGTGGGAATCGCTGTCGATCAACTTCGTCATGGTGTTCTCGCCGAATACCTTTGCCGGCGCACCGCATGCCTGGCTGGCGACGGTGATCGATCCGTCGGCGACGCCGGAAGAGGAGGCGGCGGTTCTGAAGGCCGTCACCAATGCCTATCCGACGATCACCAGCGTGCGGGTAAAGGATGCTCTCGACATTGTGAATGGTCTGCTCGGGCAGCTGGCGACGGCGATCCGGGCGGCGGCGGCAGTGGCGCTGGTCGCTTCCGTGCTGGTGCTGGCCGGCGCGCTTGCTGCCGGCAACCGGGCGCGCGTCCATGACGCGGTCGTTCTGAAGACGCTGGGGGCAACGCGGGTGACGCTCATCAAGGCGTTCAGCTACGAATACGCGATCCTCGGTCTTGCAACCGCCGTTTTTGCGCTGTTTGCCGGCGGTATCGCCGCCTGGTTCGTCGTCAGCCGCATCATGACGCTGCCATCGAGCTTCCTGCCTGACGTGGCGATCCTGACGGTTGTGGCGGCGCTGGTGATGACGGTCGGCATCGGACTTGCCGGTACATGGCGCATTCTCGGGCAGAAGGCGGCGCCGGTCCTGCGCGAACTTTGAACGGGCCGAGTTAACCGTAAATCCCTATTGCACCGGACTGAATCGGTCCGGTGAAACGGAATCCGGGAGTGCCGGGTCTTGTGTGCAGCGGGTTTCGGCATCATATTTGTCCACAGGCATGCTGGAGCTCCGCAGCGGCGCCTGGGCGTGGAAGCTCATCTTCCAGGGCGATACTCGCCGCCCGACACCGTAACATCCACCGGAGCTTGAATGAGGAAACAATGGCTGATCTGAGAAATTACCAAACCCGAATGTCGCCCGCCGGCGCTCAGGCGGGTGCCGTGATTGACGAAGGCCTTCGCGCATACATGCTGAAGGTCTACAACCTGATGGCGCTTGGTCTGGCGATCACTGGCGTCGCGGCCTACCTGGCCTTCCAGATGGCGTTTTCGGATGGCCAGCTGACTGCCTTCGGTGCTGCGATCTACACGAGCCCGCTGAAGTGGGTGGTGATGCTGGCGCCGCTGGGACTCGTGTTCTTCATGAGCTTCCGCATCAATAGCATGAGCGTTTCTGCCGCGCAGACGACGTTCTGGATCTATGCCGCCCTGATGGGCCTGTCGCTGTCGTCGATCTTCGTGATCTACACCGGCCAGAGCATCGTTCAGACGTTCTTCGTGACCGCCGCTTCGTTCGGCGCCCTGTCGCTTTACGGCTACACCACGAAGAAGGACCTGTCCGGCATGGGCTCGTTCCTGATTATGGGTCTGTTCGGCGTCATCATCGCGTCTATCGTCAACATCTTCCTCGGCTCTTCGGCGCTCGCCTTCGCGATCAGCGTGATCGGCGTGCTGATCTTCGCAGGCCTCACCGCCTACGACACGCAGAAGATCAAGGAAATGTACTTTGAAGCCGATGACAGCACCGTTGCCGGCCGCAAGGCGATCATGGGCGCGCTGACGCTCTACCTCGACTTCATCAACCTGTTCATGTTCCTGCTCCAGTTCATGGGCAACCGGAACAACTAAGTCTGAACAGCGGACGGAAAAGGCGGCTTCGGCCGCCTTTTTTGTTTCTTGAAGCAGCTTGAAAGCGTCCGGGCTCCGTGGGAGTGAAAGGACGACGAAACCTTGGGATCAAGTCTAAAGCCATGTCCCTGACCCTGCGCGACGCCACCCTGGCCGATCTTCCCGTCATCACCGAGATCTATCGCGAATCCGTGTTGCACGGCGTTGCGACCTACGAGATCAACCCGCCATCCGAAAAGGAGATGCGGGCCCGGTTCGAAACGATCATCGGCAACGGCTACCCTTATATGGTCGCGGTAGACGAGGGCGGGACGATCATAGGCTATGCCTACGCATCCGGTTTCCGCACGCGCACGGCCTATCGTTTCCTGGTCGAGGATTCCATCTACCTGGCGCCGGAAGCCCGCGGCAAGGGCGCCGGCAAGGCGCTGCTGGTCGAACTCGTCCGGCGTTGCACGGAGCTCGGCTTCCGCCAGATGGTCGCGGTGATCGGTGGTGCCCATCCAGCCTCGATCGCCGTACACCGGTCGCTCGGCTTCGAACTCCAGGGCACGATGAAAGCGACCGGCTTCAAGCACGGCCGCTGGCTCGACACGACGATCATGCAACTCGCGCTTGGCGAGGGACAGGCGACCGACCCGCCGGAAGACGTCTATCCGGACACGCTCTACCAGTGATCGTCGCTTGCTGAAGGGTCTCGGTCGGCGAAGTGCGCTCGCAGCGCGGTAGCCAAATCGGGCCGTTGCCGCCTGTGACGTCGGCGTGCGTCCTGATGGCACCCTTTCCCGGGTGGTCAGGTTTCCACCAGCCTCAGCACCTTGTCGAACACCTTGAGCACCTGGGCGAGCTCGTGGCCGCGTTTCAGGATCGTGCCGTGAATGTTCAGCACGCTATAGGCGCCCTGTTTCGCGGCCAGTTTCGGGTTCTTCTCGATCCGGTAGAGCGGCATTTCGCCCGAACGCTTGAACACCGAGAAGACCGCGCGGTCCCTCAAGTGGTCGATGGCGTAGTCCCGCCACTCGCCTTCGCCGACCATGCGGCCGTAGACCCACAGGATCTGGTCCAGTTCGCGGCGATGGAAAGTGATGGGGGGAGCGTTCTTGGCGTTCTTGTATTCGTGAAGATCGACGACCACTTCGGAAGTGGTCTCGCGCTGATGGCGCGCCTCGCCTTGCGGCAAATCCGGCTCATCGGTCATCGGCAATCCGGCCTTCTGTTGTGACAGAACGATTACAGTGTGCCTGACACGAGCCGAAAAGCAAGCCGGAAGCCATGGGACGGTGAGGTCATTTCTTGCCTCTGCCCCATTTCAGTCAAACCGGCGCCCCAATTCATCGCAAAACTCGCGGGCGCTGACGGACAGAGTCGTTGCCACCGTATGTCCGGTCAGATCGTCATGCTGCGGGAGTTCACCGAACGCAGTTATGGCCGGTTCGGTCCGGTAACTTCGAACCCTCAGCCCCAGCCCCTCGATGCTGCCGGGCCGAACCAACCCCTTGGGCTTCGCCGTCCCTACAATTTGCCCTGAGGGCCGGCGAGCACGGCCGCAGCGCCGATGATGGCGCCCGGCGTTTCCTTGTCCTTCATCGATTGCAGCAGGATCGCGCAGCCGCTGTTTCCGGGGCGCTCGGTCAGCACCGTCGCCGGCAGCGTGAAGGTCGCAGGCTGGCCGTCCCACATGCCGATCGTCTGAATGTCACGCACCGCATGCCAATAGGGGACTTCCTTGCCGCTGTTTTCCCCCTTTTCCATCTTCACGATCTTGGCGCGATCGAAATAGACGACGACGACATTGGCCTTGCCGATACCGCTGCCGACGGTGATTTGGATTTCTTCACCAAGGATCTTGGCGTCGACGGGAACGGCAAGCCCCTTGCCTTCCGCCTTCATCGTTTCCAGCCGCGTCTTGATTGCCTGCAGGTTGCCGCCGTTCAAATGGTCGCGGCCATTCAGGATCGCCTGCGGCGTGTAGACGCCGTTGCGACCGAGCATGCGCGCATAGGCATATTGCCGCTCGGTGTTTTCCTTCGATGCCAGCGTGTCGGCCCAGCCGAGATAGTTCCAGTAGTCGACGTGATAGGCGAGCGCCACCACATCGCCTTCGTCGACCAGCGACTTCAGCGCCGCATCCGCCGGCGGACAGGACGAGCAGCCCTGGCTGGTGAACAGTTCGACAACGCCCTTGACCGCCTGTTTCTCCTGCGCCACGACGGGTGTAGTGGCGGCTGCGAGCAGCCCGAGAGCCAGCGCAACAGGACGAATGAAAGAACGGTCTGCGGATGTCATGGCGTCACTTCGTTACCGGCCGTCGGCCTACTCCTTGTGGGGGAGTTCACTACATACGACGCCCCTGCATCAACGGGAAGTCACGTTGGAGTGAGGTGGCAAGTGAGTGCGATCCAGCAGCCGGATCGCGGCAGTTGCACCTCAAAGAAAGAGCCGGGGCGCCTGTCGGCGTCCCGGCTCCAGAGCCTTGTCTGCGCTCGCGCGATTAAGCGGCGAGGTCGCGCAGAACCGTCTGCAGGATGCCGCCGTTGTTGACGTAGGTCACTTCATCGAGCGTATCGATACGGCAGACCAGCGGCACGTCCTTCACGCTGCCGTCGCCATAGGTGACCTTGGCAACGCGCTTTTCGCGCGGCTGTACGTTGGCGAGGTTTTCGATGGTGACGATCTCATCGCCCTTGAGGCCCAGCGATTCCCAGGTCGTGCCTTCCTCGAAGACGAAGGGAATGACGCCCATGCCGACGAGGTTCGAGCGGTGGATACGCTCGAAGGACTGCGCAATGACGGCCTTGACGCCGAGCAGGTTGGTGCCCTTGGCAGCCCAGTCGCGCGACGAGCCGTTGCCGTATTCGACGCCGGCGAAGATGACGAGCGGAACGCCCTCTTCCTTGTACTGCATGGCGGCGTCGTAGATCGACATCTCTTCCTTCGACGGATAGTGGATGGTGTAGCCACCTTCCTTGCCGTTCGGGCCGAGCATGTGGTTGCGGATGCGGATGTTGGCAAACGTGCCGCGCATCATCACCTCATGGTTGCCACGACGCGTACCGTACTGGTTGAAGTCGGCAACGCCGACGCCATGACCGATGAGGTAGGCACCAGCCGGCGAGGCAGCCTTGATCGAACCGGCCGGCGAAATGTGGTCGGTGGTGATCTTGTCGCCGAAGAGACCAAGCACGCGGGCGCCCTTGATGTCGGAGATGCCCGAACCGGACTTGCCCATGCCGACGAAGTAGGGCGGGTTCTGGACGTAGGTCGAACCATCGTCCCAGGCGTAGGTCTGGCCCGGAGGAACCTGAACGGCCTGCCAGTTTTCGTCGCCCTTGAACACGTCGGCGTACTTGGTCGCGTAGAGTTCGCGGGTGACGTACTTGAAGATGAACTCCTGGATTTCCTTGGAGGTCGGCCAGATGTCCTTGAGGAAGACCGGCTTGCCGTCCTTGTCTTCGCCGAGCGGCTCGCTGGTCAGGTCCTTCTGGACGGAACCTGCAAGCGCGTAGGCGACGACGAGCGGCGGCGAGGCGAGGTAGTTCGCCTGGACGTCCGGCGAGATACGGCCTTCGAAGTTACGGTTGCCCGAGAGAACGCCGGCGGCGATCAGGCCCTTGTCGTTGATCGTCTTCGAGATCGGCGCCGGCAGCGGGCCGGAGTTGCCGATGCAGGTCGTGCAGCCGAAGCCGACGAGGTTGAAGCCGAGCGCGTCGAGGTCCTTCTGCAGGCCAGACTTGGCGAGGTATTCGCCGACGACCTGCGATCCCGGTGCGAGCGAGGTTTTGACCCACGGCTTGGACTTCAGGCCCTTGGCGACCGCGTTGCGGGCGAGAAGGCCGGCAGCGATCAGGACCGACGGGTTGGAGGTGTTGGTGCACGACGTGATCGCAGCGATGGCAACGTCGCCATGGCCGAGATCGAAATCGGTGCCTTCGACGGCGTAGCGGTTCGAAAGCTGGCCCGGCTTCTTGTAGTCGCCTTCAAGTGCGGTGGCGAAGCCCGAGGCGATGTTTTCGAGCGGGATGCGGCCTTCCGGACGCTTAGGACCAGCCATGGCCGGAACGACGTCGCCGAGGTCGAGTTCGAGCGTGTCGGTGAAGACGAGCTCGGAACCGTCACCGTCGCGCCACATGCCCTGCGCCTTGGAATAGGCTTCGACGAGAGCGATGCGGCTCTCTTCGCGGCCGGACATGGTGAGGTAGTTGATGGTTTCGCTGTCGACCGGGAAGAAGCCGCAGGTCGCGCCGTATTCCGGGCCCATGTTGCCGATGGTGGCGCGGTCGGCGAGCGTCATGTTGTCGAGGCCCGGGCCGAAGAATTCGACGAACTTCGAGACAACGCCCTTCTTGCGCAGCATCTGGACGACCATGAGCACGAGGTCGGTCGCGGTAACGCCTTCCTTGAGCTTGCCGGTCAGCTTGAAGCCGATGACCTCGGGCAGAAGCATGGAGACCGGCTGGCCGAGCATCGCGGCTTCCGCCTCGATACCGCCGACGCCCCAGCCGAGAACGCCGAGACCGTTGATCATGGTGGTGTGGCTGTCGGTGCCGACGCAGGTATCCGGGTAGGCGGTGATCTCGCCATCTTCTTCACGGGTCCAGACGGTCTGGCCCAGATACTCCAGATTGACCTGGTGACAGATGCCGGTGCCCGGAGGCACGACGCGGAAGTTCTTGAATGCCTGCTGGCCCCACTTCAGGAAGCGGTAGCGCTCGCCGTTGCGCTCGTATTCGAGTTCGACGTTGCGGGCAAAGGCGTTCGGCGTGCCGAATTCGTCGACGATGACCGAGTGGTCGATGACGAGGTCGACGGGAACGAGCGGGTTGATCTTCTCCGGGTCGCCGCCGAGCGAGACCATGGCGTCGCGCATCGCGGCGAGGTCGACGACGGCCGGAACGCCGGTGAAGTCCTGCATCAGCACGCGGGCCGGACGGTAGGCGATCTCGTTTTCAGCCGTGCCCTTGTCGTTGAGCCAGGCGGCAATGTTCTCGATGTCCTTCTTGGTGACGGAGCGGCCATCTTCGTTGCGCAGCAGGTTCTCGAGCAGAACCTTCATCGAGTAGGGAAGCTTGGATACGCCGGCGAGACCGTTCGCCTCAGCCTTGGGCAGGCTGTAATAGACGTAGTCCACACCGTTGACGGTGAGCGTGGAGCGACAATTGAAGCTATCTAGGGACTTGGACACTGGATAATACCCCGTTCCGTCTGATCGCCAAAAACTGACGTACGAACGCCCGAGCGCCTGTGAAGCGCGAATTGGGATGCGGGTGCGGCCATTTCCGCTGTCCGTACGTGGAAAATCATTCCATGTTCGGCGCTAGGATGAAATTCACGCCGACCGCTGGCGTGTTGGCCGCCTTATAGATAATTTCTCCAAAACGTGCCAGAGCAACGAAGGTCGAAAGGGGACTTTTTTTGCCCTGCGACAAAGAGAGTGAAGGGAAGCTGATAGTTCATGCGCCTCATGGCTGAAGGGTTGAGCGCGAAGCGCGGTGAGGATCTGATTTTTAACGATATTTCCTTTGTTCTCGGCGCCTTCGAAGCCCTTGTCGTGACAGGCCCGAACGGGTCGGGAAAGTCGACTTTGCTGCGGGTTCTGGCGGGGTTGTTGAGGCCCGAAAGCGGGCATCTGAAACTTGAGAATGCCCCCCCGGAAATAGCCCATCCATCCGAGATCAGCCACTATCTCGGACACCGCAACGCGATGAAGCGCGAACTGACCGTCGCGGAAAATCTCTCCTTCTGGCGGGACTTCATGGGTGATTCACCAGGAGGGAAGGGCGCGACGCTCACCGAGGCCGTCGAAGCGGTCGGCTTGCCGGATATCGCTCATCTGCCCTTCGGCTATCTCTCGGCCGGACAGCAGCGGCGCATGGCGATGGCGAAGCTGCTCATTGCCTATCGGCCGATCTGGATCCTCGACGAGCCGACAGCAGCCCTTGACGCCGGCGCCGACCGGCTGTTTGCCGACCTGGTGAAGGCGCATCTTGGCAAGGGCGGCATCGTCATTGCGGCGACCCACCAGCCGCTCGGGCTCGACCGCACGAAGGAACTGCACATGACGGGGTTCGAGCATCTGGCGGGAGACCACTGGCATGATGCATAGGGACGCGATGCCTGGACGCCCATTGCCGGAAAACGCGCCCGTGCCCAGCCGGACACTGCCGCTATGATCGCGCTCTTCTTCCGCGATCTCAAGCTGTCGATCCGCGCCGGCGGCGGGGCGATGATCGGCGTGCTCTTTTTCATGACGGTGGTGGCGGTCATTCCCTTCGGCGTCGGTCCGGACCTGAACCTGCTTTCGCGCATCGGACCCGCCATTCTCTGGATTGGGGCGCTGCTCGCCTCGCTGCTCGGACTCGACCGGCTGTTCCAGGCCGAGCGCGACGACGGCTCGCTCGACCTGATGCTGATGCAGGAAACGCCGCTGCTTGCCACCGTCTTCGTCAAATGCGCGGCCCATTGGGCGGCGACCGGCCTGCCGCTGGTGATCGCCTCGCCGTTGCTCGGGCTCTTCATGAACATGAGCGAGATCGCCATCGGCGCCACCATGCTGACGCTTCTGATCGGCACGCCGGCGATCACCTTCATCGGTGCAGTGGGTGCTGCCGTTGCCGTGTCGCTGCCGCGTGGGGGGCTGCTGGTATCGATCCTGGTGCTGCCGCTGGCGATCCCGGTGCTGATCTTCGGTGTCAGCGCCGTCTATGCGGCGATCGAGGATCCGGCCCCGTTCCTGCCGCCATTGATGATCCTTGCGGCGATCACCCTGTTCTTCGCCGTCATCGGCCCGGTCGCCGCCGCTGCCGCCCTTCGGCACGCGTCCGATTGACGCAATCGCGCCAGAACGGGCGAAAGTGTTTGCGGCGTTCCCATGGATTTGGCGCTAAACTGTTCAGATCGAACACATTTATGGTCCGCGCTCCAACTCGATCGTGATCGGGCGATTGACGCGGATCAATTGCAGCCGGGCGCCTTAAGCGTTAAAGAGCCAACATGAGCGAAAACAGCCTGGCCATCCGCAAATTCAGCGATCTCGCCAACCCGACGCGGTTCCTGGCGCTGGCCGACCGTCTGCTGCCCTGGCTCGCCGGGCTGACGGCGCTGTTCTTCGTTGCCGGCCTCTGGCTTTCCTTCACGACGGAAGGCGACTACCAGCAGGGCGAGACGGTGCGCATCATGTATGTGCACGTGCCGGCCGCCTGGCTGTCGATGATGTGTTATTCGGTGATGGCGCTCGCCGCCCTCGGTACGCTCGTCTGGCGCCATCCGCTTGCCGACGTCTCCTCGCGCGCAGCAGCGCCGATCGGTGCCTGTTTCACCTTCCTGGCGCTCGTCACCGGCTCGCTCTGGGGCAAGCCGATGTGGGGCACCTGGTGGGTCTGGGACGCGCGGCTGACCTCGGTCTTCGTGCTGTTTCTCATGTATCTCGGGTTGATGGCGCTCAACCGCGCGATCGACGATCCCGCCCGGTCCTCCAAGGTTTCGGCCATTCTGGTCCTGGTCGGCTTCGTCAACATCCCGATCATCAAGTTCTCGGTCGAATGGTGGAACACGCTGCACCAGCCGGCGAGCGTCATGCGGCTCGACGGGCCGACGATCGATCCGGAGTTCCTGCGACCGCTGATCGTGATGGCGATCGCATTTACGCTGCTGTTCTTCACGCTGCACATCGCCGCCATGCGCAACGAGATCCTGCGCCGGCGCGTGATCGCGCTGAGGCGGCTTGCCGCGCGTGCGGCCGGCCGGGGAGCCCGCACGAAATGATGAGCCACGCCGCCTACGTCTTTACGAGCTACGGGATTGCGACGCTGACGGTGCTCGGGCTGATCGCCTGGGTCGTCCTCGACGGTCGCGCCCGCCGTCGCGAACTGGCTGAACTCGAGGCTTCCGGCATTCGCCGACGCTCGGCCGGTCAGGGCCCGGGAGAAACGCCATGAGAAACATCCCCGCTCCGCGCGGAGAGGAGCGCAAGCCCGGGCCGATGCGCTTCGTGCTGGCGGCGTTGCCGCTGATCATCTTCGCCGGGCTTGCAGCGATCTTCTGGAGCCAGCTCAACTCCGGCAAGGACGTGAGCGAAATCCCCTCGGCGCTGATCGGCACCAAGGCCCCGAAGCTCGACATGCCGGTGCTCGAAGGCGCGACCCGTGACGGCCAGCCGATGCCGGCTTTGACCGATCAGGCGATCAAGGGCAAGCTGACGCTCGTCAACGTCTGGGCCTCCTGGTGTGTGCCGTGCCGGCAGGAGCACCCCTTTATCCTGGAACTGTCGAAGGATCCGCGGCTGACCGTCGTCGGCATCAACTACAAGGACCAGAACGAAAACGCGCTCAGGTTCCTCGGTGAGCTCGGCAATCCCTTCTCAGCCATCGGCGTCGATCCGCGCGGCAAGGCGGCGATCGACTGGGGCGTCTACGGTATTCCGGAGTCCTATCTCGTCGGCGCTGACGGCACGATCCTCTACAAGCGCGTCGGCCCGTTCGACGAAAACAGCGTGAAAACCGGTCTGCTGCCGGCGATCGAGAAGGCGACTGCGGGTTCGTAACCGCTCCCGGCATTGGCTCTTGATTCGGACGGTGAGGGTATTGTTCCTCATCCGCCTGCCGGCATCTTCTCCCCGCTTGTAAGCAAAAGGTCGGGGCGCGGAATGAGAGGCAAATCATCCGCGCGGATGTGGGCCGCAACGCCGCCGGGCGAACTCGGCTAGATCCCTGCCTGCCAATCCCGGACCGCATCCAACGGCCAGACGAGCATCAGCACGTTGAGCGTGAGGTTGTCTCGGATCAGCCAGCCGGTGAAGAGCTCGAAGACGATGGCGACCGTCACGGTCAGCCAGACCGGCATGCGGGCGGCAAACAGGAAGCCGGCCGCCATGGCCAGCGTATCCATCGTCGAATTCAGGATGCTGTCGCCGAAATAGTCGAGCGAGATCGTTGCCGAGCGGTAGCGGTTGATCACCATCGGCGTGTTTTCGGCGATCTCCCAGGCGGATTCGATCACGGTCCCAAGGAAGAGTTTTGCCGTCAGCGGCCTGCCGCGCAGGAGCAGATGGCCGAGGCCGTAGAACAGGAAGCCGTGGATGATGTGCGACGGCGTGTACCAGTCGGCGATGTGCTGAGAGTTGCCGCTGGATTTGGCGACCGGCTCGAACAGTTTGACGTAGCCGCATTCGCAGATCCAGAGACGACCCATCAGATGCTGGGTGATGATCTGGATGACGAGAACAGCAAGACAGGCGGCGAGCCAGAGGAGTGCGTGCCGATTGCGGCTGTCATTCTCCTCGAGCATCGTGCTCACTCGGCGTTCTCCTGGTCAAGCGAGTGCTTCATGATCAGCGGCATCTGGGCGAGCGTGAACAGAATGGTGATCGGCATCGTGCCCCAGACCTTGAAGGCGACCCAGAAATCGGTCGAGAACGAGCGCCAGACCACTTCGTTGAGCACAGCCAGGAACAGGAAGAACACGCCCCAGCGCAGCGTCAGCTTGCGCCAGCCGGCCTCGTCGAGCTTGAAGGCGGAGTGGAAGACGTAGCCGAGCAGCGACTTGCCGAACAGCAGGCCGCCGAGCAGGATCGCGCCGAACAGCGTGTTGACGATCGTCGGCTTCATCTTGATGAAGGTGTCGTTCTGCAGCCAGAGCGTCAGCGCGCCGAAGACGAAGACGACGATGCCCGAAATCAGCGGCATCATCGGCAGGGTGCGGGTCAGCACCCAGGAGACGGCAAGCGCGATCGCGGTCGCGGCCATGAAGAGGCCGGTGGCGATGAAGATCGGACCGCCGAGCTCGGCAAGCGCCGGAAAATGCCCGGCCAGCCATTCGCCGCGCGAGTTGGCAAAGAAGAAGACCATCAGCGGCCCAAGCTCCAGCACCATCTTGAGCAAGGGGCTGACTTCCTTCTGCGGCTTGGAAGCCTCGATCGACGACATCTGGGGGTCCTGTTTCTGCATGTACCTGCTGCTCATAACACCAGCTTTGCGGCAAAACCATATCAAGGCAACGGGCCGGCGCAACTACGCGCGGGCCCGATCGCCCCGTCAGGCGGCAACGCCGGCGATCGCCTCGGCAAAATCCTTGGCTTCGAAGGGTTCGAGATCGTCGATGCCTTCGCCGACACCGATGAAATAGACCGGCAGCTTGTGCTTGGCAGAGATGGCCACGAGGATGCCGCCGCGCGCCGTGCCGTCCAGCTTGGTCATGATCAGTCCACTGACGCCGGCGACGTTGCGGAAGATCTCGACCTGCTGCAGCGCGTTCTGGCCGGTGGTGGCGTCGAGCGTCTGCAGCACGGTGTGCGGCGCATCCGGATCGAGCTTGCCGAGCACGCGCACGATCTTTTCGAGTTCGGCCATCAGCTCCGCCTTGTTCTGCAGGCGGCCGGCCGTGTCGATGATCAGCACGTCGGACTTCTTCTCGCGCGCCTGCTGGAAGGCTTCATAGGCGAGGCCAGCGGCGTCGGCGCCGAGTTTGGAGGAAACGATTTCGGAGTTGGTGCGCTCGGCCCAGATCTTCAGCTGCTCGATCGCGGCGGCCCGGAAGGTGTCGCCGGCGGCGAGCATGACCTTCAGGCCCGCGCCGGAAAGCTTGGCGGCGAGCTTGCCGATCGTCGTGGTCTTGCCGGTGCCGTTGACGCCGACCACAAGGATGACGTGCGGCTTGTGGCTGAGATCGAGTTCCAGCGGCTTGGCGACGGGCGAAAGCACCTTGGTGATCTCGCCGGCCATGATGCGCGAAACGTCCTCGCCCGAGACATCCTTGCCGTAGCGTTCCGAGGCGAGCGTGTCGGTGATGCGCATCGCGGTTTCGACGCCGAGGTCGGCCTGGATCAGCAGGTCTTCGAGGTCCTGCAACGTCGCTTCGTCGAGCTTGCGCTTGGTGAACAGGCTGGCGATCTGGCCGGTCAGTTGCGACGAGGTGCGCGCAAGGCCGCGGCGCAGGCGCTGGTACCAGCTGAGCTTTTCCTTCGGCGCGGCGACGGGTTCTTCCTTGGGCTTGCGCTCGCTGGCCGAGAAGCCTTTGGGGAGAGCGGAGGCGGCAGTGGGCTCGGCCTCGGTTGTCTCGGTCGATGGGGTTTCGGCCGCTCCTGCCGTGTCGGTCTCCGCGGTCTCGACGCTCTCGCGGAGCGCTGCGGCTGCGGCTTCATCCCCCTCTGCCCTGTCGGGCATCTCCTCGACAGGGGGGGAGATTGCGCTGGGCTCGCTCTCGAGCTCGGAAGCGAGCGTTTCGGTCGTTGCTTCCACTTCGACATCGTTGGCGTCGGCTGGCAACGTGTCCGCGGTGTTTTCGATGGTCTCCGCGTGAGCGGCTGCGAGCGTGTCTTCCTCGGTTGCCGGGCTTTCGCTGGCAACTGGTTCCGCAGTCTCGGTAGCTGCTACCGCTTCTTCTGCCGCAGCCTCGGCCTCCGTCGGCTCTCCCTTCTTGTGGGGGAGATGTCCCGAAGAAACAGAGCGGGGTATCTCGGTCTCGGTCTCGGCTGGTGTTACCTCAGCCTCGACCGGGGCGGCATCGTCACGCGCCAGTTCCTCGGCATCATCCGAAGCCGGGCCGCCGGCGGTCTCGATCTCGGCTTCCAGCACAGGATCGCTGTCGGAGAGTGGCAAGGTCTCGATCTCGACGGGCGGTTCGAAAGCAGCTTCCGAGCTCTCTTCGACCTCTGCCTGAACGACGGGGGCGGCCGCTTCGGGACTTTCCGTGGACGGCGGAGACGGCTGTTCCGCTTCGGGCGCAGAGACGATGGTCTCCTCCGGCACACCTTCCGGCGGCTTCGTTTCCTCCACCGCGCCCTTGCCGAAGGTGAAGATCCTCTTGATGAAACCCATTGCCATTCAGGAATTCCGCATAAATCAGGCCGCAGCCATTTGTTTTACCTGCATCGTCAGATGCTTGCCATTGTGGCCGGTGATTGAGACCGGGACAAGCGCACGGGGCGTCAGGCCAACCGCGTCGACGAGCGTGAAGTTTTGTGTGTGGGCAAGCCCGTTGTTCTCGACCAGGATCGTCTGCTCGCTGCCGACCATGCCGTCGAGGTGGTGGGCGTAGAGCATCGCGCCGACGGCGCGAAGCCTAGCGGCACGATCCTTGACGAGGCCCCGGTCGAGCTGCGGCATGCGTGCCGCCGGCGTGCCTGGACGCGGGCTGTAGGGGAAGACGTGCAGATGCGCGATCCCGCAGTCCCCGGCCAGCCTCGCGGCATTTTCGAACATCTCCTCGGTTTCGGTCGGGAAGCCGGCGATCATGTCGGCGCCGAGGCTGATCTCCGGGCGCAGGCGGCGGACCTGATCGGAAAAGGCGCGGGCGTCGGCGCTCGAATGGCGACGCTTCATGCGCTTCAGGATCAAATCGTCGCCATGCTGCAGCGACAGGTGCAGGTGCGGCATGAAGCGTGCTTCGTCGGCGATCAGGTCGAAGAGGTGCTTGTCGGCCTCGATACCGTCGATCGAGGAAAGGCGCAGGCGGCGAATTTCCGGTACCTGCTTCAGGAGCGTCTTGGCGAGCATCCCGAGCGTCGGCGTGCCCGGTAGGTCGGCGCCGTAGCTCGTCGCGTCGACGCCGGTCAGCACAATCTCGCAATAACCCGTTTCGACCAGTCTGCGCGCCTGGTCGACCACAGCACCCATCGGCACGGAGCGGGAATTGCCGCGACCATAGGGGATGATGCAGAAGGTGCAGCGGTGGTCGCAGCCGTTCTGCACCTGGATGAAGGCACGCACATGGCCGTCGATGTGCTTGACCATCTGTGGTGCTGTGGCGCGCACGCTCATGATGTCGTTGACCCGCAGCTTCTCTTCCGCCGAGACGCCGAAATCCGGCAGCGAACGATAGGAGGCGCTCTTCAGCTTCTCCTCGTTGCCGAGCACGGCATCGACCTCGGCCATTTCGGCAAAGGTTTCCTTCTCGGTCTGCGCGGCGCAGCCGGTGACGATGATGCGGGCATGCGGGTTGTCGCGACGGGCGCGGCGGATCGCCTGGCGCGCCTGGCGCACCGCCTCGCCGGTGACGGCGCAGGTGTTGACGAGGATGGCGTTGTTCAGCCCCGCCTTCTCGGCTTCCGCCCGCATCACTTCGGATTCGTAGGTATTGAGACGGCAACCGAAGGTTATGACCTCGACGCCACTCAAAGCGCCCGGGCTCCGCCGGCTTCGGCCGCGTCGCGCTGCCAGGTGCCGGTCGTCGGGTTCAGCGTGCCGGACCATTCCCATTCGGCCGGTCCCGTCATGACGACATGATCGTCGTGTTCACGCCATTCGATGGTCAGCTTTGCCGGGGCAGGGGCGGAGGCGACGTCGATCGTCACCTTGCGGCCGGTGCGGCCGGTGCGCGCGGCGCTGACCGCAGCCGCGCAAGCCGCCGAACCGCAGGCAAGCGTCAACCCGGCGCCGCGTTCCCAGGTGCGGGTGCGCAGCGACGAGGGCGAAAGCACCTGCGCCAGCGTGATGTTGGCGCGCTCGGGAAACATCGGATGGTTTTCGAGCAGCGGGCCGAAACGATCGAGATCGAAGGACATCGGGTCCTTGTCGACCCAGAAGACGGCGTGCGGATTGCCCATCGACATGGCCGAGGGCGAATGCAGGACGGGATTGTCGATGGGGCCGATCTGCAGTTCGATGCGGCTCGTATCGGCAAATTCCTCGGCAAGCGGGATCTTGTCCCAGGCAAAGACCGGCTTGCCCATGTCGACCGAGATCGTGCCGTCTTCATGCTCCGTTGCATTCAGGATGCCGGCGATCGTCTGGAAGGTGAAGGCCTTCTTGCCGGTCTCGGCGGCCAGCGCCTGGACGACGCAGCGTGTGCCGTTGCCGCAGGCCTGGGCCATGGAGCCGTCGCAATTGACGATATCGATCCAGGCGTCGGTGCCCTGAGCCTTGGGGTCGTGGATCGCCATGATCTGGTCGAAGGCTGTTGCCGGATCGGCATTGAGCGCGATCGCGGCCGCCGGCGTCACCCGATCCTTCCGACCGCGCATGTCAACGACGAGGATCTTGTTTCCAAGCCCGTTCATCCTGGCAAATTGCACGTTGTCGGTCATGTCGCGATTGTCCAAACGGGCCCACTCCGGGCGGGCCATCCTTCATTCGGCCTGTATATGGCTGAAAAGCCCAGAAAATACCAGTGCCGCCTTTATTCGGCTCCCTCGCCGCCGGTCGGTACATCGAAGATTTCGCCGGGGCGAAGCGGCCGGAAGCGGCTGCGGGCGATGCCGGCCGCATCGAGCGCCCGCTCCAGCGCCTGTCGCGGCTCCTCGACGCCTTCGTCGGTCAGTCGAAACGTACCCCAATGGTGGCCGGCGACATGGGCGGCGGCGCAATCGACCATGCCGCGCACGGCTTCCTCCGGGTTCTGGTGCTGGTCCTGCATGAACCAGCGCGGCTCGTAGGCCCCGAAGGGTAGGTTGGCGAGCCGGAAGGCGCCGTGTTTTTCGCGGGCTGCCCGATAGTTGATGCCGTCGTGAAAGCCCGTATCGCCGACGTGGTAGATCTTGCCGGCCGGAGTCTCCAGCACGAAGGCGGCCCAGAGCGCCATGCGCCGGTCGCGCGAGCCGCGCGCCGACCAGTGGTGGCAGGGCTCGGCATGGATGATGATGTCATCGCTGTACTCCAGCCGGTCGCCCCAGTCGACCACGTCGATTTCGGCCTCGGGAACGGCGCGGCGGATGATCGTGTCGTTGCCGAGGGGGGTGATGATGCGGGGAGCATGTTCCTCGTGAAGGGCTGCCAGCGTCTCGACGTCGAGGTGATCGTAGTGATTGTGGGTGACGAGCACGATGTCGATCGGCGGCAGGTCGTCGAGGTCGATGCCAGGCGCATTGTGGCGCTGTGGGCCGGCGAAGGTGAGGGGGCTGGCGCGGCGCGACCAGACGGGGTCGGTGAGGATGTTGAACCCACGCACCTGGATGAGCAGCGTCGCATGGCCGACCATCGTCACGCGCATGCGCTCGCCTTCGACGCTTGCCTCGGGTTTCACCTGCGCAAACGGGCTCGGATTGTTTGCCGGCCAGCGGACCTTGCCGCCGCCGAACTGCCAGCGCAGCAGGTCGGCGGCGCCTTTGGGCGGCTTGCCGTCGGGGTTGAAGAAGCGGGTGCCGTCGAAATGATCCGAGGCGGGACCTTGGTAGTATGGATTGCGTGTCTTCATCCGGGCGGTTCGCCTTGGTTGAAAGGTCAAGGTTTAATAAATTCTTGAAGACAGCAACTGGATTGCTATCGTGTTTCCATGCTCGTTCGATTCGACCCGCAAGAACGTCTCTACAAGACCCTGAAGCTGGTCCGCTCCATCCATCTCAATATGCAGCGCTCGGCAGAACATATGCTCGATGGTGCCGGCATATCAGTGGCGGAGCGGGCGGTTCTCGAACTTTTTTACGAAACGCCGCTGACGGTGCCGGAGGCGGCGCGTCGCCTGTCGATGAAGCGGCAGTTCGTGCTCAGGATCGTCAATGGGCTGACAGACAAGGCGTTGCTGGAAAGACGGCCGAATCCGGAGCATCGCCGCGCCTATTTTTGCGCGCCGACCGCCGCCGGGCGCGACCTGTTCGAGGAGATCCATCGCCGCGAGGTGGAGTTGCTGCATGCCCTGCTCGGCGATATCAACCAGACCGAAGTGGTGGCCGCGCTTCGGGTGATGACGCGGGTGTCGACCGCCTTCGAACAGCTGGCCGGCGAACTGGACGAGGCCGATGAGGACGAGGCGCTCTGAGGCGAAAGTGCCTCATTTGCCTGCCGTCCTTGACTTTTGCCGCGCTTTCCTGTTTATCCGCGCCAATTCCTTCGCAAGCTCAAGTCTTCGAAGCCACCGACCGGGTCCCGTAAAGGTATAAAGAGAACCCGGAGGTCAACACCCGACAGCGCGTGGCGCCCTCGGGTGGTTTTTGGCTTTGCGCCTTGTTTTCCGCGCGAAGGAACCCACGTTTCCGGCGAGTTGATCGCCACCGGAAACCAGAAGGAAGTGAGAATGTTCGAGAGCCTCCAGGACCGCCTTGGTTCCATATTGAATGGACTGACCGGCCGCGGCGCATTGTCGGAAGCCGATGTTTCCGCTGCGCTCCGCGAGGTTCGCCGTGCGTTGCTCGAAGCCGACGTCGCGCTCGACGTCGTGCGCTCCTTCACCGAAAAGGTTCGTGAAAAGGCCGTCGGTGCCGAGATCCTGAAGTCGATCAAGCCCGGCCAGATGGTCGTCAAGATCGTCCATGACCAGCTCGTTGAGATGCTTGGCTCCGAGGGCGTCACCATCGACCTCAATGCGCCGGCGCCCGTCGTCATCATGATGGTCGGTCTGCAGGGCTCGGGTAAGACGACGACCACCGGCAAGATCGCCAGCCGGATGAAGACCAGGGACAAGAAGAAGGTCCTGATGGCTTCGCTCGACACGCGTCGTCCGGCAGCCCAGGAGCAGCTTCGCCAGCTCGGCGTACAGACCGGCGTCGACACGCTGCCTGTTATCGCCGGCCAGTCGCCGACCGATATCGCCGCGCGCGCCGTCCAGGCTGCCAAGCTCGGCGGTCATGACGTCGTCATCCTCGACACCGCCGGCCGTACCCATATCGACGAGCCGCTGATGATCGAGATGGCGGAGATCAAGCGGAAGTCCAATCCGCATGAGATCCTGCTCGTCGCCGATGCGCTGACCGGTCAGGACGCCGTCAACCTCGCCCGCAACTTCGACGAACGCGTCGGCATCACCGGCCTCGTGCTCACCCGTATGGACGGCGATGGCCGTGGCGGTGCGGCGCTGTCGATGCGCGCGGTCACCGGCAAGCCGATCAAGCTCATCGGTGTCGGCGAAAAGATGGGCGAACTCGAAGAGTTCCATCCCCGCCGCGTCGCCGACCGTATTCTCGGCATGGGCGACATCGTCTCGCTCGTCGAGAAGGCTGCCGAGAACATCGACGCCGAGAAGGCGGCCGCCATGGCCGCCAAGATGGCCAAGGGCAAGTTCGACCTGAACGACCTCGCCGACCAGCTCGGCCAGATGCAGAAGATGGGTGGCATGGGCGGTATCATGGGCCTGATGCCCGGCATGGCCGGCATGAAGGACAAGATGGCTGCCGCCGGCCTCGACGACAGCCTGTTCAAGCGCCAGCTCGCCATCATCTCGTCGATGACCAAGGCCGAGCGCGCCAACCCGGACCTGCTCAAGCATTCGCGCAAGAAGCGCATCGCAGCCGGTTCCGGCACCGATGCCGCAGACATCAACAAGCTTCTGAAGATGCACCGCCAGATGGCGGACATGATGAAGATGATGGGCGGCAAGGGCAAAGGCGGCATGATGAAGCAGATGATGGGCGGCCTTGCCAACAAGATGGGCCTTGGCGGCCTCGGTGGCGGTGGCATGCCCGATCTGTCGAAGCTCGACCCGAAGCAGCTCGAAGCCCTGCAGAAGCAGGCGGAAGCGGCCGGTCTGAAGCCGGGCGGCATGCCTGGCCTTGGCGGCGGTGGCCTGCCTGGCCTCGGCGGCGCCAAGCTTCCGGGTCTCGGTGGCGGCTTCCCCGGCCTTCCCGGCCTGCCGAAGAAGAAGTGAGGATCGCTAAGACATGATTGATCCCGAAATCAAAAAGGAATTGGCGGGTTACCGGCAGTCGATCGACAACATCGATGCCGCGCTCGTCCACATGCTGGCTGAACGCTTCCGCTGCACCCAGGCAGTCGGCGTTCTGAAAGCCAAGCACGAACTGCCGCCGGCGGACCCGGCGCGCGAAGAATACCAGATCGAACGCCTGCGCCGCCTGGCCAAGGATGCCAATCTGGATCCGGATTTCGCCGAGAAGTTCCTGAACTTCATCATCAAGGAAGTCATCCGGCATCATGAAGCCATCGCCGCCGATCGCTCGCATTCCGCGGGCACCGCCGGCACAAACCATTCCGCTTGAACGAAGCGGTCAAGAAAGCCTGCAAGGAGTTACTCAAATGGCACTGAAAATTCGTCTCGCCCGTGGCGGTTCCAAGAAGCGTCCTTACTACCAGATCGTTGTTGCCGACGCCCGCAGCCCGCGTGACGGCCGCTTCCTCGAGAAGATCGGCTCGTGGAACCCGATGCTCGGCAAGGACGACGAAAAGCGCGTCGAGCTCGACGCCGAGCGCGTCAACCACTGGATCGCCCAGGGCGCCCAGCCGACCGACCGCGTTCTGCGCTTCCTCGACCAGGCTGGCCTCGCAAAGCGTCCGGCTCGCAGCAACCCGACCAAGGGCGTCCCGGGCAAGAAGGCCCAGGAGCGCGCTGCTGAAGCCAAGCAGAAGGCTGAAGACGCCGCTGCTGCTGCTGCTGAATAAGAGCCGGCGAACGGTCTGGAGAGTGATCGGCGGACATCTGCCGACGCACCTTTCCGGCTGGCCGTGACTTAAGGAAACGGGTGGCATTTCCATGCCGCCCGTTTTCCGTTATGTGCACCGAGATATACCGAAACGGACGCGGACGATGAGCAAACTCGAAAACCCGGTTCTGATGGCGACGATCGGCGCGGCGCAGGGCTTGCGCGGCGAGGTCAGGGTCAAGTCCTTTACCGATGATCCGACCGCGCTCGGAGAGTATGGCAATCTGCACAGCGCCGACGGCCGTGTGTTCGAGGTGCTGGAAATCCGCGAGGCGAAGAACGTCGTTATCGTGCGTTTTCGCGGCGTCAATGATCGCAACGCTGCCGAGGCGCTCAACGGCCTCGACCTGTTCATCGAGCGCGACAACCTGCACGATGACGATCTCGACGAGGATGAGTTCTTCTATGCCGATCTCGAAGGTCTGGAAGCGATCGACGGCAATGGCACGAGCTACGGCAAAGTCAGCGGCGTCTTCGATTTCGGCGCCGGCGACCTGCTCGAGCTGAAGGGTCCGGGCCGACGTCCGGTGCTGATCCCCTTTACCGAATGGTCGGTGCTGGAGATCGACCTGGAAGCCGGGCGTCTGCTGGTTGACCCGGTGGCCGCCGGCCTTTCGGACGACAAGGACCAGGATCCGGGCAGCCCGTTTTCCGCAAAGCGCAAGTGAGCTGCGGCAATGACGTTTCGCGCCACCATCCTGACGCTCTATCCTGAAATGTTTCCGGGCCATCTCGGCGCGTCGCTTTCCGGCAAGGCGCTGGAGCGTGGCCAATGGTCGATCGAGCCGGTGCAGATCCGCGATTTCGCCGAGGACAAACACCGCACCGTCGACGACACGCCGGCCGGCGGTGGCGCCGGCATGGTGCTCAAAGCCGATGTGCTCGCGCGCGCGATCGATCGTGTCTCGGAGAACGACGACCGGCCGCGATTGCTGATGAGCCCGCGCGGCCGACCGTTGACACAGGCGCGGGTGCGTGAACTCGCCGCCGGCCCCGGCGTCGTCATCGTTTGCGGCCGCTTCGAAGGCGTCGACCAGCGGGTGATCGATGCCCGCGGCCTCGAGGAAGTTTCCATAGGCGACTATATTCTTTCGGGCGGCGAGCCGGCGGCGCTCACGCTGCTCGATGCTGTTGTGCGCATCCTGCCGGGTGTGATGGGCAACGAGCTTTCCGGCGTGCACGAGAGCTTCGAAGGCGGGTTGCTGGAGCACCCGCATTATACCCGCCCGCAGGTCTTCGAAGGCCGCGAAATCCCGGCGGTGCTGACCTCGGGCAATCACGGCGCCATTGCCAAATGGCGTGAAGCGGAGGCGCGTCGGCTGACCGCCGAGCGCCGGCCCGATCTTCTTGATCAGCCCGTGAAGAAATAATAGGCTGCCAGCAGCAGGCCGACGGCGACGACCAGCGCGCGGATGACCGCTTGCGGCACGCGTCTTGCCGCCCAGACGCCGCTGTAGCCGCCAAGGGCGGCTCCCGGCACCATGATCGCCGCATGCAGCCAGGAGACGACCCCACCGGCGGCAAAGACGACGATGGCAATCGCGGCAATCACGATCGAGATGAAGTTCTTCAGCGCATTCAGCCGGTGATAGCCGCCGCCGGTCGCCAGCCCCAGCACCGCCAGCATCATGATGCCCATGCCGGCGCCGAAGAAGCCGCCATAAATGGAGGTGACGAACTGGGCGCCGATGCCGACCGGATTGATCGCATGCTCGTCGACGCGGGCTTTGGGTTTCAGGAGCGGTCCGGCAGCGAAGATCGCCGTTGCGGCCAGCAGCAGCCAGGGCACAAGCGCGCGGAAGGAGGCGTTGGAGAGCGAGATGAGCAATAGGGCACCGGCAAGACCGCCGATTGCCGAGATCACCCCGAGCAGGATCGCATAGCGTTTGTCGGCCCGGATCTCCTTGGCATAGGCGAGCGCCGAGGTGATATAGCCCGGGAACTGGATGATCGACGAAGTCGCGTTGGCGACGATCGGCGAGAGCCCGCCAAGCGTCATCGCCCCGAAGGTCAGGAACGTTCCGCCGCCGGCGATGGCATTGACGGCGCCGGACAGGAAGCCGGCCGCAAACAGCATGAGTATTTCGAAGATGTTCATGGTCTCCCCCGACCCCTCATGCTCGGGATAGCCGGTGGTTGTGCCGGCCGCAAGTCCGTTGCATCGGACAATCGCACCGGGTGTGTTTGCGCATTTTCTGATAAATTCGGCTTTCCTGGCGCGGATGCCTTAGAAATTATGGCCTTCAGGGATGACAAGGCAGTGTGATTGGTGTAAGTGCCGCCCCGGTTCGGGTTTCATGCCCGTCGACCAAAACAAAGAATGGCGAATCCGCTCCTGCCGTATCCGGCAAGACCTGAAGGCTGGTCCGACAGGTTCATCGAGAGCGCTCTGGCTGTTTGAGAAGAACTTGAAAGGTTAGACCGATGAACATCATCCAGCAGCTGGAAGCCGAACAGGCCGCCAAGATTGCCGCCAAGCGCACGCTCCCGGAATTCTCCGCAGGCGACACGCTGCGCGTCAACGTCCGCGTTGTCGAAGGCAACCGTACCCGCGTACAGGCCTATGAAGGCGTTTGCATCGCTCGTTCGGGCGGCGGCATCAACGAGAGCTTCACCGTTCGCAAGATCTCCTACGGCGAAGGCGTCGAGCGCGTATTCCCGGTTTACTCCCCGCTCGTCGAGAGCGTCGAAGTGGTTCGCCGTGGTAAGGTGCGTCGCGCCAAGCTCTACTACCTGCGTGACCGTCGCGGCAAGTCGGCTCGTATCGTCGAGAACACCGGCACGCGCGCCCGCAAGCTGAACGAAGCCGAGCGTCAGGCGATTGCCGAGGAAAAGGCACGCATCGAGGCTGAAAAGGTTGCAGCAGCTCAGGCGCTCGCCGCCGAGAAGGCAGCAGCCGAAGCTGCCGAAGCAACGGCAGCAGCGGAAGCCGCAGCAGAATAAGTTTTCAATCCTTTCGGATTGTTGGAAAGGCGGCCTCGGCCGCCTTTCTTTTTTGGTACTATCCGCTTGTCTTTCCGATGGAATTTGTGACATTTTCCGCTGCCACAATTTTCGGGAGCCCTCCAATGACAATCCGTCGCCACGTGCTTGCGGGCATCGCAGCTGCACTTGCCGTTCCTTTCGCATTCTCTGCACCGGCCGTTGCCAGCGACCTGCCGGACCTCGGCGGCAAGACGGTTGTCGTCGTCACGGAAAACGCCTACCCGCCGCTGCAGTTCGTCGATCCGAAGTCCGGCGAAGCCAAGGGCTGGGAATACGACGCGATGAACGAGATCGCCAAGCGGTTGAATTTCAAGGTCGAATACCAGAACACCAGCTGGGACGCGATGATCCAGGCGGTGCATGACGGCCAGTACCAGATCGGCATGACCGGCATCACCATCAAGGACGATCGCAAGGAAAAGGTCGACTTTTCGGACCCCTACATGCGCTCGCAGCAGTTCATGCTGGTGCGCAGCGACGAGGTTCGCTTCAACGACGGCAAGAGCTTCGGCGCCTTTGCCGACGGCCTCGTCGGCGCGCAGCCGGGCACCTCGCCGTTCTACACCGCCGTCTACGAAATGCTCGACGGCAACGAGCAGAACCCGCGCATCAAGCTGTTCGAGACGTTTGGCGCGACCGTGCAGGCTTTGAAGGCCGGCGACGTCGACGTGGTTCTGACCGACAGCGTCGCCGCCAAGGGCTATGTCGATTCCTCCGAAGGAAAGCTCAAGGTCGTCGGCGGACCGCTCGGCACCGAGGATTTCGGCTTCATCTTCCCGAAGGGCTCGGATCTCGTTGCCCCGGTCAACGCCGCGATCAAGGCGCTGAAGGAAGACGGCACTTTCGACGCCCTCGATAAGAAGTGGTTCCTCGAATACAAGATGGGCGGCTGATAGCAGGCTATGGCCGCTCCACAATTTTCAGTCATGTCCGGCAAGGGCGACTATCCCTGGTGGTTGGTCGCCCTTGTTGTGATCGCAGTGGCGCTCGCCGCCGTGATCATCAGCAATGACATCTTCTCGGAAGTCTTCACCGTCGTCTTCAAGGGCCTTGGCGTCACCGTCTTCGTGACCCTCATGGGCTTCGTGCTGGCGACGACGCTCGGCCTCGGCATCGCGCTGATGGCGCTCTCCGAGCACTCGTCCCTTCGGCAGATCGCCCGCTTCTATACGGAAGTGATCCGCGGCGTGCCGATCCTGGTGCTTCTGTTCTACATTGCCTTCGTCGGCGCGCCGGGGCTCGTCGTCGCTGCCAATTTCATCTCAGCACCGCTGATTAGCGCCGGCTGGATGGAGCCGGTTGTCGTGCGCGACATCTCATTGATGTGGCGGGCGATCCTGGCGCTGATGATCGGCTATTCTGCGTTCATCGCCGAAGTGTTCCGGGCGGGTATCCTCTCGGTAGACAAGGGGCAGGTCGAAGCCGCCAAGGCGCTCGGGCTTTCACGCTACCAGCGCTTTCGTCTCGTCATCTTTCCGCAGGCGATCCGCGTGATCCTGCCGCCGCTTGGCAACGATTTTATCGCCATGGTCAAGGACAGTTCGCTCGTCTCGGTGCTCGGCGTCGCCGACATCACGCAGATGGGCAAGGTCTATGCCTCCGGCTCCTTTCGCTTCTTCGAGACCTATTCGATCGTTGCCTATGTCTATCTCGTGCTGACCATCGGTCTGTCGCTGGGATTGCGGGGGCTGGAGCGGCGGCTCAGGCGCGCGGAGCAGCGCTGAGTCCGCTTCCAGCAATTGCCGACCTGTCAGAAAATTGATATGAACACGGCCATGGAATCCAAATTCGGATGTAGCGAGCAGAAAATCGTCGTGCTGCAGGACCACAAGCGCCTGCCGGCACGCTTCTTTGCGCGCGTCCACGGGGCGCTTACAAGCCGCCTATCCTGATCTCCTGATCAGTGCTTCCGGTCGCCTTGCCGCCGGCTTTCCTACTTTTTTTGAAAACTCGATGGATATACCGCCATGAGCGCACCGCGTACCCTCTATGACAAGATCTGGGACGATCACCTGGTCAACGAACAGGACGACGGCACCTGTCTTCTCTACATCGACCGTCACCTCGTTCACGAAGTGACGAGTCCGCAGGCCTTCGAAGGTCTGCGCATGGCCGGCCGCCAGGTCCGCGCGCCGGAAAAGACGCTCGCTGTCGTCGACCATAACGTTCCGACCTCGGCCGACCGCCACCTCGGCATCAAGAACGAGGAAAGCCGCATCCAGGTCGAGGCGCTCGCCAGGAACGCAGCCGACTTCGGCGTCGAATACTACTCGGAAAACGACAAGCGCCAGGGCATCGTGCACATCGTCGGCCCGGAGCAGGGCTTCACCCTGCCGGGCATGACGATCGTCTGCGGCGACAGCCACACCTCGACGCACGGCGCCTTCGGTTCGCTGGCCCATGGCATCGGCACGTCGGAAGTCGAGCACGTGCTCGCCACCCAGACGCTGATCCAGAAGAAGGCGAAGAACATGTTGGTGCGCGTCGACGGCCAGCTGCCGCCGGGCGTTACCGCCAAGGACATCATTCTCGCCATCATCGGCGAGATCGGCACTGCCGGCGGCACCGGCCACGTCATCGAATTTGCCGGCGAAGCGATCCGCTCGCTGTCGATGGAAGGCCGCATGACCATCTGCAACATGACGATCGAAGGCGGCGCCCGCGCCGGCCTGATCGCGCCTGACGAAACGACGTTCGACTACATCAAGGACAAGCCGCGCGCTCCGAAGGGCAAGGCCTGGGACATGGCGCTCGACTACTGGAAGACGCTGCACACGGACGAGGGCGCGCACTACGATCGCGTCGTCGTGCTCGATGCCGCCAACCTGCCGCCGATCGTCTCCTGGGGCTCGTCGCCGGAAGACGTCATCTCGGTTCAGGGCATCGTTCCCAATCCGGACGAGATCCAGGAAGAGAACAAGCGGGCCTCCAAGTGGCGCGCGCTCGACTATATGGGCCTGAAGCCGGGCACGAAGATCACCGACATTGCCGTCGATCGCGTCTTCATCGGCTCGTGCACCAACGGCCGCATCGAGGATCTCCGGGCCGTGGCCGAGGTGGTCGAAGGCCGCAAGGTCGCCTCGACCGTTTCGGCGATGATCGTTCCGGGCTCCGGCCTCGTGAAGGAACAGGCCGAGGCCGAAGGTCTCGACAAGATCTTCAAGGAAGCCGGTTTCGACTGGCGCGAGCCGGGCTGCTCCATGTGCCTGGCGATGAACGACGACCGTCTGAAGCCGGGCGAGCGCTGCGCCTCCACCTCGAACCGCAACTTCGAAGGCCGTCAGGGCTTCAAGGGTCGCACGCATCTGGTCTCGCCGGCCATGGCGGCAGCGGCTGCGGTCGCCGGTCACTTCGTCGATATCCGCGAATGGAAATAAGCCGGACTTGAGCTTGTCCGGCGTTGATGGCCGCCCTTCGGGGCGGCCTTTTTTATTTGGGCTCTCCCCACCTGTGCGCCGGAAATGCGCTAAGCTATCTGGCGGAGGCATCTTGGGAGAAGGATGGGATGAGCGAAGATCTGCCTGTTCAGCGCTACCGTCTGCTGCTGTTGCGCCATGCCAAGTCCGCTTGGCCGGATGGCGTCGCCGACATCAACCGGCCGCTCGGCGAGCGCGGCCGCAAGTCGGCGCCACTGATGGGGGGCTACATGGCGCGGCATGCGCTTGTGCCGGATCTCGCCCTCGTCTCGACGGCGAAACGGGCGCAGGAGACCTGGAAGCTGGTATCTGCCGCCCTGCCGCCCGGCATCGCGGTCGAAAATACCCGGGCGATCTACGAGGTGGGCGCCGCGCAGATCCTCAGTGTCCTGCGCGCAACCGACCCGGCCATCAGAACACTGCTGATCGTCGGCCACAACCCCGGCATGGAGGACCTGGCGCACGAGCTCGTCGGATCCGGCGATGCGGATCTGCGCATGCGCATGGCGGACAAGTTTCCGACGGCAGCTCTTGCCGTCCTTGAATTCGAAGCGACAGGCTGGCGCGAGCTTTTGTCCGGCGGGGCCAGGCTGGCGCGCTTCGTGACGCCGCGTTCGCTCGATTGAGCCGATCGGACGTCGAGGTCAGATTACCTTCACGACGGTGCCGCGGCGCATATGCGGGATCAGCCGGCGCATCGCGGGCAGGCTGACGGCGACGCAGCCCTGCGTCGGCTCGTAGCCCGGCCGGATCAGGTGGAAGAAGATCGCCGAACCGGCATTTCGCCGGCGCGCGAGAAGGTTCCAGTCCATCACCAGGCAGATGTCGTAGAGCCCGTCGTCACGCATCATCTCCTCATGGCTCGGCTGGAAGGGCGCCTTGACCGGGCGATTGTAGAGCGCGTGGCGCGCCGCGTCGCACCAGAGCATGCCCGTGCGGGTGGTCCGGGTCGGCAGCGGCGTCGGTGGTAGCAAGAGCCGGTCGCGCCTGACATAGCCGCCGATCAGCTTCATCGCCGCGCGTGGCGTGGCGCCATCGCCCTCGCGCTTCAGGCTGGTAATGCCGCTTCGCCCGATGGCGGCGTGCTCGACGCGGCCGTCGAACGAGACGAGCGCCCGCTTGCGATCGCGCGGTGCGGCGCGCACGGTGATGACAGATTTGGCTGGTCTTCTTCCCGACGTTTTCTTGCGCATCATTCTCACGGATTTTTGCTTTGCCCGTGATTTGGGGGGCACCATAAGCACGGTTACGGATATAAAGACGTAGCAACGCTGGTTCGCTTGCCAACACAGGCATTTGAGCTAGTTTGAAAACGGAAGCAAACAGGAATTGTCCCATGGCGACCCGTACCATTCTTCTTGTCGATGACGACAATGACCTGCGCGAGACCCTGGTCGAGCAGCTCTCGCTCTACGAGGAATTCGACCTCATCCAGGAAGCGACTGCCGGCAAGGGCATCCAGACGGCGCGTGCCCAGCAGGTGGACCTGTTGATCATGGATGTCGGCCTGCCGGACATGGACGGCCGCGAGGCGGTGAAGCTGCTGCGCAAGGGCGGCTTCAAGGCGCCGATCATCATGCTGACCGGCCACGATACCGATTCCGATACGATCCTCGGTCTCGAGGCCGGCGCCAACGATTATGTGACGAAGCCATTCCGTTTCGCCGTGCTGCTCGCCCGCATCCGCGCGCAGCTGCGCCAGCACGAGCAAAGCGAGGACGCGACCTTCAGCGTCGGGCCCTATACGTTCAAGCCCAGCCAGAAGCTGCTGACGCTCGAAAACGGCCAGAAGATCCGGCTGACCGAGAAGGAAGCGGCGATCATCCGCTATCTCTACCGCGCCGACCAGAAGGTGGTGACGCGCGACGTGCTCCTGGAAGAGGTCTGGGGCTACAATTCCGGCGTGACCACCCATACGCTCGAAACCCACGTCTATCGTCTGCGCCAGAAAATCGAGCGGGACCCTTCCAATGCCGAGATTTTGGTGACAGAGAACGGCGGCTACAAGATCGTTCCGTAGCCGGAATGCGCAGGGTGGAAAACCGATTCTCGCGCGTTCTCCGTAGACTGCTGTTTGCATGGGTTGCGTGCGCGATCCGGTCTAGGCCGGCACCAACGTGACCGTGGGAGGTTAGCCGCTTGGCGCTCAACGACGATATCGTGCTTCTGTCCAACGTGCCGCTGTTTGCCGATATCAGCGAGGACAAGCTGAGGCTGATCGCCTTCGGCGCGGAACGGCGCCGCATCTTCAAGGGACAGGAGCTGTTTCGAGAGGGCGCGCCGGCCGATTGTGCCTATGCGATCGCCAGCGGCAGCCTGTCCCTGTCGAAGGTCGGTGTCGACGGAGCCGAGACGGCGGTCTCGACGGTCAGCCGCGGGGCGCTTCTGTCGGAGCTGGCGCTGATCTCGATGGTCGAGCGCAAGTTCACGGCGACGGCCGAGGAAGACAGCGAAGTCATTCGCATCAATCGGCCGCTCTTCCGCCGCATGCTCGAGGAATATCCTGAAGTGGCCGAGCTCGTCGAAGCGCGCATCCGCGAAAACCTGCAGGCGATGATCCGCCGGGCCGGCGCGCTCGCCGGCCGTTTTGCCTGAACCGCGTTACGGTTCCCCGTTACCACCGATACTTCAGCGAACCGAGCACCGTGCGGCCCTGGCCGAAATAGCAATAGCCATCGGTGCAGACCCCTTCGCGGCGGTCGCCGAGATTGGTGGCGCTGACGGCGAGCGACAATCCGTCGAGTTCGGGGTTCTTGACGCCGAAGTCATAGGCGATCGAGGCGTCGAAATAGACGGCGCCACCGTTCTCGGCGGTGTTGGCATCGGATGTGTAGGAGCTTGACGCCAGCCGCACGCCGCCGCCGAGGCTCAGGCCCGCAAGCTGCGTGTCTTCGGGCAGGAGATAGTTCACCCACAGCGATGCGACGTGGCGCGGCTTCGTCGACGGCACGTTGCCGATCAGCGACGGATCGACGTTTCCGGTGATTTCGGCGTCGTTATAGTTATAGGCGGCGATAAAGCTCAGGCCGTTGTCGAACTCCCGGCGTCCTTCCACCTCGAAACCGTTGGTCGTCACCTCGCCGGCCGACTTGTAGTAGTAGCCGACGGGAAGGGACGGGTCGGACACATATTGCGGCGCGCCGCTTTCGACGATCCGGTAATAGGCCGCGCTCAGAGAATAGGCTTCGCCTTCCGGCTGGTACTTCACGGCCAGTTCGACCTGCTCGCCGGTCGTCGGATCGAGCACGCGGCCATCGGCTGAAAGCTCGGTACGCGGCACGAAGGAGGTGCTGTAGCTGGCATAGGGCGCAATGCCGTTGTCGAAGAGGTAGAGCAGGCCCGCCTGTCCGGTGAGTTCGCCATCGTCCTTGCGATCGACGACGCCGGTGTTCTTGTCGGTGCTGGTCTGGTCGACCCAGTCGTAGCGAAGACCGCCGACGGCGCGCCAGTTGCCGAACTCCAGCTGATCCTGGACATAGATGCCGGTCTGACGCAGATCCCGCCCGCTGAAGCTGGTCAGCGCTGGCGTCGGACCGCCGACGCCGAAGGTCGGGTTGTTGAGGTCGAAGCGATAGGCCGGATCGACGGCGCCGAAGCCGAGGCCGAAGTCGGAGGTGATCCAGGTGTAGTCGAGGCCGGTCAGCAGTGTGTGCGAGACCGCACCGGTGTCGAAGGCGGCTTCGAGCTGGTTGTCGATCTGGTAGGCGCGCTGGTCGTCCTTGATGGCGACGGGCGAGCGGTCGAACACGCCGGGCGCCACCTCTGTCCCGAATTGCAGGTAACGGGCCTTCAAATCCAGATCGCTGACGCGCCCGTGCTGGCGAAAGGTCAGGCCGTTGTCGAATTCGTGCTCGAACTTGTAACCGGCCTGGACCTGGCCGACCTTCTGGTAGTCGTAGTCCGGGTCGCTGTAGCGCAGCAATCGGCCGTCATGCTCGAGTACGCGCGGGCTGGCGTCGCTTTCGCCTTTCTGCCCGAGGCCGTAAATCGTCAGCGACGTGCCTTCGTCCGGCTTCCAGGTGACGGAGGGCTGCAGCAGGTAACGGTCGTCGGCAACGTCGTAGTTGGTCTCGCCGTTTCGTAGAAGCCCGACGATGCGGTAGAGGACGTCGCCGTCGGCCGTTATCGGCCCACCGACATCGAAGGCGGCCTGGGCGCGGCCGATCGTGCCGTATTGCAACTCGACCTCGCGGTGGGTCTCCTCTTCGGGCATCTTCGAGATGCGGTTGACGATACCGCCGACGCCGGCAGCACCATACATGACCGAGACCGGACCTTTCAGGATCTCGATCCGCTCGAGGCCATAAACCTCCGTCGGGAAGGTGCCGTAGTTCATGTAGGGCTGGCGCAGGCCGTCACGGAAATCGCCGGTCGTCGTCGTCTCGAAACCGCGGATATAGATCTGGTCGAATCGCGGATCGAAGCCGAAAGCGCCGGTGGTAACGCCGGCGGCATAGCGCGTTGCCTGGATCATGTCCTGCACGCCGCGCTCTTCAAGCTCCTTGCGCGTGACGACCGAGACGGAACGGGGCGTTTCGATCAGCGGCGTGTCGGTCTTCAGCGCCGAGACGTTGCGTGTCGGCACGATCGTGTCATTGTCCTCGGCGATCGTCGCAGCCGCCTTGCCAGCCGTCGCTTCGATCTTTTCCAAGCGGGTGGTCTTCTGGTTTTCGGCCGATTGCGCACGGGTCGCTGCCGGCGAAAGGATCATGGCGACAGCGCTCGCGGTCAGAACTGTGGTTGCGGAGAGCGTGCGGCGCGAGGCGCGCAGGAACGTGATCGGCAACGTCTTCGACATGTCTGGCCCTCTTGCGGGCGCACGAAAACCTTCCGGCAAAAGCCAGAGAAAAGCACCCGAATATCCGAGCGGGACGACATCCCGCTCTCATTTTTGAGAATCGATCACGGCCATGATTGTGGGCCGAACCGACCCGCAATCATTGTGATCTCGTGAAAACGACAGCCGAGCGGCCATCGGAGGCGGTGTCCCCGCCGCCCGACAAGAGGGATAGTCCGTTTGGAAATGCGCATCAAGAAAAATATGATTATTCTAGTCATGTTTTTCTTGATGGAGCGGTAGGCGCCGGAGGCGCGTACCGCCGCCCGGAAAATCATGTCCTAGATGTCGAAGTGCGCGATGACGGGCACGTGGTCGGAGGGGCGCTCCCAGCCGCGCGCTTCCCGCAGGATGTCGACGTTCTTAAGCGCCGGCGCGAGGTCGGCGGACGACCAGATATGGTCGAGCCGGCGGCCACGGTCGGCGGCCTCCCAGTCTTTCGCCCGGTAGCTCCACCAGGTGTAGAGCTTGGTCGGGGATGGCGCGTGCTGGCGCATCAGGTCGACCCAGCCGCCGCCGTTCATGACCATGGTCAGACCTTCGGTCTCGATCGGCGTATGGCTGACGATCTTCAGGAGCTGCTTGTGCGACCAGACGTCGTGTTCCAGCGGCGCGATGTTGAGGTCGCCGACGAGGATCGAGGAAATGCCGGCTTCGGCTTCCGCGTGCAGCAGTTTCATCTCCTCGACGAAATCGAGCTTGTGACCGAATTTCGGGTTGATGCTGCGATCCGGCTCGTCGCCGCCGGCCGGCACGTAGAAATTATGCAGCCGGATCTTCTTGCCGCCCGCCTCGAAGACGACCGAGAGGTGGCGGGCGTCGCCGACGCCGCAATAGTCGCGCCGGTCGCTAAGCTCATGCAGCGGCAGGCGCGAGATCGTCGCCACGCCGTGATAGCCCTTCTGGCCGTGCATCTCGATATGATTGTAGCCGAGCGCCTTCAAGGGCTTGGAGGGAAACTGGTCGTTCGGGCACTTGGTTTCCTGCAGGCAGAGGATATCGGGCTGCCAGGTCTTCAAGAGATGCTCGACCAGCGGCATGCGCAGGCGAACGGAGTTGATGTTCCAAGTGGCGACGGAAAGGGCCATGCGTCATTCCCTGATCGGCTGAGGCCGGACGCTTGCGAAGGGAAGGCCGGCTCGGGATGGATGTTTGACCCGAGCTTTAAGCAGGTCCGGCGCGCCGGGACAAGGAATGGAGGGGAGGCAAGGCATGAAAAAAGGCCGCACCAATGGAGGGCGGCCTCGTGTCGACAAATCCAGCGATTGAGATTGCTCAGCCGCCCTTCTTGTTGCGAACCTCGTCATAGGGGATCTGGAAGACCTTGTCGTCCAGCGCCATGCCGGTCTGGACGTTGAAGATCATCACCGAGGTGTCCTTCTTCTGGGCGTCGGTGATTGTCCACTGGCGCAGGTCGTAGGTCTTCGGGTCGAACATCATGGTGATGGTCGAATCGCCGAAGATCGAGCGGTCGCCGAGCACGATGGTGATGAGATCGGACTCTTCCTTGACGCCACGCACCATCTTGCCGGTCAGGTCGATCCGCTCGCTCAGCAGCAGATTGAGCGGTGTCTTCGACAGCGGATAGATGTCCCAGGTCTTGAGCTTCATGTTGCCGATGACGACGGACTTGCCGTCGGCGATGACGCGCATCGGCGAGGGGGCCTCGTAATTGAAGCGGATGCGGCCGGGACGGCGGATATAGAACTTGCCGCCGGTCTGCTCGCCGCGCGGGCCGAACTGCACGAATTCGCCGGCCATGGTCTTCACCGAGGAGAAATGGTCGGCGATCTTCTGGGCAGCGCTCGGGGCCTGCGCGAAGGCCGGGCCGAGGTTAAGACCGGTGCCGCCGATGCCGCCAAGTGCCGCAAGCCCGCACACGAAGAGGCGGCGCGACATCACCGGGTGGTTGCGCTCGCCAGTCTTAGTCTCTGTCATCTCGGTCTCCTTCATTTACGAATCATCTGGAGCGCAAGTGCGGCGCCTTCAAGGCGCCATTTTCGAGCTTTTTCGCTCGCGCTCTCACATGACTGTTACCGGTTTGGCCGTTTATGCGGGGCCTTTGCCCGCGTCCGCCGGGCGTCTTTTCTTTCAATGCCTTCGCTTGACGCGAATCTGCTGGAATCGCCTTGCCGTCCGCTGGCTTACTCTTCGGTCGGAACGAGGATCTCGCGCTTGCCGGCGTGGTTCGCCGGGCCGATGATGCCTTCCTGCTCCATGCGCTCGATCAGCGATGCGGCACGATTGTAACCGATCCCGAGGCGACGCTGCACGTAGGACGTGGAGGCCTTGCCGTCGCGCAGAACGACGGCGACCGCCTGGTCGTAGGGATCGTCGGAATCGGCGAGATTGGAGGTGCCGGCGGGGCCGCCGCCCTCGCCATCCTCGTCGTCATCCTCGGTGATGGCATCGAGATATTGCGGTACGCCTTGCGTCTTCAGATAGGCGACGACCTCTTCGACCTCGGTGTCGGAGACGAAGGGGCCGTGGACGCGCTGGATGCGGCCGCCACCGGCCATGTAGAGCATGTCGCCCATGCCGAGCAGCTGTTCGGCGCCCTGTTCACCAAGGATGGTACGGCTGTCGATCTTCGAGGTCACCTGGAACGAGATGCGCGTCGGGAAGTTCGCCTTGATCGTGCCGGTGATGACGTCGACCGAGGGGCGCTGGGTCGCCATGATGACGTGGATGCCGGCGGCGCGGGCCATCTGCGCGAGCCGCTGCACGGCGCCTTCGATGTCCTTGCCGGCGACCATCATCAGGTCGGCCATTTCGTCGATGATGACGACGATGTAGGGCATCGGCGCCAGATCGAATTCTTCCGTCTCGTACATGGCTTCGCCGGTCTGGCGGTCGAAGCCGGTCTGCACTGTGCGGGTGATTTGCTCGCCCTTGGCAAGCGCCTGCTCGACGCGGCTGTTGAAGCCGTCGATGTTGCGCACGCCGATCTTCGACATCTTCTTGTAGCGCTCTTCCATCTCGCGCACCGTCCACTTCAGTGCGACGACCGCCTTCTTGGGGTCGGTCACGACAGGCGAAAGCAGGTGCGGGATGCCGTCATAAACGGAGAGTTCGAGCATCTTCGGGTCGATCATGATCAGGCGGCACTGATCGGGGCTCAGCCGATAGAGCAGCGACAGGATCATGGTGTTGATCGCGACCGATTTGCCGGAGCCGGTGGTACCGGCGACGAGCAGATGCGGCATCTTGGCGAGATCGGCAACGACGGGCTCGCCGCCGATCGTCTTGCCGAGCGCCATGGCAAGGCGGGCCTTGGAGGTTTCGAAGTCGCGCGAGCCGATGAGTTCGCGCAGATAGACGGTTTCGCGCCTCTGGTTCGGCAGTTCGATGCCGATGGCATTGCGGCCGGGAACGACGGCGACGCGGGCCGCGATCGCGCTCATCGAGCGGGCGATATCGTCGGCAAGGCCAATGACGCGGGAGGACTTGATGCCGGGCGCCGGTTCCAGTTCGTAGAGTGTAACGACCGGGCCGGGGCGAACGTGGATGATCTCGCCCTTGACGCCGAAGTCTTCGAGCACGCCTTCGAGCATGCGGGCGTTCTGCTCCAGCGCATCGGGCGAGAGCGAGGCGTCGCGGCTGACATTCTTCGGCTCGGCGAGGAAATGCATCGGCGGCAGTGTGAAGTCGCCGTCGTTGTCTTCGACGAAGGAGCGCTGGGCTTCGCGTTCGATCCGCTGGCCGGTCTTCGGGCGGGGACCCGGCGTGACGACGCGCGAGCCGCCGTTGGGCAGGCCCTGCTTCGGCGGCGCCGCCTTCGGCGCCCAGTCGGCAGCCGGATCGTAGTCTTCGTCGTCGGGCAGAATGCCGGCGGGGCGGCGCTCGTCGATGTCGAAGGGCATGTCGTCATCCTCGTCGTCGGCCATGATCGGCGGCGGGGTGAGGATGCGGCGCTCGGAGCGGTCGAGCGAGGGCTCGATGCGGTCGCCGGCGGCCATCGGCTTCGGCCGGGCGGGCTCGTTCAGCGTGCCGAACTCGTCGTTGTTGAAATCATAGGGCTCGTCGTACTGGCGCTTGGGCGTGGCGCGGGTGCCGCTCATGCCGAAGATGCGGCGCATGCGCGCGTGCATGGTGTAGCGCATATGGGCAAAGGAGCCCATCAGCAGGGTGAAGGGGCCTTCGCTGTCGTCCTCGTCCAGTTCGTCGCGCACGGTGCGCGCCTTGCTCGGCGTCGGCTCGGCGATTTCCTCTTCCTCCTCCTCGTCGCTGACGCCGATCAGGCCGGCGCTATAGACCAGGCACCAGGCGGCGGGGACGGCGAAGATACAGGCAAGAATGGTCGCAAGCGTGCCGGTCGGGAAGGCGCCGGTAAAGAGCGCCGGGAAACGCAGGATCATGTCGCCGAAGACGCCGCCGAGACCGTTGGGCAGCGGCCAGGTGATGGGGGCGGGAACACAGCTGAGTGCTGCGCCGGCAAGCACGGAACCGACGAACCAGAGACCGAGGCGCTTGAAGACCTTGTCGAAACGCTTGCCGCCGATCAGCACCAGGGCCCAGGCGACGGCCGGCAGGAGGGCGACGACGCTGGCCAGCCCGAAGAACTGCATGAAGATGTCGGCAAAGGCAGCGCCGGTGTAACCGAGCACGTTGGTCGGCGCTTGTGACGTGGCGTAGGAGAAGCTTGGATCGGCGACATTCCACGTTGAGAGCGCAGCGACGGCCAGCGCCAATGCGCCGAACAGCGCAAAGCCCGCCAGCGACGCGATCTGTCGCCAAACGAAGGTGGTTAGCACGAACCGGTTGGAACGGCTGTCAAGCGCTGCCGGATTGCTTCTGCTCATGTTGCCTGCTGCCCGTCTCGATCTTCACGGCGCATTGCGCGCCATGGAATCAACCTAAGCGGTGTACGGTTAATGCGACATTAACCATGCGTAGTTGGCGCTAAAATAGCAGTCGCAGCCGGACCGATCGGCACGAAAAAGGCCCGGAGCTTCCGATCCGGGCCAAGAGCGATCCGCGTGGGGCGGATCGCGACGGGACTGTAAACGGCGCCGGACTGCCGGCGCCGCGATCCGCTTAGCTGTGGTAGGCGGCTTCGCCGTGCGACGAGAGGTCGAGGCCCTCGCGTTCGGCTTCGACGGAGACGCGCAGGCCGACGATCGAGTCCACCAGCTTGTAGAGGATGACCGAGACGACGCCGCACCAGACGATGGTGATGGCAACCGCGGTCAGCTGGGTCATGAACTGGCCACCCATGGTGACGCCGTCGGCATAACCGATGCCGCCGAGCGACGAGGAGGCGAAGATGCCGGTCGCAAGCGCACCGAAGAAGCCGCCGACGCCGTGGACGCCGAAGACGTCCGCGGTGTCGTCGTAGTGGAACTTGTTCTTCACGACCGAGACGAAGAAGTAGCAAAGCGGCGAGACGAGCACGCCCATGACGATCGCGCCCATCGGGCCGGCAATGCCGGCGGCCGGCGTGATGGCGACGAGGCCGGCGATCATGCCCGAGGCTGCACCCAGCATGGAGGCCTTGCCGCGGGTGATGGTTTCGACCACTGACCAGGAGAGGACTGCGGCTGCGGTTGCAAGGAAGGTGTTGACGGTTGCGAGAACCGCGCCGCCCGAGGCCTCGAGGTTGGAGCCGGCGTTGAAGCCGAACCAGCCGAACCAGAGCATGGCAGCACCGACCAGCGTCAGCGTCATCGAGTGCGGTGCCATCATGTCACGGCCGTAGCCGGTGCGCTTGCCGACCATGATCGCGCCGATCAGGCCCGCAACGCCGGCATTGATGTGAACGACGGTGCCGCCGGCAAAGTCGAGCGCGCCCATGCCGAAGAGCAGGCCGTTGCTGTCCCAGACCATGTGGGCGATCGGGAAGTAGACGAAGGTGGCCCAGAGGATGGAGAAGAGCACTGCGGCCGAGAACTTGATGCGTTCGGCAAACGCGCCGACGATGAGCGCCGGCGTCAACGCCGCGAAGGTCATCTGGAACAGCATGAAGATGTATTCCGGAATGACGACGCCTTCCGAGAAGGTTGCCGCCGTGCTCTCACCGGTGACGCCGGCAAGGAACATCTTGGCGAAGCCGCCGAAATAGGGGCTGGTCGAGCCGCCGAAGGCGAAGGAGTAGCCGTAGACGACCCAGACGATCATCATCGCCGCGCCGATCACGGTGCACTGCATCAGCACCGACAGCATGTTCTTGGCGCGCACGAGGCCGCCGTAGAAGAGTGCGAGGCCGGGGATCAGCATGAAGAAGACGAGAAGCGTCGAGAAGAACATGAAGGCGGTATCGGCCTTGTCCGGGACCGGCGCTGCGGCGGCTGCAGCCGGAGCTGCTTCCTGCGCGAAGGCGATGGCCGGCGCAAGCAAGACGGCGCCGAGTGCGCCGAGGCGTCCAAGAGAGGTGGTAAGTTTGCTGGATGACATCGAGAAGTGCTCCCTGAACGGCGTGATTTACAACGCTTCTGAATCGGTTTCGCCGGTGCGGATGCGCACGGCATGGTCAATGGCGTAGACGAAGATCTTGCCGTCGCCGATCTGGCCGGTCTTGGCGGCTACGGCGATCGCTTCAACGGCCTTGTCGACGAGCTCCGAAGGGACGGCGATCTCGACCTTCAGTTTCGGCAGGAAGCTCACGGCATATTCGGTGCCGCGGTAGATTTCGGTATGTCCCTTCTGGCGGCCGTAGCCTTTGACTTCGGTCACGGTCAGGCCCTGGATGCCGACAGCAGTGAGGGCTTCGCGAACCTCATCGAGCTTGAACGGCTTGATAATGGCCATCACAATTTTCATCTGGTTTCATCCTTGTTCGCCTCCGGCGGAGGCCGTCTCTCCTTGCTGCGGAGCGCCCCAAGCGCCGTGCAACCGAACCATGACATTCAAGGGGCGTGCCAGATTCGGATAGCTGTCTTAAGTGTATGAAAAAAAATAGAAAAAAAGAAATCCGCAGCACGAATGCTGCGGCGCATCAAAAAATCGGCACTTTAGAAGATTAAAAAATAGGCAGAATGAAACTTCTGCTTATTTCCTATTCAGATGCCTTTTTCCGGATCAGCCCTTCCTGGGCGACGGAGGCGATCAGTACGCCGGAACGCGTAAAAAGGCTGCCTCTGGTCATCCCGCGGGCACCATGTGCACTCGGACTGTCCTGGGTATAGAGCAGCCAGTCGTCCATCTTGCAGGGGCGGTGGAACCACATGGCATGGTCGAGGCTTGCGACCTGCAGGTTGCGGTCGAAGACCGACGTGCCGTGCGCGTAGAGCGAGGTGTCGAGCAGCGTCATGTCGGAGAGATAGGCAAGGATCGCCGCCTGGATATGGCGCTCGTCCGGAACGGTGCCCACCGCCTTGACCCAGACATCCTGGATCGGTTTGCCGTCGTCGCGGGTGAAATAATGGTGAAACGAAGCCGGGCGGATCTCGATCGGCCGTGGCCGTTCCCAGTAGCGACGGATCGCTTCGGGCGCATGCACGAGGAACTTTTCCTTCAGCTCCTGCTCGCCCGGCAGCGTCTCGGGCATTGCGAGATCAGGCATGTCGATCTGGTGGTCGAAACCGTCCTCGTCATACTGGAAGGAGGCGGACATCGAGAAGATCGCCTTGCCATGCTGGATGGCGACGACCCGGCGGGTGGCGAAGCTCGTACCGTCGCGGATGCGGTCGACCTCGTAGATGATCGGCACCGACGGGTCGCCTGGCCGCATGAAATAGGCGTGCAGCGAGTGGACGAAGCGGTCCGCATCCACGGTGCGCTGGGCGGCAACCAGCGCCTGGCCGATCACCTGGCCGCCGAAGACCCGCTGCCAGCCGACCTGTGGGCTCAAGCCCCGGAACAGATTTTCCTCGAGTTTTTCGAGATCGAGAATGGCCAGCAGCGCATCCATGGGGGTGGCGGTCTCGGTGGGGCGCGACATTTCGGCTTTCTCCGATGGTAGGAACGTCGATGGCATTGATCTATATAGACATAAAACGATGCTCAAGTGCGACGGAGAAAGCCGATGCTCGATGTCTTGATTGCCGGTGGCGGCTATGTCGGCCTTTCGCTCGCGGTGTCCTTGAAGAAGGCGGCGCCGCATCTCGACGTGATGGTGATCGACGGCGCGCCGGAAGATGCCTGGAAAAAGGACCAGCGCGCTTCCGCCGTTGCGTCCGCGGCCGAGCGCATGCTCGACGTGCTCGGCGTCTGGGATGAGATCGCGCCGGAGGCCGAGCCGATCCGCCGCATGGTGATCACCGATTCGAAGGCGGCCGATCCGGTGCGCCCCGTGTTCCTGACCTTCGACGGCGACGGCGGCGAGGGTCGTCCCTTCGCCCATATGGTGCCGAACACGGCGATGGTCGGCGCACTGCGCCGCGCCTGCGAGGCGCTCGGCGTCGTCAATCGCCAGTCGACCATGGTCGAGAGCTTCAAGAGCGGCGACCATGCGGTGGCCGTGACGCTTGCCGGAGGGGAAGAGCTGCAGGCCCGTCTTCTGGTCGCTTGCGACGGCGTGCGCTCGAAGCTGCGCGATGCCGCAGGCATCAAGACCGTCGAGTTCGATTATGGCCAGTCCGGCATCGTCACGACCGTCGAGCACGAGCGGCCGCACGAGGGCACGGCGGAGGAGCATTTTCTGCCGGCCGGGCCGTTTGCGACCCTGCCGCTCAAGAACAACCGCTCGTCGCTCGTCTGGACCGAGCGCACCGAGGATGCCGAACGCCTGGTCAAGGGCGACGATTTCCTGTTCGAGGAAGAACTGGAGCGCCGCTTCGGCCACAAGCTCGGCCACCTGAAGGTGGTCGGCGGCAGGCGGGCATTCCCGCTCGGGCTGACGCTTGCCCGTGATTTCGTCAAGCCGCGCTTCGCACTTGCCGGCGACGCGGCCCATGGCATCCACCCGATCTCGGGGCAGGGGCTCAATCTCGGCTTCAAGGATGTGGCAGCGTTGGCCGAGACCATCGTCGAGGCGGATCGTCTCGGGCTCGACATCGGCTCGCTTGCGGTGCTTGAGCGCTACCAGAGCTGGCGGCGCTTCGACACGTTCCGCATGGGTGTGACGACCGACGTGCTCAACCGGCTGTTTTCCAACGACATCACTCCGGTCAGGATCGCCCGCGATTTCGGCCTTGGCCTCGTCGATCGCATGCCTTCGCTGAAAAGCTTCTTTATCCGCCAGGCGGCCGGCATTGCCGGAGACGCGGATCCGCGGCTGCTGTCCGGCCAGCCGATCTAGGCTCGTGTGGTTTGGAGTTTGACCCTGTCCTCGGGTTTAACCTGAGGACTGGCCCTCTCCCTGCAAGCGGGGAGTGGCCGGCAGGCCGGATGAGGGGCAGCTGAAAACGTGACGTTCGAGGGGCCGACTCGGCCCTCAATCCTCGATCTTGCGGGCTTCCGAGATCAGCATGATCGGCACGCCGTCGCGGATCGGATAGGCGAGGCGGGCCTTTTCCGAGATGAGCTCGCCGGCTTCCGCATGATAGCTGAGACGGCCCTTGGTCAGCGGGCAGACGAGCAGTTCGAGCAGTTTCGGGTCGACCTTGCTGGCATTGATATCCATTGTCCGTCGCTCACTGCAAAATGCTGTCCATATCGCCGAAGTCGCGCGCGAGCACGATCTCGGTGATGGCGATCAGGGTTTCGGCACGGGTCTTGAGATCGGGGGCCTCGAGCAGCGCCTGTTTCTCCGCCGGGCCATAGGGCGACATCATCGCCATGGAGTTGACCAGCGTGCGGTTGCTCGCGCGCTCGACGCTTTCCCAGTCGGCTTTCAGCTTGTTGGCTTCGAGATAGGCCTTGAAGGCGGCCAGCAGCGCCGCTCGATCGACGAGGGTCTCGTCGTCGCGATTTTCGAGATCGGCGGCAAAGGGGCCGATGCGGAAGCGGCGGTAGCCGCGGGTGCCGCCGACTTCCGAAAACAGCCGGTAGCGGCACACGCCCGTGAGCGAGGTGATGTAGCGGCCGTCGCCGGTCTCGGCAAAGGAAGTGATGCGGCCGATGCAGCCAACCTCGCAGAGCGCCTGCATCGGGCCGGTGGCGGTGTCGTTGCGACCTTCACAGAAGGACGGTTGCACGATGCCGATCAGCCGGTTGCCGGAAAGCGCGTCGTCGAGCATGGCGAGATAGCGCGGCTCGAAGATGTTGAGGGGAAGCTGGGCGCCGGGAAGCAGCAAGGCACCGGTCAACGGAAACACCGGAATGATCTCCGGCAAGTCCTTCGGACCGAGATAGCGTGCATTTCCGACGTGCATTTCCGATAGACCCTGCCGGTATTCGCTTTGCCCCGCCAAGGAAGCGCGGTCAACCAGATCAAAAGATGGTGCGCTGCTTGAAAATCTCAAGGGAGGAGCCTGTCGATCTTCACAGGTGAAGATGGATCGTGATCGGATCCGCTTACGAAAAGGGGCGCCGACGCGCCCCTTTCAAAAAAAACATGCCTGCCGGTTCAGGAGAACAGGATCGACGAGAGCTTGCGCCGGGCAGCGATCGTTGCCGGATCCTTCGGGCCCCAGACTTCGAAGAAGGAAAGCAGCTCGCGACGCGCGCCGTCGTCGTCGTAAGCCCGGTCGCGCTTCATGATCGTGAGCAGATGGTCGGCCGCAGCCATCCGGTCGCCCTCGACGTTGCGGATCTTGGCGAGCAGCACGCGCGCCTCGTGATCATCGGGGTTTGCGGCGAGGCGCCGTTCGAACTCGTTGGGATCGCCGAGCTTGCGGGCTTCCTCGATCTGGTCGAGCTTCTTGCCGAGGGCGGCAATGCCGGCGTCCTTGGCAAGATCTTCCGGCAGGCTGGACAGCGCCTCGCGGGCCTCGGCGAGCTGCCCGAGCGCGATCATGCAATCGACCATGCCGGCGATCGCGACGACGTTTTCGGGATCGGCCTGCAGCACGGCGCCATAGAGGCCGGCGGCGTTCTCGGCATCGCCGGCATCGATCAGCGCCTTGGCGTCGGCGAGAACCGCTTCGATCTCGGCCTTGCTGTCGTCAACGGCGGGGCCGGCGATCTTTTCGATGAACTGCTTGATCTGGCTTTCCGGTACTGCGCCCATGAAGCCGTCGACCGGGCGGCCGCCGACGAAGGCGATGACGGCGGGGATCGACTGGATGCCGAGCTGGCCGGCGATCGAAGGATGATCGTCGATGTTCATCTTGACGAGCTTGACGCGGCCTGCGGCTTCCGTGACCACCTTTTCGATGACGGGGGTCAGCTGCTTGCAGGGACCGCACCAGGGCGCCCAGAAATCGACGAGAACCGGCTGCTGCCTGGAGGCTTCGAGCACGTCCTTGGTGAAGTTGGCAGTGGTGGTTTCCTTGATCAGGTCGCCGCTCGACGCGGCCGCCGGCGCCGGCTGGCCGAAGGAGGCCGAGGCCGTCATCTGAGTGCCGAAAGACCCTGCATAGGGATTGTCGCTGCCCGTCATTCTTCTCTCCTCGCCGGCTCGTCCGCCAGCTTACTGCATTCGCGCCAAAGATCGTATGTCAGGCCGTGACTTTCAAGACAAGCGGTTCGTGTCCGGTCGCTTCCATGAAGCGCAGAAGATCCTTCGAAGCGATCGCGGTCGTCGCGTCATTGGAAAGCGGGTGGCAGTTGACGATATCGAACGTCATCAGCGCCTCGTCGAGGATGACCTTGACGTTGCCCCCGGTGTCGTTGATCGCGCCGAAGGCGGTCACCGCACCCGGAATGACGCCGAGATATTCCATCAGCTTCTCCGGCTTGCCGAAGGACACCTTGCTGGCCGCGCCGATCACCTGGTGCACGGTCTTCAGGTCCACCGTCGCGTGCTCCTCGACGGTCAGCAGGAAATAGTTGTCCTTCTTGTCCTTCACGAAGAGGTTCTTCGTGTGGCCGCCGGGCATCTCGTCGCGAAGCGCCACCGATTCAGCCACGGTGAAAACCGGCGCGTGGGTCTTCGTCTTATGCTCGATTCCAAGTCCATCGAGAAAATTGAAGAGGTCTTCGGCGGTTTTCGGCTGTGATTCACGCATGATTCTCATCCCTTGGGCACTCGTTTCGTCTCAGCTTTAGGGGAGAAGCCCGTCAGGACGCAATCTCACAGGCGGCGAGGCCAGCCAAAAACGCGGCATTTCCGGGCTTTGCGGGGGGTCTCCCAAAAAATATTCGATTTCTCGTCATTTCCCTGTTGCATTCCAAAATCGCTTAGGCCATATACCGCCCGTCGCCGCAAGACAGCGCCGACGCCACGGTCCACCGACTACCCCCGGACCTTGGATGATGAGCGGGTGTAGCTCAGGGGTAGAGCACAACCTTGCCAAGGTTGGGGTCGGGCGTTCGAATCGCCTCACCCGCTCCAGTTTTCCAAAACGTTCAAAGCCTCGGTTTACCGAGGCTTTTGTGTTTTCCGGCGCGGTTGAAATCGACGGACGCAGAAGGATGTCGGAAGGCCGCGGTTACCATCGGGTTACGTGTTTGCCGCCTGGCAATCGTCCTCTGTATCTTCGGCTTGGGTTGCGAATTTACCCGTTTTGGTGTTTCCTTCGCCCTCGATCCGACCTCCCCCGAAAGTGAGTTAAGTACATGAAGTCAGTTTGTTTTTTCAACAACAAAGGTGGCGTCGGAAAAACAACATTAACCGGTAACATTGCGGCATACTTTGCGATCGAGCAAAAGAAGCGGGTTCTGGTAATTGATTGCGATCCGCAATGCAATATCACACAGTTTATACTTGGTGATGTAAAAACAATTGATCTATATTGGCCTGAGAAGGGAAGTAGAGAAGAAACAAAAACGAAGACAATACTAGACATTGTTGATCCAATACTTAGTGGTGACGCAGATATTAACAGTCGAATACGGCCGCTCAGGTCGAGTGTAAATCGATTTGGGGTGGATCTGATTCCAGGGCATCCGCGCTTCTCGACATTTGAGGATGAACTTTCTTCTGCGTGGGCTGAGTTGCCTACGGGTAAAGCCGGGGGCTTTCGCGTATCAAATTGGTTAAGGTCATACCTGCGGACAGTCGAAGACGATTACGATATTGTCTTTGTTGATGTTAGTCCTTCTTTGGGAGCCCTAAACCGGTCTGTTCTGCTATCCTCCGATTACTTTGTGGCACCCCTTGGCGCCGACGCCTTTAGCGTGCTCGGAATACGCAACATATCGCGCTGGATGAACAGCTGGGCGGATTACTATGAAGTGGGCTTGGAACAATCTGAGAGACTGAACCCTGGTGGACTTAAACGGTACGAAATCTTAACTTCTTTACCCATAAAGAGCGGGTTTCTCGGATTCACGCTTCAGCAGTACATCGCCAAAGCTAAAGAGGGCGTGCGTCGCCCGACAAAAGCGTACGAAAGAATTTTGGCGGATATACCTGACGAAGTTGATACATTTCTCAGTGGATTTGCGGCACACAACAACTTGCCTTTCCATTTAGGTGACGTACCGAATCTCTATAGCCTTATCCCCCTAGCGCAGAGCGCGAACGCCCCGATTATTGCGCTTGAGGCGCGAGATGGATTGGTTGGCAGTCAATTCAGCCAAGCGTCGCGATACAGGGAAATCATAGGCAATTTGGCCGAAGCCATTTCTGAGAGGGTATGAGCTTTGGTTAGCTGGCCTGTACCACTTGTCCGAGAAATTGCTGAACGCCGTGTGGTGGTCTTCATAGGCGCGGGAATATCAAAGTCTGCCGTTCCAGCTTTACCGAGTTGGCCGGCCTTGATAGGGGACCTTTCAGCAAGGTTACCTGCGAAGAAGGACCAACGGCTGGTAGGTCAACTCGTCCGAAACGATCGATTACTGGATGCTGCTGAGCTCATAAACTCTGTCATTTCGGCTGCCGAGCGAAGAAATTTTCTGGAGCAAAAATTTCTATTGGCTCCACCCCCTATTTCGGAAATATACAAAGATATACTTAGTCTTGATTTTAAAGTGTGTATTACGACAAACTATGATCAGCTAATTGAGAAGAATTTCGAGCATTTTAGTGGCGGGCATGTGACGCACCATGTTAGGACTCACACCTACAAGAATTTTATTGCAGATCTTAGGTCTCCATCTAGAACAATTTTAAAATTGCATGGATGCGTGACAAATACCGCCGAGATTGTATTGGATAGAAAATCATATTTCAACGCGAAAGCGGATAACCCTGGTATATACGATGCAGTCCAGGCGCTCTCAACGGTCAATACAGTTCTTTTCCTTGGATACTCTATATCTGACCCAGATATACAGTTGATCTTGGAAAGTGTTCACGCTCGCACTCGAGCGGACCATACTCACTACGCCTTAATGTCTAAGTTTGAGCACCCCTCTTTGAGACAGGCAATAGGGTCAACATACAATGTATCATTCATAGAGTACCCAGCGGGACAACATCGTGAGGTTCCTTTAGCCGTAGCTGACCTATGGAAGTCCGTTAAAGAGGAACGGGCGGGGCGCGGCATACCATGAAGTGCCACTACAGATCGTCTGTTCGTCGTGACGATGCTTCTGCTTCATCTATAAACGCATGTGGATCAGCTTTAAGCGCTCTGCAGATTCTCACGTATTCGGCTACATCGAGCCTTCGCTCGCCAAGTTCGTACTTGGAAACGAACGTTTGCCGCTGGCCTATTAGCTTGCCCAGTTCGACCTGTATGATGCCCGCGCTCTTTCGAGCCGCAATCCAGCAGTTCAATTGTGCGACGATAGAGATCCGAGCGTAATGATGACAATGTCAACGCCAGTTCAAGAACCAGCACTTCAATAGAACCCGAATTTCGAGTACCCCAAATTAGGGTATTTGGACATACTGCACGTGCGCACGATTCGTTGGGGCGCGCGTGAAAGATCAGTATGTCGGGGATATCAACGACTATCGAAAATATGCGCTCCTGCGGGCGCTCTCCGCATCGGAGTCTGTTGGATGATGACGCCATCGGATGGCGGATTGGATGGCGGGAAGCTCGGCTATTTGCGGCAGCCAGAGCGCCATCGCCAAATCGACCCGGAGCTTTTCGATATCCTGGAGCACGCAACTTCTGCACCATCGCCGCCGATTGCAGACGATCGAAAAAAGCCGCGCTACCATTCCCGGGGCGATCTACTACAACGACCTGCTTCCGATGACCTTTCCGGCCGCCATGTCTTCATGGGGCGCTGCCTCGATACTTTCCACAACGGCGATTTAATCTTCTTTGACCCGAAAAGAACTCCTCTAAATACCTCTACCTCGACGAGGTGTCTGACTTTTATGCCGCCGGCAAGTCGCTGCTGATCCACCAACACTTCCCGCGCATCGAACGATTGGGGTTTGTCCGCCAGTGCATTGATCGACTTTGTTCCGTCGCTACCACGGCTTCCGTTTGGTCGTTCACGACGCCACACGTGGTGTTCTTCCTACTGGTCCACCGAGAGTCCTGCACGGTTGGTAATTGCGGCCATTCAGGCCAGTGGACGTTGGGACGCGGAGTTCATCTCGGGCAGCTTTTGAAGGCTGGTCCGCCGGCTCAATAATTGACAGGGATTTTGTTCCTGTGTTTTCTGGAAAACTTTTAATTTCAATAGGATAGACAATGAAGAGGGTAGCCTTTCTCGCAGTCTCACTGGTTCTGCCGCTTGTTTCCGCCTGTGCGCCGGTGGAAACGAAGACCAAACTTGTAACCCCGGCCGGAAGCCAAGTCCGGTCAGCTGGCCCCGGCGACGTGGTGATGTCGTTCCAGTCCCGCAAGGCCCTGCCCAACATTGTCGGCGGTGCTGACATCTGGGGGCGGACGACGAATGCTGGCGGGACGACGGTGCGCTTTATCGGGGCGCGCGGATCGAAGGCAGTTCTCGAACGGACGGACGTTGTTGTGGAGAGCAACGCGACGACAATGACCGAAAGCCCGATGATCATACCGCAGACCACCACGACGACCATCAACGGAACTGTCGGCATGACGGATGTATCGGGGACAGCGCGATCGACGTCCTACCAATTCATTCCGCCGCGCGGCTCCTCGCAATATGCCACAATGCAGCGACCTCTAGCGATCGCGCTCGGCAGTGGCCAAAGCGTGACCATTCAGGGCAGAACGCTCCGGGTCGTCGGCGTTGCGGCGAACGAACTCCGATATGTGGTTGAGTGACCCGCTGAGTCATGGTGGCGAGCGCTCTACTGGGAGCGAGCGCCGCGTATGGGGGTACAGACCGTCGAGGCATAGCGCGGCTGACCGGGTCCTTCCAGGCCTAGTCCGAATCGTTCGATAGGGGGGAGGGCTCGAACCAAAAGCCCGGAATGTCGAAGGCAGCTCTGGCTCAATATGAAGGGTTCAAACGACGATCACGTCGGCCTCATCAGCCGCCTCAGTGTCGACGATCGTATGATCCATCGAGATGCAGACACCTGAGTTCTGTATCGACCTCTCGATGTCTTTCATATCCATATGCGTGTGAGAGGCGGCATTGGCGAGTGCCATCATCCGCGCTTCGCCGGTCGCATTGTCGATAACCATAAGATAGTCCATCTACGTTCTCCCGCTTTGGGAGATTAAAACACGGCGTAAGGCCTGCCACAATTTATCTAGTAATTTCAATGGCTTTAGTAGCCGCCGCCGGCATGCAGCCGCCACCGCCGCCTGCTGCGGTAGGTGACGCCGGCGCACTGTACGCCGGCGTCCCGGCGGTGTGGACGCTACAGGGTGCCCCTAGCTACGGGGCCGCCAGTCACGGGGCGCGTGGCAGGGTATTGATCGCCTTCATAAAGCTGAAGTCGAGGAAGGATCCATCAGAGAGTTCGGCGAAGAAGCCAGGGGTATTGTGGCGATGCATTTTACGAAGGAACCGCACAACCGTTCTGGTTCCCAATGCTGCCACTTTATCTTCTCGAAGGTTGAACACTGCGCGCACAAATTCTGCGTCTGCGCCTTCGATCTCAGTCTCCAATGGGTGCCGGTGGAGAACCTCCTGACAATATCCGATCGCGTCTTCCTTCGTACGAAACGACTTTGAACCGATTTTGTAGGGCATATGAGTTTCTCCTCATTTCGTCAGGCCAGTCGGATTATACGCGCGCTCCAGGGCGTCGACGGCGGCAGCGCCTCCCCGGACGGCTTGGGTGTAGTGGCCGAGCGTCACGGTCGGGTTGGCATGTCCGGCGATCTGCGCGACGAGACCGACCTCGATCCCCTGGGCCTGCAAGGTCGAGATAAAGGAATGGCGGGCGCTATGCGGCGTAACGTAGGAGAGGCCAAACTTCTTGAACGCAGGCTGCCAGTACCGCTTCCGGAAGTTCTGATAGAGCAGCGGCCCACCGCCGCCAATCCGGAGCTTCGGCCATTCCTGAAGGCGACCGGGACCGGGGAAGACGCGATGGAGCTCCTTTCCCTTGCGCGGGCAGCGAAGTCGCCATTCAAGTAACATCTCCCGCAATGTTGCGCCCATGGGGATGTCGCGTGTGCCGGCCTCCGTCTTTGTCATTTCCGTCAGCGAACCGTCTCGCTCCTGGATGCGGCGGATCCGGATGACATTCTTGTCAAAGTCGACCTCGCTCCAGAGCAGGCCGAGCTGTTCCGACGGCCGCGTGCCGGCGAGGAAAGGGAAGGCATAGTAGATGCCGTGTTCCGCATCCATCTTGGCGGCGGCGATAAGCTTGGCGATGTCTTCCGGCGTAAGGATGACTTTCTTCGCCTTGTGACGGGCGCGGGTGAGCCCGGTTGGCATGGAAGGAGCGCGGATACCGAAGTCTTCCTCGGCGAGTGCTAAGACCGATTTGAGATGCGACTTTGCCCGGTTGGCGGTGTAGTTACCGCATTGCTCAATGATGGTCCGATGCCAGACGCGGATCATGGCCGTCGTCAGATCGGTGAGTTTGATCTCGCCCAATAGCTTTATGAAGCGAGCGCCTTTTGGTGGGACGCCGCTTTCGGTGTAATCCGCGCGGTCCTGCGGGGTGCCAATCAACAATGGCCCCCGGAGCGCACCGTTCGCCACGACCTTGTAGCCCTTCAGAGTGGATTCTTTGACTTTGCCTTCTTTGTCAGCAAGCCAGTGATCAATGGCCTTCCCGACAGATGGAGCTGTTCGCTCGTCGGTGAAATCCCCTTCAGCAAACTTAAGAAGCAGCTCATTCCGCTTAGCTTCCGCGTCCTTCTTGCGATCAAATGCGCGCCGAACGCGTCTTCCAGTTTTGGGGTCACGGAAGTTGACGTACCATTGTGCGTAGGAGGCAATCGTTCCACTTGAAAGCTTGCGGCGACGGGTGGTTGACGTGATGGAGATACTGACGGATTTGGTCATGTTGTTCCCGTTGAGAATGAAAAAATGGCGAGGAAAACACGGGGCAGTAACCGGCACAATTAATCGCGAATTGCGCTCGGACGGCCCGTCGGCGGCCAGAATTGTAACCTGCCGCGTAACCTCGCTGTGTTCGTGGAAATCAAGGCCCTGAAGAGACGGGGCCTCTAAGGAATTCGGATTCCCCGGTCATCCGGGTTGAAATCGCAAGTGTGACGCGTGGCGGCGGTGACGGCAGTAGCAGCCGGCGGGGCCAGGGGCGGGCGGCAGGAGTACCCCCCTACGCAATCGGCACCAGCTCAAAGGTGAGCATCACGGCCGTCACAACGTCATGCTAGAAAGCCGTCTGATAGCCGCCGTCAAGCGACACTCTGATCTTCATTCCCTTCCGGTCCTTGCCGACGTATTCGACGTGGACCCCTGCCTTTGCCATGGCAGGCCGCATGCGCTTGAGCTGGTTCGAAAGATGGGACGCCGTCTTTGGAAGCGCGTGCTCGGGAACGGAGTCTCTACGTTCCCTGAACTCTGCGAACAACTCGATGGCATACCCTTCGAAAGGACCATTTCGGCACACAAGGCGAAGCATTGTCACCAGCGGATCTTCATTGACCTTCTCGATGACGAAGTCGTCCTGGGCCTTGGCGATCGCGTCGATAAGGCTGCCATTTTCGAGCTTGAGCGCCGACTCGGCCGCCTTGATCCACTTCGCCGCATCCGCCATGCGGAGATGACGGGGTGGTTCCACCATGCTAAAGTTTTCTAGGCCTCTCGCGACAGCATCGTACAGCGCGCCCAAAATACCCGGCAGAAGCTCTGCAAACTCCGCGAGCAGTTCCGCTTCGGTTCTTCTGCCCCCCTCCTGCATCGGTACGAGGCGAATCGGAATGGCGCGCTCCATTAGGTCAGGGCGGTTGGCATAGCCGGCGATTCCGTTCATGATAAAAGGCCGGGTATAACTCATCACATGTATATCGCCGTCGCTGTAGAGCTTACGAACCGCAATGCCGCCGCCTGTAGCGAGGGTACAAAGAACGTCCGACATCTCGGCTTTCATGCCCGAGGCGTTGTCGAAGGACAGCAGTCGATACTCTTTGGCCTGGATCATCAGATCCTGCGGCTTATCGGGTAAGCGAAGGCGCATCGCCTTGTTCGGATCGATGACGCGCTTCACTATTTCGCAGAACACGCTTTTGCCTGAGCCCTGCTCGCCCTCCACCAGAAGTACGAAGTAGGGGCCGTGCGGTTTAAGTGCGTTAATGAGGAAGGCGGCTAACAGGCGAAAATTGTGCTCGTCCAGGCCGAGGAAGTCCTTTAATGCAAAGAGGTTGCCGCCTTCCTCTGGAGTAGGAAGGCTTTCAAAACCGGCTCCCCGCACGAACTTCAGTCGACTCCCGCCTTCGACCGACCAACCGATCTTGTCGATTTTGACGACGCGGCCGTCTGATGCACCTATATCAATGAGCACGATCTCGTCGTCGCCAGCCACGCGCGCGAAAACGGGGTATGCCAGACCATCAAACAAGGCCTTCGTCTCGATTGTCGCTACTGCCTCCATCAGCGGCGTGGAGTTCACCGCCTTTTCCATGACCACGTAAGCCTGATGACGGAGCCACTGCTTGAAGGCGTCCGATTTAATGCGATACGCCACGGCCGATCCTGTGTGTGGCAGCGTCGCGAACGCGGCGCCATCGCCGTCGTTGAACAGCTCGATGCCTGCGTTAAGCGCCAGCGATACGAGTGCGTGGGTAAGCGTCGGTGCGTCCTCGTCGCTTAGATTGCCGAACCCCTTTGCTCGTGCCGAGGCAATCCATCCTGGTAGCTCGTCCAAAGAATTGCCACTGTAGTCCCTCGGTAGAAGGCCGACGAAAATGTTGGCAATTTCCTCGTCCGTAGCCCCCGTTCTGACTAGTGTCGCCACAAGCGCAACGCCAGCATCGTGGGTGCTTTCACCCATGGTAAGGGTGAAGGCATGTTCGGAGCCAAGCGTCACCTTCATCAGCTTGATCTGGTGTTCGGTGATTTCGGGCAGGTTCGCGAAGTCAACGTTCAAAATCGGTTCACCCAAGACCTCGTAGGGCTTCCGTGTATCCGGATGAACCGACGGCGGCATGACCGTCATTTTGCCAGCGGCCAGTACGTCTATGTTGCCGAGGCCACCAGCACCTTTGATGACGGTTGATTTCAACGCCTTAACCGCGCGGGCGAAGATGGTTGCCCCCTTCTTGCCTCTTTTGCCCGAAAGGACGACGCGCCTTTGCTGATTACTTAGTCCAAGAATTTGAAGGCTGACGTTCAGTAGACGATCGTCATCCACGTCGAGACCAACAAAAATCTTACCATCACCAACGTCAAATCCGGTAAGCAGGCCGATATTGTTATCTCCATATTGGTTTTGCCACAGCGTACGCTTTTCTTCAGTCGGAAGCGCTCCTAGTTGACCCTGCCAGCCGGGCAGGATCGGTACCTTGCCTTCGACCGGGATAACGGGCAGGTTGCGGTTCCAAAACCTCCGGGATTCCTTGCGAAAGATGTGCTCAACCATTTGCGCGCCCTACCTTTGCAGCACTAATGGCCGCCTCGACTTCGGAGAGGCGTACGAGCTTCCGGCTGTTAAAAGGCGTATATGCGGGGATGGTGCCCGACTTAACGGCGCGGCGAAGAGCCCAAACGCGTACGCCGAGAATTTCAGCAGCCTTCTGGACGGTGAGCATGGGTTCGACACGCCCCGGATTAGCGGGTGTCGTAGAAGCATTGGTGGGGGTCATTCATGACACTCCTGTCGGTTACAGTTGTGCCAAAGGCCTTTGACGATCAATGTGTGACCGATCGCGGTGTAGTGGTCTATCCAACCCTAAGGGTAGGAAATCTTTCGCGCGAACTCGGGAACGCCATCCCACGGAGCGCGGTCCAGCTTTTGCATGTCTGAAATGCTAAGGTTTTGCATGAACGCTTTTGTCAGGCGGCGGGCGTTCTCACGGCTGTCAGCTTCCTTCTCGCTCAGGAAACGAGCAAACCAGACGCGTTCGCCTCCGTCCAAGCGAACAATCGTGGCGTTTACGAATTCTTCCATTTCGTCCATGGCAACAGATTTGGATTTTCCAACCCTGGCCTTCAAAAACTGATGAGCGAACCAGCGCCGATGGGCGGCCAGATTATCACTTCCCTCGCGGAGCCGCCCGACATCGGGCCTAGCAAAATAGACGATACGGACCGCCCCGCCGCAACGATTCAACGAGCCCCATTGCTCGAAAAACTCAAATGTCATCTTTCGTGCAGCGATCCCCTGTTCGACCTGGGGGATGAGTCGTCTTCCGGCTTCGAAATGTTCGCAAAGCAATTCTTGGTCGATGGCATCCACGTATGGAATCATCTGCCATGAACGAACCGACTGTCCGACTTCTTCGTCATGCCAATGTGGCGCGGTGTCCCGCCACTCCGATTTCCTCCCACTTTTCGTTTTGGTAGTGGCTATTCGTTGGCCGATACCTTCCGCTTGGGTTTCAAAATGCATACTGAAGAGATCCCGGAGTTCGCCAAACTCAACCTGGATCTTGGCCCAGAAAGCATTCTCCGTTTCGGCGTCCATAACCATCTCCAACCTTCCGAGGGGACTATCCCTCCAACTTGCGCTGCCGGTGGCGGTTACCGGTGCGCCGTCACGAGCGTCACTGCCGTCACAGGCATGATGCCGTGGCGGCAGTGATGGCGTCAGCCGTACACTGAAACGCAAGGGGAGGGGAGGGGAGGCTTGCTCGCTGGACAGTCGCGCGCCCGCGTAGCTGCGCAGCCCGAACACCTGGTGGCATATGCGCACCTGGGACACTCAGGACATCGCGACGTGCCTGAACGAGTTCGCGGCAAAGACCGGTCGCGCGCCCGCGTAGCTGCGCTGCCACGAACGACTGCGGCATAGGCGCACGGCACGGCATTGTGGCACCCGCATTTGTTCAACCGGAAGGTCGTGTCAATCTTCCAAGTACTTTTCTTGGAGCCATCCGGTCCATGCTTCATCGACCTCGCCGTTAGTATATACGGTGCAGGAAGCTAATCTTCGAGCGGCAATAAAGAAGACGAGATGGACACCGACGAAATAACCGTATTCTCCCTCCTGCCATGTCATCCCGCGAAGTTTCCAGTCATCGTAGGCGTAATTGTTGTTACCATGAAGCTTCGCTTCCACAACAAGCAGATTATTTCGCTCGCCCATGATGTGAACGATAATGTCGGGACGTATCCTGTTAGTGGGTTTTCGAGGTGGCCTGCCGGGGTACTGAAGCGCTTTCTCGTCTTCGCCAAGACGATCATACTCGCCGTTAACATCCCATTCGTTGCCAAATAATTCTCGGAGGTGCCATCCTAACTCGAAGGTGACTGCAACTTCACTTGGCTGAAACCGCGCGAGCCGATCGTTATCAAGGACCCTGTCGATAGCCTCTGCCAGTCGACCCAGCACATCCTCCATCTCGTGCTCCATTCGATGGGTCCCTCCCGCTATTGCTGAAGAAAATCAGGTAGTTGACACAACTGTCCCTCGGACTGCCGAGTGCAATAGACCACTTCGATCAATATCGATAAAGTTCATCTGAAATGGCGTTCAGAATTTCTGGTAGGCGATCATGCTCCCCTCTAGGGTACCAAATTGGCGTGATCCCATGTTGCGATAGAAACGCGTTTCGATTTGGCAACTGGCTCACGTCGGCCGGCGCTTCTAAGATCGCGAAATGTTGAGGAACGTTTTCCCCCAGCTCCTCTTTTAGCGCCCTAAAAACATTCATAGTGCGATCTGCAATGAGACTGCAGCCGACAAACAAAAGGCTAACGTGCTCATATAGTCGCCGCAGCTTCTTGGGGATTGGCAAGCTCATGTTGAGGTAGGCCTCGCCATAAGCTACGTCGTAGTGCGCCTTGCTCAGGATGCAGTTCGCGGGCGATGTGATAGTGCCGTGAAGCTTTAGCAAGGCGCGTTTGCGGTTGGAACAAGCAAAAATAAGATCTTGGTTGTCCCTTTCGGTCGAAGAAATTGGAGTGACATAGGCACCACCTGACGCTGCAAGAGCCTTCTCGATGCATAAATCATAGTTTGTGGTGACGATGACGTGCTTGCACAAATTAACAATCAGCCTCTGCAAATCCAGGTTGGCGGGCTCCCCCAAGAAGTCATCCTTCATGCCTTGGACGAATAAGGGCATTTTGTGTTTTTGGATCAGCTCGTCGATGATTTCTTCGTGAAGCCCCTCATCGATGCGGCGCTGAGCGTCGCTAAGCCCGCTTGCATTGGCATGGTTTACAAGATGCTGAGACCAGCCGGGGTAGCCAGACGTACAAGAGACGCCCGCACCAATAAAAGGGACAATCGACTCGCCCTTCAGGTGCTCAATCAGTTGGTTGAAATGCGCTTTGTTCTTTCGAAACCACAGATCATCGAAGGAGTCAGCGCCAAGTGCGAAATCACGCTTCTCCTGAAAATGACGATCGATCTCTAGTTCGTAGGCCGTTGGATCGCCTGCAAATAAAGCTTTGCTGGGCGTTGCGATATTCAGCAATCCGTATCGTTCAAGAACTTTCTCAGCATCTTCTCCCTTTTCATCCAACCAATTATTGAATGACTTATGCTGATGATATGTCGCGTGCCGGTCTTCCTCACACCAGGAGATGGAAGTCGAATGTGTCGGCATCTTACGCCTCGAACAGTGCTTTGATTTCAATAATGGCGGATTGAATGCTGAATTCTGTCAATCCGAGCTTCTCGATTTTCGGGCGCCACTCATCATCTGCACGAATGTAGTCGAGGACCTTGCTTGCGTTAGGCTCTACGCCAAGTGAACGCATGTGCTCGATGGCATAGTCGACAGTGGCGAGAGTTTCCCAGTCCTCGTTTTTCTTGAAGCGGAACTGGTCTGCGACCCAACCGGCAATCTCACCATAGGCATAGGTATCGATCCACTCCTTCATCTCTGCGGCCGCACCGCCCGGCACGTGGCCGAAGCCATAGCGTCCACGAGCTTCGCGTAGCCAGTTCTTCTGTTTGGCAATTGCTATGCCGCCGGAATGCTTCATGGAAGGGTTGTAGGGGCCTGCTGCCTTGCGAGCGAACTCGCGGTTGAGCGCATGCTCGCCACTGTGACGTCGAGCGAAATATACAGCTTTTTGCAGACGGAAGTTACCGATGGGCTCGCCGCCGGCCTCGAAAAACGCCTTCACGATAGCACCGACCAGCACAGCCTCCTTGAACTTGCTGTCAACGTCAGCTGAGCGAGCGAGCAAGTGCTCATCGCCACCAGCGGCAATCTTGGTCGTGCGCGGATCGTTTCGGTTGTTTAAACGGTTTACCACGTTGGCAGGGGGCGCCTTGATGCTTTTGAAGCTAACGGCTCCCTCACCCGTAACTGGTTCTAGCAAGCGAGGCCCATTGCCGCCTTCGGGCCCGCTCGCGCTTAAGGTATGGACCAGCGACGCCAGTAATTCTGTATTCAGCCGTTCGCCCTCGCGCACCTGTTCTTCCAGCAGATCGCACAACGCCATCAGCTCATCGATCCTGGCGACAATGCGTTTTTGCTCGGCGACCGGCGGGAGCGGAAGTATAATGTTGATTAGGCGAGTTAGCCCAAGGTCCCTATTCCCTATTCCCTGGGTGAACTCTTGACTTTGTTTGTAACAGCGCGGGCTGTTCAGGGTATAAGCTAAATATTCAGGGACGATCAAATCATGATCGAACTTAAGAACCGCGATGTGAACCCAAACGCTGAATTCTTTATCTGATCGATTTACTGCAGCTACCCCCGTGGTCCCGCCTTTGGTGTATAATAAATCACCATGCTCCGGCTTTGTTCTTCTAGAAAACTCCTCATGGTCTAAACGACTGATGAATTTGCAACCGGAGAAATCAAGCTTACCGGAAACGATATTGCGGGTAGAAATAAAGGGAACACCAATTTTTGCATCCACGTATTTTGGCGAAAAGTGCGGTCCATCGGTTACTGACCAGCAGAGATCTCCCAACTGCACCCAACGCCATCCGTCCGGGAGAGGCGCAAGCGTGTCAGTGCAAAAGCCACTCGTTTGCTTTGGTTTGCGGATCTTTTTCTGGGCTACTCGATCCTCGATCCGAGAGCGAATGGCTTCGTATTGATTTACACTTGAAGCTGCTCCGTTCGAGAACCTCCCCTTTGTTACCAGATCCAGGATAGTCCCTCTCAGTGCCTCGATCGTCTCAAGTTCATCGAACAGCTCACTAAATCTTGGGGCAATTCTGTCCCAACGCTCGGCGGTCGCTTCAGCGGTGTTCGCTTCGTTCAGATCAATCAAAGCTGAGGCTGCGGTGGCGCGCTTGAGGCTGATTGCTCTATCCCGTCGCTCCTCCAGCGTATCGCATAGCGCCATGAGTTCACCGACCTTGGCAACAATGCGCTTCTGCTCAGCGAGAGGTGGGAAGGGCACCCAAGTATTGCGAACATAGCTAGTTGATAGTTCGACCTGGTTTGTCGATCCCGAGGCATCAGACTCCAGCGTACGCTGTACGTCTGGCGAAGCGAGACAGCACCAAACATATTTCGGATCGCCCAATGCAAGCCGGACTACTGTTACGTGGCTATCTGCGACAAAAATCTGCTCTCCGAACGGAGCGCCATCGAAATTGATTATACGGCCGATCGTGCCAGTTCCGGTTGAATTCCAAAGGAGATCGCCGTCTCGTATTATCCGTTCTCGCCCGAATTTTTTGAACGCATCGGCGTCTAGCCACCTACATGGCTGATCGGCAAACCCTGTCCATTGGATACATTTTTGGGAGATGATCTTTATACTGCCGCTGTCGGCGTAAGTAGGACTTTTCCCCCTCTGAATATAGCTGGCGATCGTATCGAGCCGTACCCATTGCCAAGAACTTGGAATCTCAAACGGCGGCGTACTCAAGTCGAACTCAATCTCTTTTCGTTTCGCGCCGACTCCGCTTGCAATATCAGCAGAAACGAAATCATCGGCGCGACTCAAATGGCTCAGAATGTTGTCGTCATCCGAAGATGTGGAGGTTAATTTCCCTCTGACTGCAAGTTGCAGCACTAGGTCCCGGAGATCTTGGACACCACCGGGACCGGATGTTAGCGGAGCGAAATGTTTCAGAAAAACATTAGCGTGCATGGCGTCACGCTGCCGTCGTCTTGCCGAGTGCTGCGGTCAGGATGGCCTTCAGGCTTTCCTGTGTGGCGGCCAATTGTGCGCGGGCTTCCTGCCACTCGCCCAGAAGTTCGGTTGGGTCCTTGTGCCCTTCTTCCCTGCGATGCGGATTGGCAATGTCGAGGTTGTACCCGTTGGCTCTGATCTCGGCGGCGCTGACCTTCCAGGCGCTGTCGTTCTCTTTGCGACCTGTTCGGGTGGTCAGATCACCCCACCAGGCCTTCTCGGAATTCTCACCTTCGAACTCTTCGATCCGCATTGGTTTTGTTTTGGAGTAGCTCTTATAGCCTTCCGGATAGGTGTGCTCGTAAAACCAGACCTCTTCAGTTGGTTTGCCTTTTTCAAAGAAGAGGAGGTTCGTCTTAATGCCCGTGTAAGGGTTGAACACACCGTTGGGCAGGCGGACGATGGTGTGCAGGTTGCACTCGGTCATGAGCTTTTCCTTGATGCGCGTCTTGATGCCCTCACCGAACAGCGTGCCGTCAGGCAGAACCACGGCTGCACGGCCGTTGTCCTTTAGGAGCTCGATGATCAGCACCAAAAAAAGATCCGCGGTCTCACGCGTCTGGAAGGCCTGGGGCACGTTTTTTTCGATTCCGTCCTCCTCCGTGCCACCGAAGGGCGGGTTGGTGATGATGACATCGATCTTGCCGCGCCACTTGTGATCCTTGAGCGCTGTTGCAAGCGTGTTGTCATGCTCGATGTTGATCGGTGACTCGATTCCGTGCAGCATCATGTTGGTGACGCAAAGTAGATGCGGCAGTGCTTTTTTCTCTACGCCGAGAATGCTCTCCTGAACCGTCTTCGCATCTTCGACGGACTGCACATAGTGGTCGCTCTTGTGATCCATTACATGGGCCAGAAAGCCGCCGGTGCCACAGGCGGGATCAAGAACCAGTTCGTCCAGCTTCGGATCGAGCATGTCGACCATGAATTGGGTGACGGCGCGGGGCGTATAGAATTCACCTGCGTTCCCGGCGCTTTGCAGGTCTTTCAGGATCTGTTCGTATACGTCGCCGAACGCGTGCTTATCGCCCGTGTTATTGAAATCGATATCGTTGATCTTGTTGATCACTTGGCGGATCAACGTGCCATTTTTCATGTAGTTGTAAGCATCCTCGAAGGCTGAGCGGATGACGATCGCACGGTCACGCTCGGGTCCATCGAGAGTGAGATTCTTCAGTTTCGGAAAAAGCTGGTTGTTGATGAAATCGAGCAGCGCATCTCCGGTGATGCCCTCTGGATTGCTGGCCCACGCAGACCAGCGCAGATGTGCCGGGATGGGTGAGCGATAGTCGTCGCTCAACAGCATGAGCGAGTCTTCTTGATCATCCAGGATCTTTAGGAAGAACATCCAGACAAGCTGACCAATGCGCTGCGCGTCTCCATCAACGCCCGCATCCTTGCGCATGATGTCCTGGATCGATTTGATGACACCCGAAACGTTGGTCACGCGTTACGCCCCTTCACGATACAATTCCGCCTGCAAGTCTTTGATGGCGGCTTCATAAGCTGATTTGCCGCCGAAAACACCCTTCATGATCTCAACCGGAGTGCCGATTTGATCAAAGGGCTTAAGCTGCAGCACGCGAGCGTTTTCTAATGGCGCGAAGTCGTCGTCGGCGTATTTATCTAGCAACGCCTCTAGAACAGAGCGGGCTTTACCCTCGTATTTCGCGAAGTAATTGCGTTTCTTCACCTTCTCGACGCGTTCTTTGCGCGTAAGCGGCGGCTGGCCATAAGCCACATGGCAGAGTAGGTCGAAGGAACTGAAGGCATCGCCGTTTCTGACCTCTTCCCGTAGCCCTTCTAGCGAAACGCCCAAGGCTTCCAGCTCCTCAATGATCGCCTGCTTTTTCTCTGCACTGGACCAGCGCCGTAGGAATTCGCCCAGCGTCTTGTAATCCTTCTGCAATGTCTTCTGCGCGTAGCTGCGCAGCGATTCTGTGATCAGTTTGCCGCCTGGCCCAAGATATTGGACCCGCTTCGACAACACGATGACCTCCACACCGTCAACGTAGAATTTGCGCAGCGGTTCTGGCGGAAGATCGCCGTCCGACCCATCGATGATCGACGGTTGTTCTTCCTCGCCGAACCCTCCTTTAGGTGTTGCAGGCGCCTCATTTCCATCGGGCGGAAGCGGCGAGTCGTTTTCGCCGGGCTCGTAAATCTGGACGGGATCGCCATCGAAGTCGGGATCAGCGAAAAGCTCAGTCGCCCGCTTGAAGTCCATTATCGTGAAAAATTTTTTGCCGTGCTCTTCATCAATGCGTGTGCCGCGACCGATAATCTGCTTGAATTCGGTCATGGACTGGATGCGTTGGTCCAAGACGATTAGCTTGCAGGTTTTGGCGTCCACGCCGGTAGTCAGCAGCTTCGAAGTCGTTGCAATCACAGGATACTTGGCTTTCGGATCGATGAAATTGTCGAGCTCCGCTTTGCCCAAGGGGTCATCACCGGTGATCCGCATAACGTAACGATGATTCTCTGCGACCAAATCGGCATTCGCATTCGTAAGCTCTTGCCGCATACGTTCAGCATGCTCCGTGTCTTCACAGAACACGATGGTCTTGTCGAAGCGGTTCGTTGCCTTCAGAAACTCGGTGATCTTTGCGGCGACCAACTTCGTACGTTGATCGAGAACGAGTGTACGATCGAAGTCCCGTTGATTGTAGATTCTGTCGAGCACCTCGTGTCCATATCGATCGACCGTACCTGCTTCGGGCCTGTATCCAGTGAGGTCCTTATCCAGATCGTAACGGATGACCTTGTAGGGAGCGAGGAAGCCATCTTCGATCCCCTGACGTAGCGAGTAGGTGTAGACCGGTTCACCGAAGTAATCGACGTTGGAAACGTCCTTCGTTTCCTTGGGTGTAGCGGTGAGGCCAATCTGAGCCGCGCTAGAAAAATACTCGAGTATCTCGCGCCAAGCAGAGTCCGCTGCAGCGCTGCCACGGTGACATTCGTCGATGATCACGAGATCGAAAAAATCAGGCGAGAACTGCTTGTAGATGTTCGCCGCATCGTCCGTACCAGTCACCGCCTGGTATAGTGATAGATAGATCTCATACGACTTGTCCGCTTGGCGATTACTGATCTTCGTCATCGCCCCACCAAAGGGCTTGAAGTCGTTCGTCTTGGTTTGATCTACGAGAATGTTCCGGTCTGCGAGGAACAAAATGCGCTTCTTGGCGCCGGCCTTCCACAGCCTCCAAATGATCTGAAAGGCCGTGTAGGTTTTCCCGGTTCCTGTCGCCATCACGAGCAGAAGCCGGTCCTTCCCCTTAGCGATTTCCTCAATGACGCGATTGACTGCCAGAGTTTGGTAATAGCGCGGCGCTTTGTCGGAACCATCATCGAAATAGTCTTGATCGAGGAGGTTACGCTTTGGAGCGGCAATGCCTTTCCATGCGACATAACGGGACCACAACTGGTTTGGCGAGGGGATGTCGTGGAGTGCAATTTCACGCTCTAGGCGTCCATCGGCTGAGGTCTTGTCATGAAACACAAATCCTTTGCCGTTGGTCGCAAAGGCGAAGGGCGCGCCAATCATATCCGCATATTCCAGCGCTTGCTGCATTCCAGACCCTACATTGTGCGTGGCATCCTTAACCTCGATCACGGCGATTGGAATGTTAGGCTTGTGGTAGAGGACATAGTCTGCCCGCTTTTGCTTACCGCGCGCGGTGAGTCTTCCGCGAACCACGATTCGACCAGCGGTTAAGGTTACCTCTTCTCTGATTTGTTTATGCAAATCCCATCCGGCACTTACGAGCGCGGGCGTCACAAGCTTTGTGCATACGTCACGTTCGCTATGATCTCTCATTGCAGCCTGCCAAGTCATTGATTCAACGCAAGGTAGTTTATACTGAGCGACTTGGCTAGTTAGATTTCTGTGGGTCATGCCTATCACCACTACGCCGGTGTCTTTCTCACTGGTTCTCTGCGGGCCACTGCCATTGGACGTGACTTAGGTTCAATCACGTTCGGGGATTTAGCCTAGGGGTCAGTCAGAAGCATGTAACATATTCTGATTGACCACCGGTAGATGATATGTAACATTGATTTCCTGTCATCCACGGTGGAGACCTTCATGCCAGTTGTCAGAATCAACGATGCCACCTTCGCGGATCTTAAATCCATCGCGACTTGGTTCGGGATGAAGACACCCAGCGAAACCATCGAGCGCGTTGTAAAGGAGGTTATGGAGCAGCTGGGAATGGAACGGGACGGCGAGCCCGATGAGGATATAAATGTCGCCAGCGATGGCGTAATGCAGTTCGATTCTGATCCGGGCCTCGCGTTTACGAAGCCCCTCGTGGCTACGGTCAACGGTAAGGCTGTTCCCAATCCACGCTGGTCCTCCATCCTGTTGACGATGATCGCGCAGGTGAAAGCGAAAGGTTTGGAGGGCGACGAACTGGTTCGCGAGTTAGGCGTCTCGTCAAAGGCGGCGAAGTTCGAGGGCGAGGGCTTCAGATACCACGCCGACCTTGGCATTTCGGTACAGGGTCAGTCAGCATCCGATGCTTGGAAGGAAGTCGACCGGATCGCGAGAAAATGGCGAATCCCTGTTGCGGTCGAGTTTTGTTGGCGCCAGAATCCTAGGGCGAAATATCCCGGCCGGAACGGAGTGCTTCATTCGGGAAACCGGTAATGGGCGCAACAGGCGTTACTGAAAGGAAACAGTACAGCCTTTCGAGTGATGAACGAATCAACCACAACTGTGGTCACCGCCCGGTCACCATCACTCGTTTTAGAACTAGTTCGCCGCAATCCGTTGGGTTACCGCTCAATTCGAAACGGCTAACTCAGGTGCCTGCGTGAGATGGCGCAATTTAATGTATCGTGGTGAATGGGATGATATTTTCGCGTAACGCGCGAAACGTGCAATTCCTAGTTTGCCAAGGTTGGGGTCGGGCGTTCGAATCGCCTCACCCGCTCCAATTTCTCCCAACCACTTCATTTCACAGCCATTTCTGGAATGAAACGGCATTTGCCGTCAGGCATTGCATGCGCCGTTAGTGCGAGTCCGCACCATGTGGTTCGGACCGCCGAGACGGCTCCTTTGCGTTTTGCCTTTGTTGGTGAAGCCGGCTGGCGCTTCCGCGCTCAGCTCTTCATGAACACGTAGTCCGTTTCCTGCCGGCGGGTCTCGCCCGGGCGCAGCACGGCGTTCGGGAAGCCGGCATGGTTGATCGCGTCCGGCCAGATCTGTGTTTCCAGGCAGAAGCCGGCAAAGGCGCCGTAGCGGCGGCCTTCGAGGCCGGGGACGGGGATGTTCAGCTTTGCGCCGGTATAGAGCTGCACGCCGGGCTCGGTCGTCAGCACTTCCATCGTGACGCCCGAATCGATGCTGCGGGCAAGCGCCACCGAATGTTTCACCATGCGTTCGTTCGAAAGGCAGAAATTATGATCGTAGGCGACGCGCTCGCCTTCGGTCTGGCGGCTGAGCCGCGTCATCTCCCTGAGATCGAAGGCGGTGCCTTCGACGGCAAGGATCGCACCCGTCGGCACCTGGCGTTCGGTGGTCGGCAGATAGTGGTCGGCGGCGATCATGATGTCGTGGCCGAGGGCGTCGGCGCTGCCGTCGAGATTGAAATAGCTGTGCTGGCAGACATTGGCGAGCGTCGCTCGGTCGGTTTCGCTCTCGTAGACGACGCTCAGGACACCGCCGGGCTTCAGCTGGTAGGTGCAGGTAACCTTGCAATTGCCGGGATAGCCGGCGCGACCATCCGGGTCGGTAATGGCGAGCGTGACGCTGTCGGGCGTGTGCCGAACGATCGTCCAGTTGCGCTTGCCGATATTGTCGCTGCCACCGTGCAGATGCGTGACGCCCTTCTCGTTCAATTCGAGCTGGTAGGCCTCGCCATCGAGCGTGAAGCGGCCGTTGCCGATGCGATTGGCGCAGCGGCCGGGCGTAGCGCCGAGATAGGGCGAATGGGCGAGATAGCTTTCGAGATCGGTGAAGCCGAGCACCAGCGGCGGCTCGTGGCCTTCCAGGCGCAGGTCCTGGATCACCGAACCCCAGGTGAGCACATGCGCGGTGAGGCCGCCACCGGAAAGCACCACACGATGGACCGGCTCGCCGGATGGCAGGTGGCCGAAGATTTCCGTGTTCTGATGCATGTTCACCGCTTACTCCCCTCTTCGCGATCGCAGCAACCTGCGTCATTTCAAAGAGCGCGGCAACTGGAATTCTCACTGCACGTGCCGTTAAATCGTCTCCGCTGCCGGCACGAAAACATGCAAGCCATTCAAAGCGCTACGGCGACCCTGGCGTCTGTTCAAAGGCACACGGCGCTCAAGATTTTCGTGGCGCGTTCAACGCGACAGCTGCTTGGTCGCATCCTGAAGGCCAGCGAGCGTCAAAGGAAACATCCGCCCCTCGAACAGGCTCTTCACCATGCCGATCGACTGGGTGTAACTCCAGTGCTGTTCGGGCACGGGGTTGATCCAGATCGAGCGCGGAAAATGCGCCGTCAGACGCGAGAGCCAGAGGGCGCCTGCCTCGTCGTTCCAATGCTCGACCGAGCCGCCGGGGTGGCTGATCTCATAAGGGCTCATCGAGGCGTCGCCGACGAAGATCGCGCGGTAGTCGCCGCCATAGGTGCGCAGCACTTCGGTCGTCCGGGTGATGTCAACGCGCCGGCGGCGATTGTCCTTCCACAGGCCCTCGTAGACGCAATTGTGGAAGTAGAAATGCTCCATGTGGCGGAACTCGCTGCGAGCCGCTGAAAACAGTTCTTCGACGATGCGGATATGATCGTCCATCGAGCCGCCGATGTCGAAGAACATCAGGAGCTTCACGGCATTGCGACGCTCGGGCCTTGTCACCACGTCGAGATAGCCGTGTTCGGCGGTGGCGCGGATCGTGCCACCGAGATCAAGCTCGTCGGCAGCACCCTGGCGCACCCAGCGCCGGAGGCGTTTTAGCGCCACCTTGATGTTGCGCGTGCCGAGTTCGACCGTGTCGTCGTAATCCTTGAACTCGCGCCGGTCCCAGACCTTGACGGCGCGGCGGTGGCGCGACTGGTCCTGGCCGATCCGCACACCCTCGGGGTTGTATCCATAGGCGCCGAAAGGCGAGGTGCCGGCGGTGCCGATCCATTTCGAGCCGCCCTGGTGCCGGCCATTTTGTTCCTGCAGCCGCTGGCGCAAGGTCTCCATCAGCTTGTCGAAGCCACCGAGCGCCTCGATCAGGCGTTTTTCTTCCTCGCTCAGATGCTTCTCTGCGAGCTTGCGCAGCCAGTCCTCGGGGATGACGGCCTCTTCGCCCGCCTCCATCGGGTTGACGGCTTCAAGACCGGAAAAGCAATGCTGGAACACCCGGTCGAAGCGGTCGATATGGCGCTCGTCCTTCACCAGTGCCGTGCGCGCCAGATAGTAGAAGGCCTCGACGTCGAAGGTGGCGATGCCCGCCTCCATCCCCTCGATCAAGGACAGGAATTCCCGGAGCGTGACCGGGACCTTCGCCGCCTTGAGTTCGAGGAAGAAGGGAATGAACATCTGACCTCAGCTTTTCCCGGCGCCGATCTCCGCGACATCATACGGCGTCGTCTGGTACATCTCGTTGATCCAGTTGCCGAAGAAGAGATGCGCATGACTGCGCCAGCGATTCTGCGGCGGCAGGGTCGAATCGTTGTGCGGGAAGTAGTCGTGCGGCATCTTGATCGGCACGCCCGCATCCACGTCGCGGAAGTATTCGTCCGACAGCGAGGTCGAATCATACTCCACGTGGTTGAACATGTAGAGCCGGTTGCCCTTCTTCTCGTGCACCAGGCAGACGCCCATCTCCTTCGATTCCATCAGGATTTCGAGGCTCGGCACCTTGTCGATGTCGGCGCGGCGGACCTCGGTCCAGCGCGAGACCGGGACGGCGAAATCGTCGGAGAAGCCATTGAGGTAGACGGAGGAACGATTGAGGTTCTGGTGGCGGTAGACGCCGAAGGCCTTTTCCTTCAGCGGATACTTCGGCACGTTGTGGAAGTGATAGATCGCCGCCATCGCGCCCCAGCAGACGTTGAGCGTCGAATGCACGTTGGTCTCGGTCCAGTCGAGGATGCGCTTCAGCTCGTCCCAATAGGTGACGTCCTCGTATTCGAGCGTCTCGACCGGCGCGCCGGTGATTATGAAGCCGTCGAACTTGCGGCCCTGCACTTCTTCCCAGGTCTCGTAGAAGGAGAGCAGGTGATCTTCCGAGGTGTTCTTGGCCCGGTGAGCGCCGATGCGCACCAGTGACAATTCCACCTGCAGCGGCGAGGCGCCGATCAGGCGCGCCATCTGGATCTCCGTCTTGATCTTGTTCGGCATGAGGTTCAGGAGCCCGATCTGGAGCGGGCGGATATCCTGACGGATCGCCACGGTCTCGGTCATCACCCGCACGCCCTCATGCACGAGGGTTTCGAAGGCGGGCAGCGTATCGGGAATCTTGATGGGCATGGGCTTCCACTCGATCAATACAAAAAAACCGGCGGCGATTGATCGCGACCGGTCCTCGGAAATCCAACTTTCCTCGGCCCTTTAGCGACTTGTTTAACGTGGCTGCAAGCCGGCCGGCCAAATCACCACAGGGAATTTGATAGCGCGAGTGGGCCGCGGGGGTCAAGAAAAACGATTCGGGGTGTCGTGGTCCCTCATCCCGCTGCCGCGACCTTCTCGCCGTTTTGACGGGGAGGAGGCGCCTTGCTGCTCCCAGTTGGCGTCTACCACTCAACAGTTCGCAGCAGGCTTAGAGCCTCCCGCATGCCATAACCGAGCCGGCGCTCAGCCTCATCGAGGCCGAGCCAGAAGAAGCGGAAGCGGATCGGCTCGCCGCCGCCAAAAGGCGTCATTTCCTGATGTATCCAGGTCTGCCGTTGCTCGCCGGCGAGCGCGACGTGAAAGTAGTGCCGCCGATGGCAGATCGTCCTGCCGTCCTTCGGGTAGTGGTAGTCCTGCGTGACGAGATGTGTGAGTGTCTGCGACGGCGTCAGCCCTGTCTCCTCGACGAACTCCCGCAAGGCCGATGTCTGCGGGCTTTCGCCCGGCTCCATCGTGCCGCCCGGCACCTGCAGCTCGATCTCGGGAAAGTCCGGTTCGTCGAAGACCAGCAGCCGGTCCTGCCAGGTGCCATAGATCAGCACCTTATGGGCGTCGGGCGTCATTGGTCGCGGCGGGCCATGAAGGCGAGGCGCTCGAAGAGGTGCACGTCCTGCTCGTTCTTCAGCAGCGCACCATGCAGCTTCGGCAGCATGGTCTTGGCGTCGGCCCTGAGGTCGGCCGGATCGACCTCGTCGGCGACGAGCAGGCGGATCCAGTCGAGCGCCTCGGACGTGGAGGGTTTCTTCTTCAGGCCCGGCACCTGGCGGATGTCGTAGAAGGCGGCGAGCGCTGCGGACAGCAGCGTCTTGCGGATGCCGGGATAATGCACCTCGACGATGCGGGCGAGCGTGTCCGCGTCGGGGAAGCGGATATAGTGAAAGAAGCAGCGGCGCAAAAATGCGTCCGGCAGCTCCTTCTCGTTGTTGGACGTGATGATGACGATCGGCCGGTGACGGGCGCCGATCATCTCGCCGGTCTCGTAGACATGGAATTCCATGCGGTCGAGTTCCTGCAGCAGGTCGTTCGGAAACTCGATGTCGGCCTTGTCGATCTCGTCGATCAGAAGCACCACGCGGCGGTCCGCCTCGAAGGCCTGCCAGAGCTTGCCCTTGCGGATGTAGTTGCGGACCTCGTTGACGCGCTCGTCGCCGAGCTGGCTGTCGCGAAGCCGCGACACGGCGTCATATTCGTAAAGGCCCTGCTGCGCCTTGGTCGTCGACTTGACGCTCCATTCGATCAGTTCGAGGCCAAGGGCTGCGGCGATCTGGCGGGCAAGCTCGGTCTTGCCGGTGCCGGGCTCGCCTTTGACCAGCAGTGGCCGCTCCAGCCGGATCGCAGCGTTGACGGCGATCATCAGGTCCTTGTCGGCGATATAGTCGGCGGTGCCTTGAAATTGCATGGGCGTCTTCCGGTTCAGCGTAAGTCAGGCGAAGTCATGCCCTATGGACTATCGCATAATGGCTTAAATCGGAATCGTTTTGAGGGCAGGCGTGATCAAGCGGTCAGCCGCGAAGGGCGGTGACCTCGATCTCGATCAGCATTTCCGGGCGGATCAGGTCGCAGACGATCATCGTTGCGGCCGGGCGGATCTCGCCGAAGACTTCGCCGAAGATCGGGAACACCCGGTCGGCGAAGCTGGCATCGGTGACGTAGTAGTGGTTGCGCACCACATCCTTCATCGAGAAGCCCGCTTCCTTCAGCGCGCCCTCGATCGTCTTCAGGCAATTGCGCGCCTGCTCCTCCACCGTCTCGGGCATGGTCATGGTGGCGTAGTCATAGCCGGTCGTGCCGGAGACGAAGCACCAGTCGCCCATCGCGACGGCACGCGAATAGCCTGCCGTCTTTTCGAAGGGTGAACCCGAGGAGATGAGCTTGCGCGCCATGCTTCTCGCTTTAAGCCCAGGGACGCGAAGCGCCGACCGTCTTTTCGAAGTTGTCGATGGCGGTTGCCTTTTCCAGCGTCAGGCCGATGTCGTCGAGGCCGTTCAGCAGGCAGTGACGCTTGAAGGCATCGACCTCGAACTTGACCGAGCCGCCGTCCGGGCCGGTGATTTCCTGGGATTCCAGGTCGATCGAGAGGATGGCGTTGGAGCCGCGCGAGGCGTCGTCCATCAGCTTGTCGAGGTCAGCCTGGCTGACGACGATCGGCAGAATGCCGTTCTTGAAACAGTTGTTGTAGAAGATGTCGGCAAAGGACGTGGAGATCACGCAGCGGATGCCGAAGTCGAGCAGCGCCCACGGAGCATGCTCGCGAGAGGAGCCACAGCCGAAGTTGTCGCCGGCAACGAGGATGCTTGCGTTCTGGTAGGCCGGCTTGTTGAGGACGAAATCCGGGTTGACCGAGCCGTCTTCGTTGTAGCGGGCTTCGGCGAAGAGGCCCTTGCCAAGGCCGGTGCGCTTGATCGTCTTCAGGTAGTCCTTCGGAATGATCATGTCCGTGTCGATGTTGACGACGGGGAGGGGGGCTGCGACACCGGTGAGCTTGACGAATTTTTCCATAACTTCAGGCCTTCGATTTCAGAAGAATGTTGCGCTAGCGTTTAGATGAGTTTTGCGCCGAAATGAAGGAAAATCTGTTCAAATAGGCTTCGCCGGGTGGGTGAAAATGCCCGCCCGGCGAGAGCTTCGTCCGGATTTCGATTGTCTGCAGGGACTTAGCCTGCCTTCACCGGGCTGTTCATGGCCCATAGAACGCCGAAAGGATCGCGGAGCTGGCCGTAGCGGTCGCCCCAGAACATCACCTCGATCGGCATCACCACCTCGGCGCCGGCGGCAACCGCACGGTCCCACCAGGCATCGATATCGTCGACGGTGAGCGTCAGGGTGAAGGCCTGCGGCTTTTCCAAGGGATGGCCGTATTCCGGATAGGCATCGGCCAGCATCAGCGAGCTGCCGTTGATGTAGAGGTGGATGTGCATCGTCCGGCCCTGCTCGTCGAGCGGATGCCGGCCCACTTCCTTGCCGCCAAAGGCGCGCTGGTAGAATTCGGAGGCCTTGGCGGCGCCATCGACCTGAAGATAGGGCAGAAGGCCGTTGAGGACCGGTGCCGGCTGCTGCGTCTGGGTATCCATATCGTTCTCCATCCTGTTCGAAGAGCCAGGACCGTGCTGGCCTGCTTCAAGGACGGACATGGAATGGTCGATCCGACATGGGGTCGAAAAAAAATCGCAGCCGGCTGAACGACGGTTTTCAAGGGACGCAAACAGGGTTCGAGCCGATCGTCGATCGGCCCGGATTGCGGGGTACCAAGATCGCTGGAGATCGATTCCGACCGCCGGGAATTAGAGGTCGATGATCGTGCCGCGACCGTCGTTCCAGATGCGCATCTCGCGCTGGCCCTGGGCGGGGCCTGCGGCAGCCGGGCGCACGGTGGCGCGGGCTGGCCTGAAGTTCAGCCGGGTGGCAATGGCGCTGCCGACCACGACGACGGCGGCGATGCCGGCAAGGGCCAGCGCCAGCGAGGCGGTAAGCACAAAGGCCGCGAACGTGATGGTCAGGGCTGCGGCCGTAAAGAGAACAGAGCGAATGCTTTGCATAATCGTCACCTTTCTGATGGCGATGTGGGGGCTCGCCTTCGGACTTGCAAGAGGCGGGCCCTCGAAAGGGGTGCGGCGGTTCGCCTCGTCTTGCGGAACGCGGCAAAGGCGGGCACAACTGAAGCATGAACAAATCGAGCGAACATCACCCGGTACGCCTGCGCCGCTCGGTGCTTTGCGTGCCGGCCGACAATGCCCGCGCGCTTGCCAAGGTCGCGGAACTTGCGACGGATGCTGCGATCTTCGATCTCGAGGATGCGGTTGCGCCCGAGCGCAAGGTGGAAGCGCGTGCGGCGCTGGTGCAATATCTGACGACAAGCCGGCCGGATTGCGAGATCGTCATCCGCATCAATGCGATCGGCTCGGACTATGGTCAGGGCGATCTTGCTGCAGCGCTTGTGGCCAATCCCGACGCCATTCTGTTGCCGAAGGTCGAAAGCCCGGCGGATATCCAGGCGGCGGCCGACTGGCTCGACGAGAACGATGCGCCGGAGACGTTGCGCCTCTGGGCGATGATCGAGACGCCGCGCGGGGTGATCAACGCGCCTCTTGTCGCCGAGGCCGGCCGCACCTTCAGCGGCAGGCTCGATTGTTTCGTCGTCGGCCTCAACGACCTGCGCAAGGAGACCGGCGTTCCGGATCGTCCGGGCCGGCCCTATCTCGTCCCCTGGCTGATGCAGATCCTGCTTGCCGCGCGGGGCGGCGGGCTCGATGTCATCGATGCCGTGTTCAACGATTTTCGTGACGCTGCCACCTTTGACGAAGAATGCCGGCAGGGCCGCGACATGGGCTATGACGGCAAGATGCTGATCCATCCGGCGCAGATCGGCCCGGCGAACGAGCGCTTCGGCGTCGAGCAGATCGCCGTCGACGAGGCCCGCGCGATCATCGCCGCCTTTGCGCTCTCGGAAAATGCCGGCAAGGGCGTCATCAATCTCAACGGACGCATGGTCGAGCGGCTGCATCTCGACCAGGCCGTAAAGCTTGCCGCCAAGGCGGACCTCATCGAACAACGAAAGACAAGATCTTGAAACTCTACCGCTTCCTGACCGGTCCCGACGACGCCACCTTCTGCCACAAGGTGACGGCGGCGCTGAACCAGGGCTGGAGCCTGCACGGCTCGCCCACCTACGCCTTCAATGCCGATACGCAGCACATGCAGTGCGGTCAGGCGGTGGTCAAAGAGGTCGAGGGCAAGGATTACACCCCGGATATCAAGCTGTCGGAACAGTAGGCAGTTTAGCCCTCTCCTCGGGTTTAACCCGAGAACTAACCCTCTCCCCGATGGCAGGGAGTGGGGACGCGACGGACGCTTGGTCATCGCGAATAGTCGGCACGTGAAGCCCGTTTCTGGAATTGGGTATGAATGCGAGCGGGTGCCGCGCGTTTCCTTCGCCCCGCCTGCGGGGATGAGGTGCCTGCAGGCGGATGGGGCAGCCCTTACCGCACGATGATAGGCAAATGAAGCGTCAGCCGCCGACGTGCTCGACGCTGGCCTCGATCCGTTCCATGTCGTCGTCGGAAAGGCCGAAATGGTGGCCGATCTCGTGGATCAGAACGTGGGTGATGATGTCGCCGAGCGTCTCCTCGTTCTCCGCCCAGTAGTCGATGATCGGGCGGCGATAGAGGGTGATGCGGTTCGGAAACTGGCCGGTTTCCATGGTGAAGCGTTCGCTGATGCCGCTGCCTTCGAAGAGGCCGAGCAGGTCGAAAGGCGTTTCCAGCGCCATGTCCTCGAAAACGTCGTCGCTCGGGAAGTCGGCAACTTCGATGACAAGGTCGGTCGTCAGCTGGCGGAATTCCTGCGGCAGGTGGCCATAGGCCTCCAGCGCAAGCTGCTCGAAAGTGGTAAGCGTCGGTGCGTGGCGTTCCCGCCAATCATCGGTCTGGTCAATGCGGGCCATAGGCACTCCTTGTTGCCCTCCATATAGCGATTTTGCCTTTGTTTTTCGAGTGTTGAATTCCTTGACCACAGGGACAGGAATAAATTCTTAGAATTGGCTGTTGACTCATTTAGGAAGCTCTGGAATCTAATAGAACATAACATGAACATACTGATGGGAGTTGACCGTCATGGCCGACACAGCCGTGCAGCGGGAGACGGTACTTTCGCTCCGAGAAACCATAGCCAGGATCGAAAACCGTCGGCTTCCGGGCGTCGTGCGCACCGCCAAGGCGGCCGATCCCGGCGGCTTCCGTCAACGGGAAGAAGACGAACCAGGCCGCAAGTCGCTGGCGCTCGGCGTTCCCGATCTGGACGATCTTCTCGAAGGCGGTCTGCCGCTTGAAGGCATGACGGAAATCCGCAATGCCGAGACGCGCGATGCGGGTGCTGCCGCCGGTTTTGCCGCAGCACTTGGCGTGCTCTGCCAACGGGCGCGGCTTGAGAAGGGAGAGCCGGCCGCCCCCGTTCTCTGGATCAGCCAGTCGATGGCTTCCAACGAGGCGGGCATGCCCTATGGCCTGGGTCTGAAGGCCTTCGGTCTCGATGTCCGCGGCCTCGTCTTCAGCCTGCCGCGCACGATAAAGGACGCGCTCTGGATCGCCGAGGCTGCACTTTCCGTCCCGAGCTTCTGCGCCGTCATTCTCGAAATTCGCGGCAACCCGGCTGCCCTGGCACTCAGCGAGAGCCGGCGCCTGCATGTGCGCTCGCGCGCCGGCCACGTCCCCCTTCTGCTTTTGCGCCAATCCGGACACGAGGAGGCGAGCAGCGCCTTCTTCCGCTTCCTCGTCGAGCCGGCGCCGGCGCGCGAGCGACCGCTACCGGATGGATCGATGCTTCGCGGCAGCATCGGCCATCCCGTCTTTCACGTCATTGCCGAGAAGAGCAGGGCTCCTGCGCCGCTCGGCTTCTTCCTGGAGTGGAACCCCCATGACCGCCGCCTTTACCCCGTCGAGCCCCTATCAGCCGCTGCTGCGGCAGATCCACAACCAGCGCATTCTGTCGCTCGCCTTTCCGCATCTTCCGGCCGATCGGGTCGCGCGCAAGCGCTGGGGGAACTCGTGGCTTTCCCGCGGGCGTCCTGAGCATCCGCCCGTCGTCTTCGCCGACAAGGTGAAGAGCGCGATGCGTCTTGTCGCGCTCGATGGTTTTGCTGAAAGGCGTGGGTTTCACATCGGCCAGGGTGTCGCCGAAGCGCGGGCCATGTGTCCCGAGATCGACGTGCTGCCGGCCGATTCCGCCGCCGATCGGGCGCTGCTTGCAGGGCTGGCGGACTGGTGCAGCCGTTACACCCCGCTCGTCGCGCTTGATGGCGACAGCGGCCTCTTTCTCGACATCACCGGCTGCGCCCATCTTCTCGGCGGGGAAAAGGCGCTGCTTGACGATCTGCTCGCTCGCCTTTTCCATCTGGGGGTCGAGGCCCGGGCGGCGATCTCCTCGTCCGCTGGGCTCTCTTGGGCGGTGGCGCGTTTCGGCTCCGACGCTATCCTTGCCGAGGACGAGGCGGCGCGGGCGCTGGCGCCGTTGCCGATGGCAGCACTCCGGCTGCCGCGGGAAACGATCGAAACACTTGGCCGGGTCGGGCTCAAGCAGATCGGCGACCTCATCGAGGCGCCGCGGGCGCCGCTTGCCCGCCGGTTCGGCGCAACCCTGCTTCTGCGTCTCGACCAGGCGCTCGGGCGCGAGGACGAGCCGCTGTCGCCACGGCTGCCGGTCGCTGCGCTTTCGGCGGAGCGGCGTCTCGGCGAGCCGGTCCAGGGTGAAGACGATATATTGGGCCTGACGGAAGAACTGGCACTGCGGCTGAAACCGGAACTGGAGAAGCGCGGCGAGGGCGGACGCCTGTTCGAACTGCTGCTTTTCCGCGTCGACGGTGCGGTCTTCCGCATCGCCGCCGGTACCTCCTCGCCGCTCAACGATCCGCGGCGTGTCGCCGGTCTTTTCCGCGAGCGCCTGCAGGCGGTGCACGACGATCTCGATGCCGGCTTCGGCTTTGAAATCCTCCGGCTTTCGGTGCCGAAGAGCGAAAAATACGAGGTGATGCAGGAGGATTTCTCCGGCACGCCGGATCGCGCGCGTCCGCTTGCCGCCTTCGCCGACCGGGTCATGGCGCGGTTCGGCGCAGAAAGCCTCATGGTGCCGGCGCTCTCGGAAAGCCATGTGCCGGAGCGGGCGGCAAGCTTCCGGCCGCTCACGGACTTGGCGCTGATCGGCAAGGCTGAGGAACCGGCGCAAAACATTCCGGCGCCCCTGCTTGCCGCCGCCGCCCGGCCGCAGCGGCTCTTCCCAAGTCCCGAGCCGGTTGAGGCGGTTGCCGAGGTGCCAGAGGGGCCGCCGAGAAGCTTTCGCTGGCGGCGCACGCTGCACCGCATCGCGCGGGCCGAGGGGCCGGAGCGGATCGCCGGCGAATGGTGGCTCGACGGCGAGCCGGCGCTGGAGCGCGACTATTTCCGGGTGGAGGACGATAGCGGCCGGCGGTTCTGGCTGTTTCGCGAGGGTCATTATGGCGCCAGCGCCCCGCCACGCTGGTTCATGCATGGAGTCTTCGCATGAGCGACGTTGCCTCCTATTTCGAGATCGGCGCCTGGTCGAATTTCTCCTTCCTCGAAGGTGCCTCCCATCCGGGTGAGATGGTGGTTGCGGCGAGCCGCCTCGGTATTGGCGGCCTTGGCATTGCCGATCGCAACACGGTCGCCGGCGTGGTGCGCGCCCATGCGCAGGCCAAGGTGGAGAAGTCGGCCTTCCAGCCGGGTGCGCGGCTCTCCTTTGCCGAAGACCTGCCCGACGTGCTCGCCTACCCCCTAAACCGCCGCGGCTGGGGCAATCTCTGCCGGATGCTGAGTGCCGGAAACCTGCGCGCCAAGAAGGGTACCTGCACGCTCTACGAGACCGATCTCATCGAATGGGGCGAGGATTTGCTTCTCGCGGTGCTGCCGGGTCCCGTCATCGGTGCGCCGGAGGCAACCCTGCTTGCCGATTTCCTCAAGCGGCTGAAACCGCATTTTGGCGACCGGCTCTATCTGGCGCTGGTGCCGCGTTATGACGGCTTCGACCAGCTTGCCTTTGCCGGGCTCGCGACCATTGCCCGCCATGCGTCCGTCAAGCTCGTCGCCACCAACAGTCCTCTGTTCCATGCCGCCGATCGACGGCCGCTTGCCGATGTCGTCACCGCCATCCGCGAGCATGTGACGATCGCCTCGGCCGGCTATCGGCTGCATGCCAATGCCGAGCGGCATCTGAAGACGCCCGCCGAAATGGCGCGCATTTTTCGCGACTATCCGGAAGCGATCGCCAATACCGGGCATTTCTTTGGACGCCTGAAGTTCTCGCTGTCGGATCTCGAATATCAATATCCGGATGAGAGTATTCCGGGTGAAACACCGACGCAGACCTTGCGGCGGCTGACCATGGAAGGCGCGCGCGAGCGGTATCCCGGTGAGATCCCCAAGAAGATTTCGACGCAGATCGAGTACGAGCTCGAATTGATCGCCAGCAAGCGTTACGAGCCCTACTTCCTGACGGTGCGAAATATCATGCAGTTTGCGCGCGGTGCCGAGATCCTGTGCCAGGGTCGCGGCTCGGCGGCCAATTCCACCGTCTGCTACTGTCTGAGGATCACCGAAGTCGATCCGCTTTCGACCACCCTGCTCTTCGATCGTTTCCTCTCGACCGAACGGGACGAGCCGCCGGATATCGACGTCGATTTCGAGCACGAGAAGCGGGAAGAGGTGATCCAGCACATCTACCGCACTTACGGCAAAGAACATGCGGGGCTGACGGCCGCCGTCATCAGCTACCGGGCGCGTTCCGCCGGCCGCGAGACCGCCAAGGCGTTCGGGTTCTCGGAAGACGTGCAGTCGGCGCTTGCCGGGTCGGTCTGGGGCTGGTCGGTCGCCGATCTCTCGGAGCGCGAGGCGCAGGCCGCCGGTCTCGATACGAAGGACCCGACGACCGTGAAGGTTCTCGATTACGCCACCGAGCTGATGAGCTTCCCGCGCCATCTCTCCCAGCATGTCGGCGGCTTTGTCATGACCCGCGATCGGCTCGACGAGGTGGTGCCGATCATGAACACGGCGATGCCCGACCGCTTCATGATCGAGTGGGACAAGGACGACCTCGACACGCTGAAGATCCTGAAGATCGACGTTCTGGCGCTCGGCATGCTGACCTGCATCGCCCGGGCCTTTGACCTGCTCGACCGGCATTACAATGAGCAGAAGAACCTGCATCAGCTCTTCAAGGATCATCAGGACGCCGTCTACGACATGATCTGCCGGGCCGATACGATCGGCGTCTTCCAGATCGAGAGCCGGGCACAGATGAGCATGTTGCCGCGGCTGAAGCCGAAGAAATTCTATGACCTCGTCATCGAGGTGGCGATCGTCCGACCCGGACCGATCCAGGGCAACATGGTGCATCCCTATCTGAAACGGCGGGAGCAGCACGCACTCGGCATTCCCATCGAATACCCGAGCAAGGAACTGGAGCTCGTTCTGGAGCGAACGCTTGGCGTGCCGCTCTTTCAGGAGCAGGCAATGCAGATCGCCATCACTGCCGCTGGCTTCTCACCCAGCGAGGCCGACCGGTTACGGCGTGCGATGGCGACCTTCAAGCGCACCGGGACCATCCATACCTTCCACGAGAAGATGATCGAGGGCATGGTCACGAACGGTTATGACAGGGACTTCGCCGAGCGTTGCTTCAAGCAGATCGAAGGTTTTGGCGAATACGGTTTTCCCGAAAGCCACGCCGCGTCCTTCGCGCTGCTCGTCTATGTCTCGTCGTGGCTGAAGACCTATTATCCGGATGTCTTCTGCGCGGCGCTTCTGAACTCGCAGCCGATGGGCTTTTACGCGCCGGCGCAATTGATACGCGATGCCAGAGAGCATGGGGTGCGGGCGCGGCCTGTCGATATCAACCATTCGGTCTGGGATGCCGATCTCGAAGATGGGGGCCTGGATCGCAACGCCATCGAACCGCGGCATCGCGAGATGCAGGATGTGATCAGGACGACGAAAGCGATGCGTCTCGGCTTCGGCTCGATCAAGGGGCTGAAGCAGGAGGAGATCGAGGATAAGCTCGTCGCCAACCGGGGCGCCGGTTACGCAACGGTGCGCGATCTCTGGCTGCGCTCCGGCCTCTCCCGTTCCGCGCTCGAAAGGCTTGCCGACGCGGATGCCTTCCGCTCGATCGGGCTTGATCGTCGCAAGGCGCTCTGGGCGGTGAAGGCGCTCGACGAAAAAAGCGCTGCCGAGCGGCTGCCGCTTTTCGAGGGGGCTGCGAGAGAGGAGTTGCGGCCCGAGCCGGCGATGCTCCTGCCGGAGATGCTGGCGGGTGAGCAGGTGATCAACGACTACCGCTATCTCTCCTTCTCACTGAAGGCGCATCCGGTTTCCTTCCTCAGAGATACACTTGCCGCACAGGGGATCGTGCAGAGCCGCATGCTTGCGACCGCCCCGGTCGGGCGGCGGGTGACCGTTGCCGGGCTGGTGCTCGTCCGCCAGCGCCCGGGTTCGGCCAAGGGCGTCATCTTCATGACGATCGAGGACGAGACCGGTGTTGCCAATGCGATCGTCTGGCCGAAGGTGTTTGCGACCTATCGGCCGGTGGTCATGGGCGCGCGTCTCGTGAAGATCCGCGGCCGGCTGCAGCGCGAAAGCAGCGTCATTCATGTGGTCGCCGAACATATCGAGGACATCACGCCGATGCTCGGGCTGTTGCGCAAGGAGGCGCGGCGGTTCGGCGCAAGCGAGCGTGCCGACGAAGCGCTGAGACCGACCGGTGACGCGCGCATGAAACGGGCGCAAGGCGACCAGCGCCTACCGATGGCCCGCCACTCCGGCAGTAATTCCAGCAATCCGGATCGGGCGACAGCCGAGATGGCTGAGGTGATGCCGAAGGGGCGCAACTTCCATTGAAAGCCTCCGGCTTAGGCTTTATCGCCTCTCAAGTGAGTGGGCTGTCTGGGGAAGCGCTGCCGGGTCGCCGGAAGGATTCTACGGAATGCTTCCGGCGCAGGTCACGGGCAGGGTTTCCCGCGGTCGCGATCGGAGGTGTGTAAAAATGTCGCAGGCTGCGCGCCTCGCGACCCATTCAGGGTTTGCAGGATCAGTCGCCCAGGAATCTCTAAAATTCTGAAAAGGCGAAGTTTTTTGTCAAGTTTAGAGTCGTTCTAATCCACCCGCAACTTCCGCTCGCGGAGTTTTTAGTTGACACTAAATGTCCTGTTTTGCTTTATGCGCTGATAAAGGGCGTTGCGTACGACAGGCGAGACGACATGCTGGTTTGCAGCTGCAATTTCATCACGGAAAAGGAGATCGAGGACACGATCATTGGTCTCCTCGACGAGGACTGTTGGCAGCTGATCGTGCCGGCGAAAGTCTACCACGCGATGGAAAAACGTGGCCGTTGCTGCGGCTGTTTCCCCAATGTCGTCGACATCATCATCCGCACCACCGAGCAATATCACGCGCACCGCGACTCGACGGACGCAGAGATATTTGATTTCATGACCCGCCTCAGACAATTCCACGACGACAACCGGAGGGCGGATCTTGAAAGGCGACAAAAAAGTCATCGAGCAGCTTAACGAAGCGCTCTATCTCGAACTCGGTGCCGTCAACCAGTATTGGCTGCATTACCGCCTCCTCGAAGACTGGGGCTATACGCTTCTCGCCAAGAAGGAGCGGGCCGAATCCATCGAGGAGATGCAGCATGCCGACAAGCTCGTCGCGCGCATCATCTTCCTTGAAGGCCATCCCAACCTGCAGACGGTTGCGCCGCTGCGCATCGGCCAGAACGTCAAGGAAGTGCTGAAGGCGGACCTCGCCGGCGAATACGACGCCCGCACCGCCTACAAGAAATCCCGCGACATCTGTCATGCCGCCGGAGACTATGTCTCCATGAAGCTCTTCGAAGAGCTGCTCGCTGACGAGGAAGGCCATATCGACTTCCTCGAAACCCAGCTCGAGCTGCTCGACAAGATCGGCGAAGAGAAATACGGCCAGCTCAATGCTTCGCCTGCCAACGAGGCCGAATCCGACTGAGCCTGGTGAAAGCCTAGAAATACAAAGGCCGGCGATCTAGCCGGCCTTTGTCGTTTCAGGAGCGCGCAGCGCCGGTTCACGGCGCCAGATGCGTGAAAGCCGCGACCACTTCCTCGTAGACCTTGCGCTTGAACGGCACGATCAGCTCCGGCAGGTCGCGCATCGGCTTCCATTCCCAGGCGTCGAATTCCGGTTCGTGCCCGCCCGGCGGCGGGTTGATGGCGATCTCGTTTTCCTCGCCTTCGAAGCGGAAGGCATACCAGCGCTGCGTCTGGCCGCGATACTTGCCCTTGAGGCCGATGCCGATCAGGTGTTCGGGCAGATCGTAGTTGATCCAACCGGGCGCTTCCGCAAGCAGCGAGACGGTGCTCATGCCGGTCTCTTCGTAGAGCTCGCGATAGGCCGCCTTCAGCGGGTCTTCGTTCTTGTCGATGCCACCCTGCGGCATCTGCCATTGCTGCGGCGAGCCGTCATATTCGGAATTGCCGACGGCGATGCGATGGCCGGCCCAGACGAGGCCCGACCGGTTCAGCACCATTACGCCGACACAGGGGCGATAGGGAAGGTCGTCCGCCTTCAGTTTCTTGTCCTTGCTCATCGGCTGCCTCTTCTTTGCAAACGTCGATTGGTCCCATCGGGACGGCTTTAAGCTAGTTCTGTTGCGGATCCTTGACGAGCGCGGAAACGCCGACGATCTCGATGCCGCGGGCCTGTGCCTCGCTGACCCAGGAGGCAATCGCGCCGACGCTTTCGTCGAAGGCGGAAGCGACGCCGATGGCAGTACCGTTGCGGCGCGCGATGCGCTCGAGTTCGTCGAGCTTGCGCAGGATCGCGCCGCGGCTGAGTTCACTGTCGAGCGTCAGGTCGGCAAAGCCGTGCGGCACGTCGAAGGCGCCGGCAAGCTTGCCGGAGAGCGATTGCGCCGAGGTCCCGTCGTCGAGGAACAGCAGGCCGCGCTTGCCGAGATCGCGCATGACCGGCTCCAACGCATCGGCATCGGACAGGAAGCGGCCGCCAAGATAATTCATGACGCCGGTATAGTTGGTGATCTCGGCGAGGTTGCGGTGCAGTTCCGCGAGGTTCTTCTTTTCGCTGAGGCCGACGCGCAGCGCATTGGGGCCGGGATCGTTGGCCGGATAGTCGAACGGCTCCATCGGCAATTGCAGCAGGATCTCGTGGCCGCTCCGGCGCGCTTCCTGCATCCAGCGCTGCAGGCTGTTTCCGGCCGTGGCAAAGCCGAGTGTCACCTCGCCCGGCAGGTCGCGGATCGCCTTCTGGGTTCCCGTCTGGCTGAGGCCGAGCCCGCCGACGACAAGTGCGATGCGCGTGCCGCGCGCACCCGACCAGGGGCGTGCATATTGATCGAGTGGACGCAGTCCGTCGGGGCCGATGGTCGGCAGGCGCCCGGCGGGGCTTTCTTCCAGCAGGTCGTCATTGGGCATCGCCGCCATGCGCGGATCCTGGCCGCGGATCGGACCGACATTGATCAGCGCCGGACCCTTGCCGTCGCGGCCGCGTGGCGAGAACGTCGTGACGGTGGAGCCGTCGTCGGTGAGCGTGCGCTCGACATCGGCGCCGGAATAGGCCGTCCCCGGCGTCATCGTTCCGGAACCGACGCCCGTCCGGCCGCTTTCCGGATTGGATGCCTTGTCGCCCGGGCTCTTCGCCTTCTCGGCGGTTGCGACCGGCGACGCGGGATCACGCCGCAAACCGTCCGGCGAAAGCGTGTTCCAGGCGGAAAGGCCAATCACCGCGGCGATGCAAAGGCCGGCAAGAGAAAACCCGAGCAGCCGTCGGGGATTGCGCTTCGACGCTGGCTTGGCCCGCCGGTTCTGGCCGAGCGGTGCATTGAGATCAGTTCCCAAAACGGAGCCTCGGTCGAGCTGTGGGATGTTGCCGCTGGAGCGAGGCCGGCGCCAGGACGCGTGCCGATCCTCTCCCGTCGCACGCCGTATGCCTTCGAAGAATCAGTGGCCGCGGCAGCGCTTGCTAACCCTATAATTTAGTGGCGAAGGCTTGACCAGTGCATCGGCCGGCCCGGCCATGAAGCCAAACGCAAAGCGCCGCATGTTCGGGTGAACATGCGGCGCTTTGTTTCGTGTCTGTCAGGTTTACTTCTTCAGCTGCGCCTGTTCGGGGCTCGCCGGGAAGGACGGGTCCGTCTTCTTGCCGCGCAGAAGGTCGAGCGCGTAGTTCAGCTGCAGGTCGTCCTTGGTTTCCGGCGGGACATAGGCGACCGAGCCGGAGCCTTCGTCGGTCTCGCTCTGGCCCTGGATGTGGCCACGCAGATCGGACTCGCCCTGAGCCTCGACCTTGCCGAGCAGTTCCGGCGGAAGCGGCTGTTCGACCTTGACGTCGGGCGTGATGCCCGTGCCCTGGATCGATTTGCCCGACGGCGTGTAGTAGAGCGCGGTCGTCAGACGCAACGCACCAGCTTCGCCGAGCGGGATGATCGTCTGGACCGAACCCTTGCCGAAAGAGCGGGTGCCGAGCACGGTTGCGCGCTTCAGGTCCTGCAGGGCGCCGGCGACGATTTCCGAAGCGGAAGCAGAGCCGCCGTTGACCAGCACGATCACCGGCTTGCCATCGGTCAGGTCGCCCGGCGTGGCGTTGAAGCGGCGGGTCTCGTCCGGGTTACGGCCGCGGGTCGAAACGACTTCGCCGCGCTCCAGGAAGGCGTCGGAGACGTTGATCGCCTGGTCGAGCAGACCGCCCGGGTTGAGGCGCAGGTCGAGCACGTAGCCCTTCAGCTTGTCGGCCGGCACTTCCGCCTTGATCTTCTCGATGCCCTTCTTCAGGTCGTCATAGGTCTTTTCAGTGAAGGATATGACGCGCAGGTAGCCGACATCGCCTTCGGTGCGGAACTTGACCGCGCGAACGGCGATGACGTCGCGGACGATCGTCAGTTCGATCGGCTTGTCCGCACCCTTGCGCAGGATCGTCAGCTTGATCGGGGTGCCGATGGCGCCGCGCATCTTTTCGACCGCGTCCTCGAGCTTCAGGCCGCGAACGTCCGCCCCGTCGATCTTGGAAATGAAGTCGCCGGCAAGCACGCCGGCGCGCGCTGCGGGCGTGTCGTCGATCGGGCTCGTGACCTTGACGAGGTCGTCTTCCATCGTCACTTCGATGCCGAGGCCACCGAATTCACCGCGGGTCTGGGTGCGCATGTCCTCGGCGTCGGCCGAGTTCATGTAGCTCGAATGCGGGTCGAGCGAGGAAAGCATGCCGTTGATGGCGTTCTCGATCAGCTTGTCGTCCTGCGGCGGCGTCACGTATTGCGCCCGCACGCGTTCGAACACGTCGCCGAAGATTGCCAGTTCGCGGTAGGTCGAGGTGTTGGCAGCGACGGCCGGAACGACAGCCGAATAAACCACGCCCATCGCGGTCGCGCCCATCAGCGCCCCGACCAGAACAAGTGAAGCCCTACGTATCATTTCGCGCCTTTCCAACCTCTGCTGCGGTCCACCATGGTCGGGAATCAACCGGTTTTCCGTCTTTTCGGAATTCAATGTAAAGCGTCGGCCGGTCCGTTTCCAGCGCCAAGGCCGCAGCGCTCGCCACTCTTTTTGCACCCATCGTCGCCAGCGGTTCTCCGGCCACGACGAACTGCCCAGTCTGCACGCTCACCTTCTCCATCCCCGAAAGCACGACGTGATAGCCGTCGCCCGGGTTGAGAATGATCATCTGTCCATAACTGCGGAAATTGCCTGCATAGACGATCCAGCCATCTGACGGCGCGGTCACCAGCGCGCCGGGATTGGTTTCCAACATGATCCCTTGCAGGGAATGCCCCGTGCCGTCTGCATCACCGAATTTGCGCAACAGCGATCCCGCAGCCGGATAGGCAAGCTTGTTCCTCAGCTCCGAAAACACATATGCGGGCGCAATGCGGTTTTTGTCAGGCACCGCGTTGCGGGCCAATTCCCGCGCCGCTTCGCGCTCAGCCTCGCTCATGCGCCGGCGTTCTTCCTCCTGGGCGCGCGCCGCTTCGGCGGCCTCGCGAACGGAGGAGATCTGATCCTCGAGCGAACCGATCAGGCCCTGGAGATTGGTCGCCTGCGAGGCCAGTTCCTGCGCCTTGCGCTGCTCGGCGGCAAGCTCGGTGGCGCTCGACTGACGCAGCTTCTCCTTCTCGGCGACCAGCATAGACATGCGACGCTCTTCCTCGACATTGGCGGTCATTGCCGCCGTCAGGTCTTCGCGCTGCCGGTCGATGCCGGCGCGGATATCGGCGAGCGCCTTGAGGTCGGCCACCAGGTTCTCGGTTTCCTTGCGCAGGCCGGGCACGACGGCGCCAAGCAGGATGGCGCTGCGCACGGAGCCGAGCGCATCCTCGGGCGTCACCAGGATCGCCGGTGGCGGGTTGCGCCCCATCCGCTGCAGGGCGGCGAGCACCTCGGCAAGCACACCGCGGCGGGAGCGCAGCGAGCGGCGGACCGTATCTTCCTTGGTTCTCAGGTCGCTCAGCTTTTTCTCGCCGTCGACGATCTGCTGCTCGAGATCCTGGCGCTTCTTCGCGGACTCGACGATCGCGGCGCGCAGCGCCTCGTTGGTCTTGTCGATCTCGGCAATAGTCTCCGTCAGCGCATTGGCGCGCTCCTGGGAAAGCGTAATCGTCTTCGACAGCGCATCCAGTTCGCTGCGCGTGCTGTTGCGGCGAAGCGTAAGGTCGGCGGCGGGGTCGGGTGGCCCCTGTTCCTGACCGGTCGTGGCGGCGGCGGGCGGCGTGGCCTCCTGGGCGCTCGCCGGCAGGCCGATTGCGAGCGCAAGCGCAAAGGCCGCCGCTTTACGGGCAAGCCGTCCTGCGTCGTCTCTTCCCATGCCGAAAACGCTGGTCCTGCCTCGGGGCGTCATCCGTTGCGTGCGTCCATCCGAAAATATGAGGAAAAAACCTAATCTGATTTGGCGCGCACGACCAAGCATATTCTCGTTATCGCCGCGTGTAGCGGGTGGGGAATCCTGCACGGCAGTCCCGTCGCTTCAGACCCGATGATAGGGGTGACCGGAGAGAATGGTGACGGCGCGGTAGAGCTGTTCGGCGATCAGGATGCGCACGAGTTGGTGCGGCCAGGTCATCTTTCCAAGGTTGAGCACCGTATCGGCGCGGGCGTGGAGGCTCGGATCGAGACCATCGGCGCCACCGATCGCGACCATCAGGTCGCGCTTGCCGCTGTCGCGGAAGGTTCCGAGAAGCGATGCGAAGCCTTCCGAATCCAGCGCCTTGCCGCGTTCGTCCAGAAGCACGAGCAGGCTGCCTTCGGCCAGTGCCTTTTCGAGCTGCGCGGCTTCCTCGCGTTTGCGCGTTTCGGCGTTCGAAGCGCGGCTTTCGTTGACTTCGACGACGCGGGAAAGCTCAAGCCCGATCGCCGGACCGGCCTTGGAGAAGCGATCGAGATAACGGGCCGCAAGATCCTTTTCCGGCCCCGCCTTGAGGCGGCCGACTGCGAAAAGTCCGATACGCATGACCTTGTCCGTCCTCGCAACTGCATGTTTCCTTTAATCGCAGCCGATTAAAGGAAACATGCAGCGATTCAAAGTGCTACAGCGTCCTTTGCGCGTCCGATAAGACGCGCGGCGCTGTAGTGCTGCAACGCGCACTGCATAGTTCCTGAAATCGGGTCGATTCAAGGAGAATCTTATGCCGCGTTCCTGGAGCCTTGCAGCGCCGCTGCGCGCCTCGTCCGGTTGACGGGCCTGAAAGTTACGATCAGTCGCAACAAACATCCGGCTGACAACGCCGCCCAAGGCGGCGCCAGCCCTTCACATTCATGCATGACCGCAACTCGGCTCGTCCGGCATTTAGCTGCGCGGCGACCCGGTCGGTCTCAATGCAAGGTGCCGTCCTCGATCTCGGGAGCCGCCCACATCTTCTCGATGTTGTAGAACTCCCGGATTTCCGGCCGGAAGATGTGAACGATCACATCACCGGTGTCGATCAGCACCCAGTCACCACCTTCCAGACCTTCGACACGGGCATTGCCAAAGCCCCCGTCTTTCAGGTCGGTCGTCAGGTGATCGGCTATGGCCATCACATGCCTGCTCGATCGCCCGGAGACAACGACCATGAAGTCTCCCAGCGCCGACTTACCGGCAATGTTGATGCTGACGATGTCTTCTGCCTTCGAGTCCTCTAGGCTCTCGAGGACCAGTTGAAGCGCACGGACAGCGGCTTCGTCGCTAGATCCCGTGCTGCGCGGGAATGCGGTAACCGCATATCCCTTGGCGTGTGCTGTTGTCAGGGTCTTTCCTTTCCACATGAACAGAACAGGCACTTTCGATTCGAACAAAGATCGAACCGTCCATGAATGTAGGCATCAAACCGTAGCTGTTTCAAGACAGCAGAACTGAATCCCAGGAAATCATACTCCACCGGCGGCGCGCAGCGCCGTCGAGCTCATCGATGAGCGCGGTCCATGGATGAAGGTCCAGGCGGGCGCGCGGTGGAAGGGGAGGCGCCGCGCATCGTCCTCGTCGATGCGGGCATAGTCGAAAGTTTTCGCCATGCGCGAGGAGAGATAGGCGAGCGTCGAGCCCGGCCGATCGATGACGGCGATCGGGAAGGTGCGGGCGATCTTCTGCCAGTTCTGCCAGCGGTGGAAACTTTTCAGGTTGTCGGCGCCCATGATCCAGACGAAGCGAATGTCGCGGTTTCGCG